>NZ_CP036343.1:3590368-3890368 GCF_007746795.1 Gimesia algae
TTTGAATTCCCGGTTAAATCTTTTTCCGACGTCAAATATCTTACGATACAGGCTCTTGAGAGAGCCCGCATAACTTGTCAGACTCTTTCTATTGTGGCAAAATTAACGGATCAAAAAAAGCGCCGTTGCACACTAGTACAGATCCACTACCTCATTCAGGAGGGCCTGCTGACGTGAGAGTTTCTACTTTATTCTACCTCTGCGTTCTGTCTGTTGTTACTTGCCTGTCGCCTCAGACATTGAGTGCGGAGGAGTGGTTCGAGTTTCGTGGCCCGACCGGCCAGGGACATTCGGGCGAAAAAGCATTGCCCGTACAATGGAGCCCGACCGAACACGTATTATGGAAAACGGATGTGCCCGGCGTCGGCTGGTCGTCGCCGATTGTGGTCGGCGAGAAAGTCTATGTCACCACCGCCGTCCCGAAAAAAGGGGAAACCGATCCCGAGCAGTCACTGCGACTGGTCTGCCTGAATCTGGAAACCGGCAAGACGCTCTGGAACAAAGAACTCTTCCAGGAAACCAAAGAGACCGCACAACGCATTCACAAGAAGAACAGCCACGCCAGCCCGACCCCGATTTCCGATGGCAAACTCATCTATGTGCATTTCGGCACCCATGGCACGGCCTGCCTGACGCTGGACGGCGATGTGGTCTGGAAAACCAACGAACTTAAGTATGAGATGCAGCATGGCAATGGAGGTTCGCCGATCATCGTTGATGACAAACTGGTCATCATCTGCGATGGCAAAGGGGCAAATTTCATCGTCGCCCTGGACCGTAAGACCGGAAAGATCGCCTGGAAAGTAGATCGCAATGTTGAAGGCCGCAAGAAGTTTTCCTTTGGAACACCATTGCTGATCACCGTGAACGGCAAAAAACAGATCGTCGCGCCGGGCACCGATGTGATCTCCGGACACTCCCCCGAAGACGGCAAAGAGATCTGGCATTTGAATTATGACGGCTATTCCGTGATCCCCAGACCGGTATTCAGTCACGGCCTGATTTTTGTAACGACCAGCTATGACCGTCCGACACTGCTGGCGATTCGTCCCGATGGCACGGGTGATGTGACCGAAACCCACCTGGCCTGGTCTAACAAAACCCAGATCCCGCATACGCCGTCTCTACTGGTTGTGGGAGACGAACTGTTTACCATCAGCGACAAAGGGATCGCCCAGTGCTTCGATGCGAAAACCGGCGAGTTGAACTGGAAAGAGCGGGTGGGCGGCAACTTCTCTGCCTCACCACTGCATGCGAATGGAAAAATCTATTTCCAGAGCGAAGAAGGCGAGACCACTGTGATCGCCGCTGGCAAAGAATATAAGGAAATCAGCCGCAATCATTTGAAAGAGCCGACATTGGCTTCGTTTGCTGTCGCTGGCGACACTCTATTGATTCGGACGAAAACACAGCTTTACCGGATTGGCAAATAGTCATTTCACTTCCACTATAACCCATTTTCGATTCCCGCATTTTTTCAGTCAGAATGGACATGCGGGCGAATCAGGATCTTTCTGTCTCGCCCGCTGCGTCTGCTGTCAGAATGCCACAATCAGGATTAATAACTTTAGAATCTCGAACGAATGACATCTCCAGCTCCTTCAGACCCACCTGTCAAAAGTATTGTTATCGCCTCCGACCATGCCGGCTATCGGTACAAACGCCGCATCATTGAGTATCTGACGAAAGCAGGATATCAGGTCGAAGATATGGGCACCGATTCCACAGAGTCGGTCGACTATCCCGACTTTATCATGCCGGCGGCCCTGGCGGTTGCAGAGGGAAAATTTGAGCGAGGCATTGTTTTGGGTGGTTCTGGCAATGGAGAAGCGATCGCCGCAAATCGCATCAAAGGCGTGCGTTGTGCGGTCTGCTGGAACGAGAAATCGGCGCGTCTGGCCAGCATGCATAACAACGCCAACATGATCTCGCTGGGCGAACGCATGATTTCGCTGCACGATGTATACGAGATCATCGACATCTGGCTCAGCACTCCCTTCGAAGGGGGGCGCCATGCCAGACGCATCGAAAAGCTGGATCAGTAAGAATCGCTGCCAGTCACTTACGGCTTGCTTTTCAAGTCAAAATTGAAGCTGGTGTGATCTGCATCGACAGTGGCAGCAAGCGTTGATTTGGAATTGTACTGCTCCGGGATTTTCTGCCCGGACGCTGCCGGTGATTTCTCTGCGTCTTCCGTTTCGGTTTCCCCTTCCGGCGCTTCGGAATCGGTGACAAACCTGATGCGTACGGTTTTCTGTCCGGTCAGGCAACCTGATTTTTCGGTATTGAACATCAGCGAATAATGACCGCTGGCATCAGTGACACCTGAGGAAAAGGTTCGATCGGGTGCTTCAAAGGCGACGGTCGCACCGGACAGAGGCTGCCCATCAAGCGTGACCGTGCCGGATACATCGACCAGATCCAGCTTACTGTAATCAGCCTCGATCGAGCCCCCACATCCCGCCGACAACAGCAGACAGAAAAAGAGACACAGGGGAACCGCACGAGAACAAAGTAACATAAACAACTTCATATCAACACCTTACAACCATTATCATAACAGTGACCGTGCCTGTAAATTCATGAAGCAGAGGTACGGCCGATCCACGCTTGATTCAGTACGATTAATTCGAGGTCACTTCGCGACCAAAGCGGGTGGACAATGCCTGGTAGATCGTTTTATCAATGTTCTCTGAGATAAAATGAACGGAGCCATCCGCGTACGCCATGTGACCTCCCCCGGAATGCCAGCTGCCAAATGAGAGCTCCATCAGATGACCACTGACGGAAGGGTCCGTCCGACGGGCGTTCATCCGGGGATAAGTGGTACCAACAAACTCAGAGAATTCACTGCCGCCCGTACCGTTATTACAGCCGCAGGGATCAGTCTGCGGAGAACCGATATTCCAGTGATCCATAGACTGACCGTCTTTACCGAAGTCGAGGTCGGTCTGTGTTTCTCCTATGATAAACGTATTTGAAGTTCCGTCTTTGACATCGCGAAAACTGACGCAGCTGCAGGCATAGAACATACCATTCTGAATCACCTCTTCCAGAGACTTTGAGCCGGATACTTTGGTTGAGTCGTCGTCTGAACTGGATTCAGAACCAGCATTACCCAGGTAGGTTCCGGGTGCCCGCTGGGGGATATTGTTAAAATTGTAGTGCTTCTGTAGCGGTGCACTCGGGCAGTTGAACACGGGCAGATAAGTACTTGCAGCAGTTGTATTGGCAGAGCCGGAGTCCCAGTTTCCGTCTCCCGATTCCTGGAAAATCAGGGTATCGTAAAGATTGCCCTGCTCGATCGCCGGCAGAATCATGGCACTCCAGGCGGCGCCCCGCTGATCCCAGCCAAACGGGAGCACGTCATGCGTGTCATGATAGTTATGCAGACCGATGGCCAGTTGCTTGAGATTGTTTTTACAGGTGGAACGGCGGGCTGCTTCACGCGCCTGCTGGACGGCTGGCAGTAACAGAGCAATCAGAATCGCGATAATCGCAATGACAACCAGCAGTTCGATCAGAGTGAACCCGGAACGTCGCCGGGGCGGGATGTGTGTGAACAACATCAGAGATCCTCATCAATAACAGGGAGGGATGAAAAACAGCAGGTTTCCTCAGGACATTCACCTGCTCAATCGGGACAGGTGTTCGCTCTGTTACATGACTACGCACGGGCATCACTACGCACGGGCATCGCCTGTTTAAGAAAGCATGGAGCGAGCTGGAAAGAGTCCGTCAGAAACAAATCACTTTTATACCAGCCGGATTCAAAGGTTTGATGAAGTCAAGATAAATAACCGCACCGGTCAGGCAGAATTTTTTGAAAGATTTTTTGCGAGGAAGAAAGCTGCGGTATCCGTGTGATTCTCAATTGACCGCTAAAAAGCAATTGAAATTTGAAGATAATGCCAACCGGAACCGTATCTCTGGTAAAGACGCCCCTCGCAAACCGGTAGAATTTTTTCAGATTCCCCCGTCCATTGCGAAGTTTTGGTGTATTTCTGTTGAAGATCCGCATGAGAATCGATTGTAAATCGCTCTTTCACAGAAACGTTGTTCTCTGAAAACGACAATGCCCCCTGGATACAGGAGGCATTGTGTTCCGATTTCAATCTATGGTCCGTTCAGGAAGTAGCGCGACGCATAATATTATGCGTGATCTGCTGCACGCGTTCATCGGGTCCATGCGGACGCGACCAGTGTGACCAGGGAAGCATATGTCCCGGCGGACTGGAGAGGTCCTGACACCAGAAGATCGTCGACGCATTGAACACGAAATTATTTTTCGGGCCGGGATAGATCGTCGCCGTCCACTGCTGCGGATTGACGCCTCCCTGCAGCGCAGTTCCTTTTGCGACGACTTCGAGACCGGGAATGTCTTCAGGCGGGTCGCCGTGATATTCCCAGCCGATCAGACCAGGAATCGCGTCTCCTTTTTTCATGCCGGTGTTTTCAAAGATCCAGTGCTCGGGCAGTTCACAAACCCAGTCACCGCCGCCATTGACCGGATCGACATTCCGTGACCCCATCAGATAGCCTTCATCTGGCCCCCGGTGGGGAAACGGTCCGTTATCCCGCTCACGCGCTTCTGCATATTTGTATTTGCCGCCATACGGCCCGCCACGAAACATGATACGATTCGGGCGACCGTCCGAACTCGCTGTCATCGGTGTCACCCAGCAGACCGAGTTCCCCGAGAAGAAGAGCAGGTTCACACCGGCGTCGCGCATCTTTACGACCGATTCATAATGCCTGATATCCCAGTATTCGTCATGTCCGACCGAGAGAAACGACTTGCATTTCAGGCCATGCTCGGGAGTCAGCATGTCGCTGTTGGAACAGTAGGTCACATCGTAGCCATGTTTTTCCAGCCAGTAGGCAAACGGAAATTCAAAGCAGAGCCATTCCCCCGAACCGACGGACTGCGGGTTTTCATAAATCTGCGCGTATTTGGCATAGGGTCGATCAAAGCTGACGTCGGCCCAGGGTCCCTGGGTTCCTTTGGGATCGGTGTAGACCGAATAGTTATTGGGCCACCTGTTATAGGCCTGCCAGGTATTGTCCGAACATTGAAACAGGATATCCGCAGGACGATCATCTTTGACGATGAACACAACATAACTCTGCCAGTAACCGTAGCCGGTCTTGTCCTTCAACGTGGAGAGTCGACCCAGATAGACGCCGCTGGGCCAGTCATCGGGAATCGTCAATGTCACTGCTGCATCCCAGTGGCATTCATGCAGATTCTTGTGACCCGGTTGGGGCACGGGCTGAGGTTTGCCCTGGAACGGCCCCAGTGTTTTCATCAGCCGCGCACCGCGACCGTCATAATAACCGGTGCGAAAAATTTCAATCTTGAATTCCTGCGCGGGCCGTGTCGAAACCATGATGTCGATCGGCTCACCCGCTGCGACACTTTGTCGGGAGCAGTAACCTTCAATTTTGGGAGAGCGGAAGCCATCACGTTTATCCAGCTGGATACGAGTCAACTGCCAGTCGCTGGAACCCTCTTTCTGATTCTCACGCTTGATTAAATCGGGATCGGCTTTCGCGTCGGATGCTTCACCCAGCGAAAGACTGCCCGCCAGCGATGCCAGTGAAGTCGCAACGGCGCCTTTTAAAAGATTTCGACGTTCCTGATTTGGTTCCTGCATGGGGTCGCTCCCTGTTCTGTATCTGGATGGTGATTTCGGCGGGGTCTGTGGGGTAAATGCTCCGGGATGCTGTTCAATTATTTTTTCCTGAACTCCATTGTTTACTGCTTATACCTTTATGATAACCTTAACTTCATTAAAATAAGAATTATAAATAAAGAGTTTTTTATATCAGTCTCTGATTTTAATGACTGTCGCGCAGACGGTCTGGATTAATCAGGGCAGAACCCGGAGTACTCAGTGGCATCTTTCTCGCTCGATCAGACCGACATCAGAGCCTTTTACCAGGCCGTTGCAAAACAACTGGATCAGGAACTCAGCTCCCTTGAGCCAACCATCATCGACATTCGTCGCACATTGCATAAAAATCCCGAGATCAGCGGCGAAGAAAAACAGACGTCCCAGCTGATCTGCAATACGCTCGAAGCAATTGGCCTCACACCAAAATTGATGAAAAACGGTGTGGGCGTGATCGCCGACATGACATTGGGAACCCCAACCGCTGATACTCCGCTGATCGGCATTCGCGCCGACATCGACGCGCTGCGAATTACCGATCTGAAAGAAGTCGAATACTGTTCACATAATCCGGGCATCGGTCATCTGTGTGGTCACGATGCGCATACATCGATCGCATTGGGTGCGGCACTCAGTCTCAATCGCTGTTCCGAACTGTTTGAGAAAGACTGGCCTGGCCAGGGAATTCGGCTGCGATTCATTTTTCAGCCCGCAGAAGAGATTTGCCTGGGTGCCCGCTGGATGGTGGAACAGGGCGCCGTTGATGATGTGAATGCGATTATCGGCCTGCATATGGATCCGGAAATCATCGCCGGGGCTGCCAAAATCCGTTATGGCGTGATGACCGCGTTCTGTGATGAAGTCCACTTTGAAATTCACGGCATGGGGGCGCATGCAGCGCGGCCTCATCATGGAAATGATCCGATTACCACAGCCGCACAACTGATTTCCAGCCTGTATCAGAATCTGCCCCGCTCGATTGATTCGCGCACCCCCGCCGTATTTACCATCGGCCAGATCGCCTCGGGTCTGGCCCCCAATGTGATCCCTGAAACGGCATCTCTGAAAGGCTCGCTGCGTTCCACGAATGATCAGGCCCGCGATGTGTTGCATCAGCGGATTGAAGACATCGCTGCCGGCATCGCCCGCAGCACAGGGACCCGGATTGAGGTCCGGTTTCAATCTCCCCTGCCCGCCGTCGTCAATGACCGTAATATTTCTGCCGCCCTGGAACAGGCATCCAAGGATGTACTGGGAGTACAGCAGGTCGGCCTGATCGATCTGCCCAGCATGGGGGGAGAAGACTTTTCGATTTACCTGCAGCAGATCCCCGGCTCAATGCTGCGGCTGGGATGTGCCCGTCCCGATGTAAAAGCGGTGTTTCTGCATTCCCCATATTTCGACATCGACGAACGGGCACTGATCATCGGCAGTCGCATTATGCTGCAGACCGCTTTGTTACTTTCATTGAACCCCAGGCTCATCCAAAAAGGGAATTAAACCGATGGGAACCATCTCCTTCGCCAGAAACGATTACCCGACACTGGGTGTGGAACTGGAACTGCAACTTGTCGACACAGAGACCTATGCGCTCTCGAACTCGATCACCGAAGTGCTGGCCGGGCTGCCAGAAGAGACCGCCAAATATGTCAAACCGGAATTGATGCAGAGTTACCTGGAAATCAATACCGACGTCTGCCGCACGGTAGGAGATGTGCGTCAGGATCTGACCGGCAAACTCAAAGATGTCACCGCCACCGCCGACAAGCTGGGGCTGAAACTGTTCTGGGCGGCCACGCATCCGTTCTCTTCGTGGCGGGATCAGAAAATCACCGTGAACGATCGCTATTACGAACTCGTCGATCTGATGCAGGACGTCGCCCGCCGCCTGGTCACGTTCGGTCTGCACATCCACGTCGGCGTCGATTCCGGCGACAAAGCCGTCATGGTCTGCGATCGCATGCTGCGTTACCTGCCGCTGCTGCTCTCGCTCTCTTCGAACTCACCTTTCTGGGAAGGCCGTAATACAGGCCTGCATTCGAACCGCTCGAAAATCATGGAAGGCCTGCCCACCGCCGGTCTGCCTCCCACGATGCGGAACTGGAGCGAATACACGTGGCTCATCAATCACCTGATCAGCACCGGCTTCATTAATACGATTCGTGAAATCTGGTGGGACATCCGCCCGCATCATAATTTCGGCACCGTCGAAATCCGTGTGTGCGATATGCCGGCCAACCTGGAGCAGGTCCTCTCCCTCACCGCGTTCGTGCAGTGTATGGTGAAATGCATTTCAGATGAAATCGACGAAGGCGCTTATCAGTTGCAACATCACCCGATGATGGTCCAGCAGAACAAATGGCGGGCGACACGTTACGGCATCGACGCCAGCCTGGTCAGCAGCGAGAATTACAAACTGTTTTCCGTGATTGATACGACCAAGCAACTGGTGGATCTGGTTTCGCCGATGTCAGAACGCCTGGAGTGTACGGACGAATTAGACCGTATCTGTAACCTGGTACATAAATCCGGCGCCAAGCGGCAGTTGGAGATCATGGAAGCGACCGGCGACCGCCGCGAAGTTGTCAAACAGATGATCGAAGAAAATAACGGCTTCTGAAACCGGGTCTCCCCTTCTATAATAAAAAAATCCCTGCATCTTTTAACCAGCACTTAACCAGGCCTTGAGCGCCGACAGGAATCGGATTCCGTGTCTGATACGGACAATCTTCCCGATAGTGAACCGCCCGAAGCGGAGCCAGCCGCTCCCGCGCCGGCAGAAACTGCGCAGACACCGCAGGAAAAGGTCCGCAAGTTCCCCACCACGCCCGGCGTCTATCTGATGAAAGATGCGCAGGCCCGCGTGATCTACGTGGGGAAAGCCGTCAATCTGAAAAGTCGCGCCTCCAGTTATTTCAACCAGGCCGCAGCCGTCGAGCGCCGCACCGCGGAACTGGTCACCGAAATCGCCGACATCGATTACCTGGAAACGGAGACCGAAGTCGACGCCCTGCTCCTCGAAGCACGGCTCATTAAGGACATTCGCCCGCGATTCAATTCGGAACTCAAAGACGACAAGACGTTCCCCTACCTGGAAATCACGACACGCGAAGATTTTCCCCGCGTCGAATTCACCCGTACGCCCAAGAGCAAAGGAACCAAGCTCTACGGCCCGTTCACCAACGCGAAACAGCTGCGGGGCACCATAACCGTGCTGCAGAAAATCTTCCGCTTCCGCAATTGTTCGCTGGACATCGAAGAGGGGGACGAAAAGTGGCGCTGGTTCCGCCCCTGTCTGCTGCACAGCATCAACCAGTGCACGGCTCCCTGCAATCTGCGGATCAGTAAAGAAGACTACCGCAAGGACATCAACAAACTCAAACTGTTTCTTGACGGCAAAAAAGATCGGCTGCTCAATGAAATGCGAAAAGAGATGCTGGCCGCTTCGGAAGCCAAGCTCTACGAGAAAGCAGCCCGACTGCGAGACGAAATCCAACTGCTCGAAAGCATCAAACTGCGCGGCAATCTGGAAGATCACGCACAACCCGAAGTCTTTTACATCGATCCGAAAAAGGGCATGCAGGGTCTGAAGAAAGTCTTCGGCCTGCCCGAGCTGCCCCGCCGGATCGAAGGGGTCGACATCGCACATCTGCAGGGGGGCGAAACCGTGGCCAGCCTGGTGCAGTTCATCGACGGCCTCCCGTTCAAGCATGGCTACAAACGATTCAAAATCCGCACGGTCAAAGGAATCGACGATTTCGCCTCGATCCGCGAAGTCGTCAGCCGCCGCATCCGACGCCTGCATCAGGAGGGAGAAACATTCCCCGACATCCTGCTGATCGACGGCGGGAAAGGCCAGTTGAACGCCGCAATGACCGCGATGCGCGAACTGGGCGTCGAGCCCCCCTTCACGATCTCCCTGGCCAAACGGGAAGAAGAAGTCTTCGTCCCCGGCGAAACCGAACCCCGCCGTTTAAGCAGGCATTCCTACGGCTTAAGACTCCTGCAATACGTGCGAGACGAATCGCACCGGTTCGCCCAGCATTATCATCATCTACTGCGGAAGAAATCGCACTTTGATGAGTGAGTCTGAACAAGCAAGGGGAACAGGAATGTTTATTTCGGTCCAAGCACTTGCAGGAATCGTGCATCCCAGTTCTCAGACTCCTTCTCTTTCCCTTTCGCATAGCCTCCACAAAACTCAACAAAGCAGGTCACCGTATTAAAGCGGGGATCAATCTGGCTCAACTGCTGCCAGGTGGCACATACAGGTAACGCGGCACGTCCCCTGCCGACAGCATAGCCGGCGCCCCAGGCAATACCCATTAAGTTATAGTCTTCTTTATACATGGTCAGAATTGCTTTGCCATCAATTTCTGTTGTGCCGAATGTTGCCCAGAGCATGCCGAATTCAGATTTAGAGAAACCCTGAGGACCGGAGTCTTTCAAAAGCACTGCTTCAAATTTCTGCCGCCACACGGGAGCGAGTGCACGATCGCTGAACAGGTAAAACCAGTCTAGATTTTTTGATTGCTGATCATACAAAACGTCAGTGTAGTAATCACCCATTTGGGGATACAGCTTGAGCAACCGCGACAGCAGATCGTCCTGCAGCTTCCGGTCATTCAGGCGTTGTGCCGCGTAGAAGGCCGAAAAGTAGAGATAGCAGAGATCATTGGGACTGTTCTCGTATTCTTCCCGGCTGGTGCTGTAAAGCCGTTCGCTCTGTTCCAGCAGACTGCGTGCCGTCAGTTGTAACAGATTATGATCCGCGCGCAACCGGGCCGTTTCCAGAGAGAGCAAAACCTGAAACCGCCAGAGTTCGCTGTCCGGTTCCTGAAGTAGCCGGGTGAAGACTTCGGGATTTTTTTTGTAAGTCTGCTTTCTCAGCTGACTCAGGCAAGAATTCACACCGGAAACAATGTGCGCTAATTTCGGAGAGGTCTTTCGGATGTCAGGCGAGAGCAACACGGAATCAGGAGCTGACACTTCCGGGTATTCCAGAAAATCGGACTTCCAGACCAGGAGCGCCAGCCCTTCATTCTTATCCTTTTTTGCTAACAGCGCAATCCCTGTATCGAAAGCAGCATACCATCCGCGATGGACACACCCCAGACCGAAGAGCAACTCGAGTTGCCGTGAAAGCGTTTTGAGTTCAGGAGAATGCTGTTCCACAGGCACGATGGTGAGCATGGCAAACGCACACTGCGCCACTTCCGCTTTGACGGGATGATAACTGAAATGATAGTAGCCACTTGAAGGATACCTCTTTTCCAGAAGCTGTAAGGCCTGTGGTGCCAGTTCATTCACGTCCGGCACCAGTTTGTGCAATTCCGCTTTGGAATTTTCACTCTTGAGTGCCCGATCATAGCGGGCGGCAAACCGCAGAAGTTTTACCATAGACTGATCCAGCTTCGAGATCGGTTGCTTCTCCTGCGCGAGCAACTGTGTGATCAGTTTTTCCGGCGGAACCTCAGTATGCCCTGCCAGACTGGCCAGCTTACGGTCGAGCGTAAGACCGGAGTCCGGTGCATAATTGAGGCCTGCCCAATACAGTCCCTGCTTCCAGCAGGTAGACAGTCGCCCTTCTGCTCCCCTCTGTTTCTCTTTTGACCAGAGCTCCAACAGTTCTCCGCTCTGTTTTTCATTATTTAAAGCCGCAAGGCTTTCCAGACACTGTGATCGTCGGGCAGCGAGTGGCCACTCACCTGGATCGGCCTGATCGTTGAGAATCGACCGTGTAAGTTGAAACAATTCCTCATCACCGGCATGCCCGAGAGTGGGAACAGCCAGCAGAAGGAGTAGAGTCAGGAGAAGACTTCTGCGGTAAAAATGCATTTTCATAAATCGCTTCCCCTGATACTGTCAACATGGATCGAGTTCATTCTAACAGTCCATGAAGCCTCCCCCAAACCTACTCCTTCACTTCCTTCGCGGTTTTGTCGTAGGCTTCTTTGAGATTGCCCCAGGCGATATCCAGGTCTTTCTTCAATCCTTCCCAGGCGTCGGCGGAGGACTCGTTGAATTCTTTGAGCTTTTCTGACAGCTTGCCTCGCTTCGATTTCAGGTCTTCCAGCTTCTTATTCCATTCCACTTTGGCGTCGTCTTTGAGTTTCGCGCCCTTTGTCTCCAGCTCGGCGATTTTCCCATCCAGGCCCTCCAGCTGCTGGTCGAGCTGTTTGGAATATTCATCGCGTTTCTGCTTTGTGAATTCTTTCGCGGTGTCAGCGGCTTCACCGATCTTCTGTTTCACATCTTCGCCCGTCACCTGCGTTTCACCGGGCACAGGCGGCGTGGAACTCTCATCCGCACAGGCGACCAGAAACAGACTCAGACTGAATAAACAGGGAGTAAAATAGCGCATGGCGTTCTCCTATGGATTTTGATGGATTATTCGTCACTGAAAAAAGACTCGGCATCTACCAGTATGGCAGCCTTCTCTTTTTCACGTCAACCGCTGACTGGTCTGTCTGGAGTATTTTCATCTGGCTGCGTTGCCGGCGCACCACGTTTGGCCAGAAACACGCCGAGCAGGATGATGCCAATCGCGCCGATCTGCCAGGCGTCAAGCAATTCATGCAGAACCAGCCAACCCAGAATGGCGGTCGCGACCGGCTGCACTAATAATACGGATGCCGAGGCTGCTGAGGAGACCCGCGCGACCGCCCACCCCAGTGCCGAGTGGCCGAAAACCTGTGCCACGAGGGACATACCGACCAATGACCACCAGCCGGTCGCGTTGCTGGGAAGATAGGGTTCTCCCAACAACGCAGGAAGTGGCAATAACAAAACCGCCGCCACGCTCGCAGCCATGGCGATGACCTCAGCTGGTTTGTAGCTGCGACTCAATCGGGCGATCTGCAACAGGTAGGCTGCGTAGGCAACCGCGCCGATCAGCGCGATCAGGTCACCTGTGACATTGCCTCCCACCATCGTAATGGGCCCTGGTTCGGCAATCAGCAAGCCGACGACGCCGACAATCGCGATGCAGGTTCCCGCAAAGAACAGCCAGCGCGGCCGCTGACCGAACAGGATCCATGCAGCGAGTCCTACCATGGGTGCCTGCATGTTGGTCATAATTGTGGCTGCCGCCGCCGTGGTATAGAGCATGGCTGTAAACCACGCGCCCATGACCAGTGCCAGCGCCACTCCCGGTCCTCCGATCCACAACCACCTCGCAAAAGTCTTCGGCCAGACAAACGGCGTCTGCTCCTGACTGCGGCGGCGTCCTGCTACTGCCAATACAATCAACAAAGGAGCCGCGATTGCAAATCGCCAGAACGCTGTTCCAAAAGGCCCCATCCCCGCTTGACGCATCGCAACCGATGCCAGGATCGGCCCGGTAGCCATCAAGCAGGCGCTCCCCGCCAGCACCACGACCGCCAGTCGATCATGTCCGGTAGCCGGCTTCGATTCCAGAGGGTCTGGCTGGCTATTCAAAATATCACCGCAGTGCAGATTGACGTAGCAATGATCACACTCCAAAGTCTGTTTGATTTGCTGCAACTCACAACGAGTCTCAATTATCGGTTCCTGGAACCTTTTATTTTCGCTTTGAGTTCTGCAGTGTTCCGTTCAGCTTGCCGAAGATGCCGTTGCCCCAGGTGAGGGTGGCTGTCTGCAGACGTTTGATGTCATCCGCGGAAAAGGGAGCGGAACCGAGTTCCTGTCCGTCCTGGCGGATGACGAGTCGCTGGGGTTCGACCACGAACTCCAGTTGGATCGGCGCGTCTTTCCATTTGATTTGAGCCGCCAGATTGCCAGGCATTTTGAAATTGAGTACGGTACCGTATTCACGTCGCTGATCGTCTGTGAGAAATGTGTATTTCTCTAACCAGGGATACGTGCCTTTAGTCGACGTGGAAACCATCAGGGAATCGCCGAGAGGAACCAGGCCGGTCACGCGTTGCCCCCAATGATTGAGCACCAGATTATGGGCTTTTGCTTCCTCTTCATAGGGATGCACGGTTCGCTTATGGGCGACCGGGTGCGAGAACATCCGCCCGAGGGAAAACCAGCGGTTTTCATCTTCGTTATATCGCCAGAGTTCGCCCCACGGCCAGACGCCTGCGAACAGGTCTCCCCGGTAGATCGCCAGCGTCTGGGCTTCGCGCGCACTGGGTGAGACTTCGGGCAGTCGAGGCGGCCAGCCATGCAGCTGTTTGATTTCAGATCCGCCCCGATATTCGAAGAGTTCCCCCGAGGGATACTGCGCCAGCAGCAGGCGGTCGCGGAAGTTGAGCATCGAATAAACCTGGTAGCTGTACTTCTTGCTTGCCTCTTTCACTGTGCGCCATTGTTTGCCATCGAAGGCGTAGACGCCACCGTAGTTCGAAACCGTCAGCAGTTCCTTTTGAAACTGTCCCCAGGCAAAGGGCGTCGCGCCGACATACTTGCAGTCGATGCTGATCGCCTTGGTCAAATCGACGGGCCCCTGATCCGCGGGCGTCCAGGGACAGGCCATCACGCGGGTGAAGCCCCCCTGCTCTGATCGATTGCCATAATAAAAACAGAGGAAACCGTTCGCGTAATAAAAGTTGTAGTAGCGGCCTACTTTGGGGGGAGACAGAATGACCCGGTCATTGTAAGTCGCTGTGCTCGAACAGAACGTCAACAGCCCCTTGCCGATCCGCATCTGACCATCACCGCTGCGCAGCGGTCCCGTTTCCGGAGAATGGGCTGCCGACCAGTTTTTCACTTTGGGACTCCAGGTGCGCAGTGATGCGGTTCGGTCGCCGCCCCAGGCTGAGATGGTCTGATTCAGGTCCATCAGATAGATACCACAACCCAGGTCCGGATGAGGCAGCCGTTCCGTCTGGTACTGCTGAGAATCTTGTGTTGGTTTGACATAAAACTGCAGTGTGTGTCGATCACTGCGAAAGCGGGTATTATAGACTTCCATGAACCCGGCTCCCGCGATGACGGCACCGTTTTTATCGCGGAGTTCAAAGAGCGAGCCGAAGTTCTGCCCGAGATCCTGCCCCAGATTGAGTTCGGTGGAATAGGTCACCACAGGCTGATTGTCGCCACCTGGTTCGTCTGCCTCGACATACGAAGTCGTGAGCCCCGTTAATACCAGACAAAATGCAAACAACTGACGGCTGTGATATCTCATGTTAAATCCTCTCTCCAGGTAAATAAGTCGGTGAAGAATATGGTAAACCCCCAT
Source organism: Gimesia algae (assembly GCF_007746795.1). Lineage (NCBI taxonomy): Bacteria > Pseudomonadati > Planctomycetota > Planctomycetia > Planctomycetales > Planctomycetaceae > Gimesia > Gimesia algae. The sequence goes on from NZ_CP036343.1 coordinate 3,605,213, forward strand.
GAAGGGTTTGCCAACCAGTCAGGCGAAAATCGACCTGAGCTACAGTCTGCTACTGGCATACTTGAGCGTTTACTCAGTATGGCAGTTCGATGTCACAGGCTTTATAATCGCGGAATCGAATACTCATTCAGCTGATCTGTTCCAGAAGCAAAGTGGCAGCCTTAATGACTGATCCTGATCCCCCTGCGGTTTCCCGCTTTCAAAGAATCCTGGATCAAATTGTCTCCCGCGTTACCACCTGTATTACGTGGTTCTTCTTAATCAGCGTCAGCGTCTGTTACACGATGCAACCGGACATCTGTGCCGCGGTCACCGTTTATCCGAGCTGGTGCTGGTTTGTCAGCGGTCTGTTTCTGGCGTTGATTCTGTTACGCGCGAAAAGTAAACGGATGGCGTTGACGACGGTCGGTCTCTGGTTTGTGTTCCTCGTCGTGTTTGCCGATACACCTTTGAGTCTCTGGCGGGGAATGTGTCAGCGAACCGAGGCAGTCGCGCAGGCCGAACAGCCAGGACAGATTCCACTGCGGGTGATTTCGCTCAACGCGCATGGCAGCGGCCGTGCTGTCGCGGCGCTCAAACGATATGAGCCGGACCTGATTCTGATTCAGGAAACGCCGGGAGCCGGGACGTTGATCGAAGTGGGCAAAACGATGCTCGGAGAAAATTCCGGTCTGCTGGTGGGCGTGGATGCTTCGATCCTGAGTCGAACTCCGATCGAACCCGTGGCGTCGTCTGTGAATTACACCATCGGCAAAGTCAGAGTCAAAACGGGGCAGGAGATCATTGTCGTTTCGTTGCGTCTCATGCCACCTCCCTTTCGTGCGGATCTGTGGAACCCCGAATGCTGGCGCGCGTACCGTGATCAGAGAATTCATCAGCGAGATGAACTGCAGCTGATCAGTCGTCGCCTGTCAGAACTGTCGTCCGATCTGCCTGTGATTGTGGGAGGCGATTTCAACGTCAATCCGCGCGATCCGATCTTCCGGGAACTGCCGGCGAATCTGAGTGATGCCTTCGTGACAGCCGGTATCGGCTGGGGCAACACGATTACCAACGAAGCTCCGTTCCTGCGAATTGACCAGGTATGGATCAACGATTTTTTCAAATCTGTACAGGTCTTCTCCGCGGCCGCCAGCGACACTGATCATCGACTCGTGCTGGCGGATTTGATTCTGAAAACAATGCCTCATCAGTCTTCGAAATGACGCTGATCCCTGGCACCTCGTTGCATCAACGCTCATTGATGCATGCCGTTATAATTCACTCAGAATTCCCACCCTGCGAAACTTTGTTTCCGAACCATATCGGGCCTGCTGAAATGGTGTGCTGATTTTTCAGGCAAAGAATGCGTGCAATCTTGGCATGCCAGAACTAAAGCAGGCAGCCCGGGTTCGGGTCGTAAGAGATCTTGTGAATTTGCAGCCCTTTAGTCCCTGATCAGCGGGAGTTTGTAAATGAAGTTTACGTTCACTCAAATACCGACGATGCAGGGGATTAGAATGTCAGACTGTCACAGTAGGGCCAGGACCTGGTATCCGCGCCTGAGTGGAGGCTCTGGAAATTCCAATTCTGCCTGCCGTTTGGCACATATTCTGCTTTGTAATAGTTACTACTTCTTAGCGACTTCTCGATTTCACAAAGTTCTGAGTAACTTGGCGCGAGACCACGGTACATCTGACCATTTTCAAAAACCAGATTTTTATGTCAATTGCGAATCACTCAGAAGAAATTTACACCTTAAGAAATGTAATTGTCCTGGCTTCCTAGCCAGTTATCTGATGGATCTCACGAGCTTCCAACAGTTTTGTCAGTAGTTTAATCGCCCAATGAAAAGGTCAAAACAGTGAACACCGAAATTCAATCTTCTAATGGTCAAACCACCTATTCCGGCGGCAGCAACGGAGTCAAAACGACTCTGGGTTCTGCCCGTTCTGCAGCCGTCGCTGCTGTGACTGGTTACCAGCCCAATCACCCCCCGATGAATTTCCAGCAGACGCCAACCGGTCAACTGTTTAACGCGAACGTCTTTTCCACAGCGACCATGAAAAAGCGTCTGCCCAAGCAAGTTTACAAACAATTGATCAGCACCATTGAAGCGGGTCACAAACTGGATTGTTCGACTGCTGACGTCGTGGCTTCCGCCATCAAAGACTGGGCGATTGAAAAAGGAGCCACTCACTATGCTCACGTTTTCTATCCCCTGACCGGTTCGACTGCCGAAAAGCACGACAGCTTCCTGTCTCCAGACGGTGACGGCAGTGCCATCGCTGAATTCAGCGGCTCACAGCTGATCCAGGGTGAACCCGATGGTTCCAGTTTCCCGACCGGCGGTATCCGTGCCACATTCGAAGCCCGTGGTTACACGATCTGGGACGTCACCAGCCCGGCTTACATTCTGGAAAATTCCAACGGTACGACACTCTGCATTCCAACCGCCTTTGTTTCCTGGACTGGCGAAGCACTGGATAAGAAAACTCCCGTTCTGCGTTCCATGCAGGCTTTGAATATTCAGGCACAGCGTATTCTGAAACTGTTTGGCCACGATGATGGAAAACTGGTTTCTTCCACAGCAGGCCCCGAACAGGAATACTTCCTGATCGACCGAAACTTCTATTATGCTCGTCCCGACCTGTTAAACTCCGGTCGCACCTTATTCGGAGCCAAACCACCCAAAGGTCAGGAATTCGACGATCACTATTTTGGTGCGATCCCCGACCGCGTACTGGCTTTCATGTTCGAAGCAGAACGTGAACTGTTCAAACTGGGGATTCCCATCAAAACCCGTCACAACGAAGTGGCTCCCGGGCAGTATGAAATCGCACCTTTGTTCGAATCTGCCAACATTGCTACCGACCATCAGCAACTGCTGATGACCACACTGCGTCGGACTGCAGAAAAGCATGGCATGGTCTGCCTGACTCATGAAAAGCCATTCGCCGGCGTCAATGGTTCAGGTAAACACGTTAACTGGTCGATGGGCAGCTCTTCACAAGGCAACCTGCTCGATCCCGGTGATACTCCTCATGAAAACGCCCAGTTCCTGTTGTTCTGTGGTGCTGTGATTCGTGCCGTCCATAAATTCCAGGGACTGCTGCGAGCCGTTGTCGCTTCCGCCAGCAACGATCATCGTCTGGGTGCCAACGAAGCGCCTCCTGCGATTATCTCGATCTTCCTGGGCGATCAGTTGACCGACGTCTTCGAGCAGATCAAAGCCGGCGGAGCCAACTCATCGATTCCCAAGGGAACACTGACCGTGGGAGCCGACGTGCTGCCACCACTGCCAAAAGATGCCGGCGACCGTAACCGAACCAGTCCGTTTGCCTTCACCGGTAACCGGTTTGAATTCCGTGCTGTCGGTTCGAATCAGTCCATCGCAGGTCCACTGGTCGCGATGAATACCATCGTGGCCGACTCGCTGGAATATTGTGCAACACGCCTGGAAGAAGCCACCGGCGGCGATCCCAGCAAGCTGCACACCGAACTGCAGAAACTGTTGACCGACATCATGAACGATCATGGTTCGATCATCTTCAACGGCGATGGTTACAGCGACGAATGGCATGCAGAAGCTAAAAAACGGGGTCTGTTGAATCTTAAGACCACTGTGGACGCTCTGCCTGTTCTGGAGACACAGGAAGTCAAAGACCTGTTTACCAAATACGAAGTCCTTTCCGAACGCGAGCTGGCCAGCCGCCTGGAAATTTACCTCGAACAGTACATCATGTCGATCAAAGTCGAGTCGAATCTGACGATCAAAATGGCGAAGACGATGATCTTCCCGGCTGCGATCCGTTACCAGGGCGAACTGGTTTCCAATTGTGCCAGCCTGAAAATGCTGGATTACGATTTCGATACCAATACGCTGGACAAAGTCACCGAACTGGTCAAGACATTGCAGGACAGCATCGTTGAACTGGAAGCCGCCGCTTCTGGCGGTGAATCGGAAGACATGCTGTCTGAAGCGACACACTGCTGCCACACGATTCTGCCTTTGATGAACAAGGTGCGTGCGACAGCCGATGAACTGGAAGGGATTGTCGCTGACGATCTGTGGCCACTGCCCACCTACCAGGAAATGCTGTTCATCAAGTAACAGCAATCGATAACAATCGAGTCTTCGGAACCGGAGCCGGCCAGCGCCTTGCTGAGTCGGCTCTGTTCCTGTTGTCTTCTGAAAAAGTGTGACTTGAGCGCAACTATCGAGAACATCAGTCATGTCAGATTCTGAATCATTATTCTCTACAGATACGATTCAGCGAAGCCAGCCCGGACATTCCCGACCGTTCCGTAAAATCATGACCGGGATTGCGTTGTTCTTTACGATCTGCCTGGTTGCCGTCATCGGCTATGTCTCCGCCGGCTGGAAGCTGGAAGATTCGATCTACATGGTCATCATCACCATCTTCGGCGTCGGATATGGCGAAGTGCAGCCCATCGAATCGTCAGGGCTGCGGGCCTTGACGATCATGGTGATCATCGCCGGTTATGGCGCGGTGATCTATACCATCGGCGGGTTCATGCAGATGGTCATCGACGGCGAACTCAACCGAGCCCTGGGAGCGAGAAGAATGACGAAAGAAATAGAACGTCTGAATGGACACACGATTATCTGTGGTGTCGGCCGCATGGGTTCAATCCTGGCGAAAAGTCTGTACGCAGCGAAAAAACCGTTCGTGGTTGTGGACTGTGACGAACGTCGCCTGAAAGCCGCCGAAGATCAGGGCTACTGGGTGATTAACGGCGATGCATCGGAAGAATATGTACTGGAACAGGCGGGTATCCGCCGGGCTTCCGTGCTGGCGACCGTCCTTTCTGCCGATGCGACGAACGTGTTCGTCACGATTACCGCGCGGGAAATGAACCCGGACGTGATGATCATCGCCCGTGGGGAAAACCCCAAGACCGAAAAGAAACTGTTGGGCTGCGGCGCGAACCGCGTGGTGCTGCCGACTGCTATCGGCGCAAGCAAAGTCGCCCAGTTGATCATGCGACCGACGATGGAAAACATGCTGGAACAGCTGACCAGCGAAGGCGCGATTACCGACGAACTGGGTCACTTCGGTCTGCAGTTCGAAGAGCTGCAGGTGACCGCGGGTTCGACGTTTGTAAACAAGACACTGGATAAGATCGAGGTTCGCAGCGATCGGGGCTTCCTGGTGGTTGCCATCCGCCGCGCCGACGGGGAAGTTGAACAGAACCTGGCTTCCGATACACTTCTATTGGAAGGAGACGCTGTCATCGTCCTCGTTCACAGCAACGACATTCCACATCTCTCTGAAAAGTTCGCTGCCAAGGGCATTAAGATTACCTATCGGGGTGTGACGGCGGAGCTGTGATTTCTGGCTACTAAACTGGCAACTGCAGCAGGCCATAAACAAACCTTGACTCATGTCAGATATGACATACAATTCACTGCAGGGCCAAAAAAGACGAACCACAAGAGAAACCTCTCGTCTGGTTGCGCGGCGAGATTAAAACGCCTCCATTCTCTTCTGCAGCGCGGATTGAAGCTGGCATATTGCTTCGACGGCTACAGCGAGGAGATTCACTGGAATTGCCACACAGTCGTCCGATGCCGTCTATTGGCCGTCGTATCCATGAATTACGTATCCCGGATGAGAAACACACATGGCGCATCGTGTATCGCCTTGATCCTGATGCGGTGATTATTGGAGAAGTATTCGCCAAGAAGACTCAAAAGACACCCCAGTCGGTCATCGAGAATTGTAAACAGCGCTTCAAACAATATGATGAGGCAACGAAATGAAAACATCTAAACAAAAAAAACTGGAAGCGGCTGGCTGGCAGGTAGGATCAACGGCTGATTTTCTGGAACTCAGCAAAGCCGAAGAAATGCTCGTGAATATGAAGCTGTCGCTGGCAGCAGAAGTCAAGGCATTGAGAATTCAGCTCAATCTCACACAACAGGATCTGGCAAAACGAATTGGTTCCAGCCAGTCGCGTGTTGCAAAAATTGAAGTGGCTGACAAAACTGTTTCATTTGATCTCCTGATTCGATCACTGGCTGCCCTTGGGGCGTCACGGTCCCATATCGGAAAGATTGTCGGTACGCGCAAAGCTGTCAAAACGAAAACGAGTCCAAAAAAGCGGCTAACCCGACAAAAATAGTTTAGCTCCGATGGTAGAATTCATGCTATTAATTTTTTCTGTATCTCATTCGTAGAGAGGCTCTGACTGTTTCAGTCAGACACAGGCAGCTTCAATGCATTCCGTGCTGCCAGGGTAATCTGGAACTCATCGTGTTCCGCTAACAATTGATTGAGCCCCTCCAGGGTGACACCTGCTTTTAATACTGGCACCAGTTTTTCAGCGACAAATTGACTGATCTGTTCGAGCCGCTTTCCGTCATCGCAGGAATACTCATCGATATTCAACAGATCGGCGATGCGAGGCGCGCCTGCTTCAGGGCGATGTGAACCCTCGGGCCAGAGTGAACTGGCACGTGTGCGCACATGACATTGATACTCGCGGGGAAAATCGTTGTGTTCAATCTGCTGTAACCAGAAACCGAGATTGAGAAAATAAGTCGCGCCATATTGAGATTTCTGCAGGTTCAAAACTGTAATCATCGTCTCGCTGAACAGATACCAGTTCGCCCCCTTGCGTTGAAATCCATGTGGCTTCAGTTCTGCTTGTATCGCCTGGGTCAGCATCCGCGTCGTGATCATTTTTATTTAATCTATCGTAAATGGGATTACTCAGCTGTGAACAGCTGCCCGATTTTCAGGCAATTCTTCGACAGTCACTTTGCCTTCCAGTGCATCCAGTCGTGCGCGAAGTTCGTCGTTTTCTTTCTGTAGCTGCAACAGAAAAAGTGTGACCAGGACGAACAGCGTCAGCAGCCCTCCAGCGATGCGACTTCCATCACTACTGCTAAAGTAGACCGAGATCGAAAAGAAGGCCGCGGTAACCAGTAGCATCCAGGGACTCATTCTTTGCATGATTTGTATCCTGTAAAAAACGTGCCGCTGCGTTACGGCAGTTCGTAAGTGGAGATTTTGTTGAACTGCAGGGAAAATAGAAACGGATAGATCAATGCCAGACTGGCGAGCAGGACGACATAGGCACTGAAACCGGCATACAGAGCTACCAGGAGCAGGCCCTCTTGCAGTGTAGACAACCAACCCAGAAATGGTATCAGAATCGCCAGCCCCAGTCCCATAGACATCATTGAAAAAAAGACAACCAAAAAGAGGATGCCCACCACGCAGCCAGTCAGCAGGATATCGCCCCAGGTAATGCAGGATTTCAGCGACGGGGAAAGATTTCTGCGAATGATCTTCAGCCCCAGTCCGGTGAAGAGCGTCGTCAATGCGGCTCCCAGCAGGCACACCAACGCGAACTCGTTATCAGATCTCATCTCAATCGCCACCAGGCGGAGATAGACAATGAGGGAAACACAGATGGCAACGCTGAGACTCAACAGATGAGCGATACTTGTGAAGACATGCACCGTTTCCAGTTCCTTTTCTGCTTAAGTCCCGTTCACGGAAACAGAGAACTCCCTTCTCATAAATTGAACCCGTATCTTATACAGACTATCATAGACTCTGGCCTCTCTAAACGAAAGCACTTTTCCGCCACAGCCTTATAATTTTCAGGAGCCTCTCATGCAGAACTGCTTAGCCGTCTATACCGTCAAACGGGCCATCACCGGAGGTAAGCTGGCTGAGATCGCTCAGTCGGTCGGCATTGATCTGCGTTTTATGGCGCTGGGCGGACAGATCGCCAGCAATACGGAAGCGATCCGGGGGAAAGCATTGCCCGATGTGAATGGGGGCGCCCTGCTGATTGTCGGCGGCTTCGAAGCAGATCAGGAAAATCTGATTGATTTCGACACGCGTCTCAGCCAGGGAGACCAGCCGGCGCTGGCCCGCAAACTCAATGGCGGCCTGCTCCCCTGGTGTGAATTCTACAGTCACAAATTTAATTATGAGAAAGCATGCCAGCAGGATCAAACAGAGCAAGCGAAGCTGGATGCCTCGGTCACCAAAAAACAGCTGCCCGCTTTGAAAGTTGCGAAAACCCGCTATCAGATCTACAACCAGGGACAGACAGAGAAAGGCAGCCAGTTGATGAAAACACTGACTCCCGCGCTGGCGGAAGCCGTCGACGGCATTGTGGCCGATTATCAGCGTTGAGCAGGTCACCGCTTCAAGCCTGCTCGATCCGCTTTTATTTCTGAGTGAAACGTCGGTCCGCATAAATGGTCATGCAGCCACAGCACCAGTTATCTTCAATTTCACACTGCGGTATGAATTGATGCAGTTCCTCAGCTGGCTCCCTATCAATTTTGCTGCCATAAAAACTGAACTTCTTCAGTTGAGACAGATGGCGTAACTGCAGCAGTCCCGCATTCGTAATCGGGGCATTATTCAGCCCCAGTCTTTCGAGAGTTCGACATTGACCGAGGTAACCCAGTCCCTCATCGGTCACAGGAAAACCATTCAGGTCCAGCCCCTTGAGATGCGGTAAGTTCTGGAGCTGTTTCAGGCTTGTCATAGAAAACGGCGGGGGTTCCTTTTGTGGCGGCCAGCCCCTGTTAAACGAAATTTCTTCGAGAGATTTCACCTTCCCCAGTGTCGCCCAGAGATCGTCCGAAACGAGCGCAATCTGCACTGTGACATCCTTGAGGCGACTCATCTCTTTCAGGTACGCCAGATCGGTCGGTTGAAACTGACTGCTATCTACGTTGAGATTCAGTTTCTGGACCTGAGTGCAGTGGCTGATTGCTTCCAGAACCGGTACATTCACTAAGCCTATTCCCAACTCTTTCAGAGCAGGAATCTTTGCCAATGCAAGCAGTCCCGATCGGTCGAGCGGATCTCCTTCAGAGCGTTTCCCGAGACTGATCGAGAGCGTCTCCAGTTCAGGCAGCGTCCGCAGTTGTTTCAGTTGCGAGGTATCGCTGATTCCCCGGGTGAGAACGAGATTCAATTTTTTTATCTGTCTGATATGAGTAAGGTAACTCAGTTGATCATCTTTAATCGACCTGTCCGGACCAAAGGGGAGCGACTTCAATGATTTCAGCCGCGCGATTAAGGGAAGATTTTCATCTTTAATTCGTAGATTCACCAACTCTTCCAGGGGCATTTTTTCTAAAGGGACAATTGTTTTTTCATCCAGCCACATACCTTTATTATTATTGAGTGACAAATACTTCAGTTCGGGTAACTGGCTCAAGGCAGTCAGGACATCCGGAGTAAACGAGGTCTGTCTCAGCTTCAGTGTCCGCAGACTGGTCAGTTGTGCCAGCGATTTTCCACAGGCGTCGGAGAATCTGCGACAGCCGCTCAGATCGAGATGCTCTAATTGTTTGAGCGACTCCAGATGACGCATCCCCACATCGGTCAGATGGTAATTCACACTCAGGTCGAAATAACGCAGTTTTTTCAATTGCCCCACGTGACGCAGGCCGTCATCGGTGAAGTGATTCCCTTTGATGGTATGCACGCCCCGCAGGGTCAGCGTCTGCACTTCGGGCAGTTCTTTCAGTACGGTCAGATCGTCATCGGCCAGGGGGAGACGTTTCAGAAACAGCCAGTAGACCTGCCCGTGCTGGTTACGTTTCCAACGGGCTCCCAGCTGTTTCAGTTTCTGCAGCGTTGCCAGCGCAGTCGGCTCTGGAGGCGGAGCCTGCTGCTGCACCACGGATCGCTCGGCTTCGGGCGTAGCGTGCCACTCATAGGCAACGCCAGCGACTGTGACACAGAGGACCAGCAGAACGAAACTCTTTCGGGATGGTTTACGCATCATTCTGATATGATAAGCGATTTACCAGAGCAGAAGACAGTCTGCTTATCAGATTTTCCACCAGGCCAGTCGCTTGCATAAAGCCGATTCATTCTCCAGACTGAAACTGGTACAGACAACTCATGCAAAAAGGGATTTCAGATGGAACATTTCTCACCATTCCTCTCGGCGACGATCGATGTCTTTGAAGCCAACAAAAAAATGGCTGAACGGGCCATTGAACAGGTTTCGAACGACGGGCTGCGTACGGCTCTGGACGAGCATACCAACTCGATCGCCGTGATCATGAAACATGTCGCCGGGAACCTGATTTCCCGCTGGACCGATTTTCTGACCACCGACGGCGAGAAGCCGGACCGCAATCGTGATGGTGAATTTGAAGACAACTTCACTGACCGCGCTGAACTATTGGCCTACTGGGAGCGGGGCTGGTCGACGCTGCTGGATTCCCTCAAAAGTCTGACGCCCGACGATCTGGAAAAAACGGTTTACATCCGCGGCGATGCGCACATGGTCCCCCTGGCAATTCAACGCTCGCTCGGGCATACCTGTTATCACGTGGGACAGATCGTCCAGGTGGCCCGCATCCAGGCTGGCGATGATTGGAACACGCTGACGATTCCCCGCGGTCAGTCGGAACAGTTTAACCAGGAGCGCTGGGGCAAGGGGAAGCCGGGGAAATGACTTGATCTGCAGTGCCGCCAGATTTTAAGATCGTGACGAACCGCGAAGAAAAAAGGATGGGCCCGAATGGAATTCGGGCCGAGCGCAGCGAGCAGGAAGTCGCAGGTCCCATGTCCAAAGCGTAATCCGGTTTCCTATGCTAAACCGATAACAGCTTGAGGCCCAACTCAGCACCAGTTCTCGTTCACACCGCAACTTCCTGTTGTCTCTGACAACCGCGAATTGCATTCGCGGCCACCCGCTGTCAATGAATGTCCGCCGACCTGCATCCGTTTACTTTACAGGGGCGTTGGTTCCCTGCTCGATTTCCAGCAACCGTTTCTTGCGCCAGAGACCGCCGCCGTAACCGGTGAGGGTGCCGTCAGCTCCGATCACACGGTGACAGGGTATCAGAATCGCAATCCGGTTGTCGCCATTCGCTCTAGCCACCGCACGGACTGCGGTCGGCTGTCCAATAATTTCTGCCTGTTCGGAATAGGAACGGGTCTGACCGCAGGCGATGGTTTGCAACGCCGCCCAGACTTTCTGCTGGAACTCGGTGCCGGGCGTGATGAGTGGTAAATCGAACGTGGTTCGTTTCCCGGCAAAGTAAGACTCCAGTTGTCCTTCCAGCAGGGGAAAGAAACGACTGTCACCGGGCAGCGCTTTCGCATTCAGATGTTTCTGCAGCCGATTAATCTGTGTCTCCAGCATGCGGCGGTCGGTGAATTCCAGCAGGCAGATCCCCTGCTTTGTTGCGCCGGCCAGCATCGGTCCGAGGGGGGTTAAGATCCGATTGACAACGATCACCTGCTGACCGTTGCTTTTTGCCGGCGCGGTCCCCATTGTTTTTTTGAAGCCTTCTCCAAACCCGCTGAGCGATTCATATCCGCTCTGAAAAGCGGCATCGGTGACAGTCGATTTGTGTTGGATCTGGCTGAAAGCCTGATTGATCCGCCGCATTCGCAGGTAAGCGCTGAAGCTCATGCCATGCAGTTTCTGAAACCAGCGACGCACACGCACCGGATCGAGACCCCGCTCACGCAGATCTTCAGCCTGCAGTCGAATGGTGGCATCCTGCTCGACTTCTTCAATCAATGGCTGCAACCAGTCGGGTGTGGACCCCAGCGCCACCAGCGGACGACAGACCTTGCATTCCCGAAAACCATTGGCGAGGGCCGTTTTTGCATCGGGAAAGTACTCGACATTCTCAGGCTTCGGCTTGCGGGCCGAGCAGGAGGGGCGGCAGAAAATCCCCGTTGTACGGATCGCCGCGACGAACACGCCTTCAAAGCTGCTGTCCCGCTGGACGAGTGCGGCGTACATCGTCTCCCGGTCCGGCAGCGACTGTGTGTTGTGATCCGTTGTTTCTGTCTGTTTCATTTATGAAATCCCCTCTGGATGCCTGAGTCTGTTTTAACATCGTATCCGTTTCCGAAACAGCGACAACCGGGAACGGAACAGAGAATTGGGATTGTGGTAACGCGGCGTTGAAACAAAAATCCAAAGCGTGTCGAGACTGTTTTCGTTCCCGATGGCGGAAGAAATTCTATTATCCGCTGAAAGAAATCAGACATCTCTATCCCCATTCTGATCTTACTGTATCTGAAGCGTTGCCGATAATTTTCCTGACGACTCCTCACTGGGCTCCTTCAATTCTGTGTATATTATTAGATTGTCAGTCATTTTTTTTTGCCTGAAAGATTACTAATCGTTTGTATTGTTATTAACATACATGGCTGTTGAAGCGAGCCGTTCCCAAACAGCGTTTGTGCGATTTATTGCTGAAGAGTTGATTTACTAAGTCTTTTGTGTGGTTAGATTTCCTGCAGTTTTTCTGAACGGAGTTGTCGGGTTTATGTCGAATTCCATTTCGCCGCTCACTGCCAGTCCCAGAAAGGTGTATTCCTCTCTGTTAGATCAGGAACGTTTACGGATTTTCAATTATATCCGGACGCTCGTACCACATTATTCTGATGCGGAAGATGTCTATCAGCACGTCTGCCTGACACTCTGGAAAAAATTTAAAGAGTTCGATCGAGATCGAGATTTCTTTCCCTGGGTTTGTGGGATTGCATTTTATACAGCGCGGAATCACTATAGAGGCGTGCGTCATGATCGACATCATTTCAATCAGGACCTGATGGAAACCATGTCTCGAAAACGAGAGCAGCATTTATCTAACTACAACAGTCGGATTGATTATCTCCGTGAATGTTTAAGCTCCCTGACCTCGTCCGTTCAGAAGCTGCTGCGGGATCCCGTTATTGAAAAACATTCCATCTCGGAGATCGCCGTAACAACCTAGAAATCGATCCAGACGCTGTATAACCGTATGTCAATTCTCCGACGGGAACTGGCAGAGTGTATTTCGTGTAAGCTGCGGAATGAGCAGTAAGCAAAATGTCAATCCAGGATCTTCCACCCGAATTTGAACCGTTGCTGAATCGGCTGTTAGACAGTCCGGACGAAGAGATTTCGCAATCTGAGTTCGACCAGTTCCAGGCATTTCTTTCGACCAATCCCGAAGCGATGCAGTACTACTTTAATTATCTGGATATCAATCTGGGACTGCAGAGTGATATGAAGGCACGCCTGGAAGCGCTGGAACAGACATCCAGGGAACAAAACGCACCACAACCGCAGCCCTTCCCGCAGCCTGTCGTCAGGCGGACAGCATTTCTGCGTTATTCTGCCGTTGCCAGTTGCTCGCTGCTGGTGGGACTGCTGCTGGCCTGGAGCTTCGCAGGTTTTTTCCCGGGGGGGACCCGGACACCCGATCCGCAGGCCAGTAAAGAGGAACGCACTTATGTCGCCACACTCACGCGTTCTACGGATTGCGTCTGGGGCAGCGAGTCTCCGCCTGAATTCTCCGGCCAGAGGCTGATGTCGGAGGATCTGGTGCTGGAACAGGGGGTCGCTGAATTTCGCTTTGATACGGGCGTGCGTCTGATTATTGAGGGGCCCACCAAAATCAACCTGGTGACGTCCAGCCGCGCGAAACTGGATTACGGCAAGCTTGTTCTGCACGGTTATGATCCAGCACCGGAATTTTCGCTGATCACTCCTCTACTCACCTTTCAGGATATCGGTACCGAATACGGCGCGCAGATTCATCGGGATGGTGAAGTCGATCTGCACGTGTTCGCAGGTGCCGTGCGGGTCGCCCCCAATCAGAAGAATGACCAGTTTTCAGAATCGGTGATCATCCAGAAGGGCCAGGCCCGGCATCTTAACGACAGGAAATTCGAAGACATTCAATTGGAACCGGAACTCTTCAAAAGGGAAGTTCCTGGAACTCCACAGAATTTACAGGCACAGCGACAGGAACTGCGGGTCTATGACAGTTTTCATCCCCCGGAGATTCTAGATCCCGAGCAGACTTCCCCGTGGCAGAACACCGGAATCGGCTGGGTGAACCCCTGGCGGACCCCGAAAAGCGGCGGTAGAGCGAACCTGGGACTCAGTCGCCCCCATGAATCACTGGCCAGAACCGAAGTGGCTCCCAGCCAGTTGGGGCTGCTCGAACTCCGCGGAGCAAGTTCTTTCTTTCGCAAATTGAAGCAACCAGTTCGCATGGATATCAACGCGATCTATTACATCAGTTTCTACATGCAGAAAATCAAAACGGATCAAAAAAATCAATCTTACCAGTATGGAAATTTCGCACTGCTCCCTTCCGTCCAGCAGGAAGATCCCCCCAAAATCCGCATAGGGATGAGCATCAATAACTACGCGATTCTGCAGGCGGGACCGCAGATCATCGAAAGAGCGCCCCCCCTGCAAAGCGGTGAAACATATCTGTTCGTCACAAAAATTGTCGCCAGTGAAAAAGTCTCGGACCAGGTCTTCATGCGTGCGTTTGCAGAAGCAGAGCCCATTCCGGATCAGGAACCGCCGGTCTGGACCTGCGTCACGACTCCCTACGAGGACTCAAACGTGTTTGACGTGGTTCGGCTTCATGCAGGCAAGAATAGCGCCTACCTGTTCGATGAAGTGCGCATCGGCAGTACCTGGTCGTCAGTCGTCGATCCCGATCGCCCCCGACTGGTGCTCGAACAGTAATCAACGGGCAACCGGTACGTGTAGAATTTACGGTGCGGAACACGCGGCTGTTTGAATTTGGTGAAGTGGCGTGACGAGTGGACTGTTCAGGGTATAATGGTACTTGCTATTTTGCCGGTCTGCTGGTCCTTTCTTTCCTGTCTCGGGGAACTTCAACGCCCATGATTACGATTCGCCTGGAAACGCCCGATCAGCGTTATCTGCTGGATCCTGACAGTATCATTGCCGATCTGACTGAACGGTTTCCCGGCACCCGGGTGACGGTCGAAAATTATCATGAACGGCGCAGGGAGAGTGTCCGGAAACTCGTTGACGAATACGCAGCGAAAGGGAAGCAGTTTCTAATTGAGAAACGGGTGCTGGAAGAAATTGAGGCGAACGAAACCAGACTCGGTCCTGCCCGGGAAATTTCGATTCCCCTGAATGACCAGGGGGATGAGATCGAAGGCATGGTGGCTGCTTCCCGGGTCCTTCTGCAAGCGAAGGTGCGGGCCGATTTTGAGACCGTACGCACAATTGCGGACTATCTGAACTCACTGACCGTGGGGCAGCTGTTTGTGAGAGACGATGAGGACCAGGAGAATCAGCGTCGTCTCAAGACACTCAGCGCCGACCAGCAGATGCAGTTGGATGGGGGGATCGATTTCGATGAGCTCCTGCTGCCTCCCCGACAGCGGGAAGCCGTGGAATGCCTGCGCAAGGCAGGGGTGCGGATGTCTGCAGGCATCAAACAGGGGGCTCTGAATTTTCAGCTTGGCATCCTGGAGATGGATGAGACCGATCATCTGTGGGAAAGCATGCGTGAACTGGAACCGCTGGTAAAACTCTCCATTCAGAACACAACACTGACGGAGCGGGGGCTGGCAACCCTGGCGGGGCTGCCACGGCTGAATGAGATCCATTTGCGAAATACTACGACGCCCGGTTGGGCGTTTCGGCACCTGACTTCCTTTCCCCAGCTGACGAAGCTCTGGATAGATGAAATGGAGTTGGACGATACTGCGCTGGCAGCGATTGGTGAGCTGCACGGACTGCGCCAGCTCAGATTCCGGGATACGTCGCTGAGCGACGCCGGCTTTCGACAGCTGGCGTACCTGCAGAACCTGTCAGCGTTGAACCTGCATCGGGTCCCTGTGAATGAAGGGCTACAGGAACTAGCGGCCTTGGAACAGTTGACGTTTCTGGGATTGTCAGTGATGCCTCAGGTGACCGGTGAAATTCTGGCAATGGCGGGACAGCTCTCCCGGCTGGAGGGTCTATCCCTGGAGATGGCTACGCTGACGGATCAGGATCTCGCACACTTGCGAGGATTAAAACAGCTGTGGCGGATGAGTCTGCATTACACGGGAGAGGATTCACCCCCGCGGGTGACGGCAGCGGGGATCCGCGCCTTCGCAGATCTGCCGGAACTGAAGCAACTGACGCTGATTAAGGTGCCACTCAACGCAGCAGGGTTCCGAGAGTTGGGTCAGCTGACGCAACTCCGCTACCTGGGGCTCAATCTCCCTGGTGTTCCCACGGAATGGTTTGAGGAGCTGAAAACGCAGCTGCCGGAATGTCATGTGTCCTGGGTAGAACCAGAGAGAAAACAGGGTTGAGAGCGATGTGCTTTCCAGGTGCCGGTCAACTCGAACACGCCTAATCGGTTGCAGGAACCTTGATTCATCCTGCTTGTGATTTGGTAGTGTCTCTGTCTGATTCAAAATCGACGAATCGCCCGGTGGCTGGCATTTCGTTTTTTACCGGATGACAAGTTCATATAGTAATCTTTAAAAGAGGAAAATGTCCGATTGGAAAACAGATCATTCTATCCTTTTCCCTTTCTGCTGAATAATTCAACTGATTGATCGCAAATTCCAGAATAACCGGTTGGACTGCCTGACTGCTTTGCGAACAATTAGGAAATGGGCATCACTTTTTGCTTGCATGTTTACTAATCGTTTGTATGGTTTATGACATAAATCATTGGTGAAGATACCCGTTCTCTACCAGAGTTTGCGCAATTTCATCCTGATGAGCCGAACTTACTAAGTTATTTGAATGGTTGCATTTCTCGCAATTTTCCGGAACGGAGTTTCCCGTTTTATGTCGAATTTAATTCCGTCACTCAACATAAATGCCAGAGAGGTGTTTACCTCTTTAATAGATCAAGAACGCTTCCGTATATTTAATTATATTCGGACACTGGTGCCCCATTATTCTGATGCAGAAGATGTCTACCAGCTTGTCTGTCTGACGCTCTGGAAAAAGTTTGCTGAATTTGATCAGAAACGGGACTTCTTTTCCTGGGCCTGTGGCATCACGTTTTATACGGTCTGTAATCACCGCAGAAGCAGGAGGAACGATCGGCATTATTTCAGCCAGGAACTCATCGAAACTATGGCGCAGCAACGCGAGCAGGATTTAAGTAAATACAATATTCGAATTGAGCTGCTGCATGATTGTCTGGATGGCTTGAATTCCACTGATCAGCAGCTGTTAAAGAAATCCATCCTGGAAAAACAATCGATTAAGGATATCGCGAAAACGGCTGACAGGGCTCTGCAAACTCTATATAACCGTCTGACGTTCCTCAGGCGAGAACTGGCGGAGTGTATTTTGAGTAAACTAAAGAGTGAGCAACAAGTCTAATGTCTATACAAGAACTTCCCCCCGAGTTCGAACAGTTATTGAACCAGCTGCTCAACAGCCAGGACGGAGACTTCACAGCGGAAGAATTCGCAGCGTTCCAGAATTATCTCGTCGTCCATCCCCAGGCATTACAGCACTATTTTGAATACCTCGACATCGATTCGGGAATTCAGCCGGATATGCTCGAACGCTTAAAGGAGCTGGAAGAGAAGAGCATGGAAGAACCAGAACCGGTTCCGCCACTCACCCCGGCTCCGCTCATCACACATGAGGCCCCCCCGGCCAGACAACCGGCCTTCTTTAATTATGCCCTGGTCGCCGCCGCATCCATGTTAATCTTCCTGATGGCGGAATGGATGTCAACAGGCGATTTCCTCTGGGAACAGGCACCCAATGCGATCACCGACACAATTCGCGCTGAGCTGCCTTACGTCGCAACGCTCACCCGTTCCACCGATTGTGTCTGGGGAGGAAACTCCCGGCCCGAATTCTCCGGGCAGCGACTGCTGACAGAAGACCTGGTGCTGGAACAGGGGGTTGCCGAATTTCGCTTCGATTCCGGTACCCGCCTCGTGATTGAAGGACCCACCAAAATCAAACTGGTGACAGGCTGCTGTGCGCACCTGGATTATGGCAGCATGGTTCTGCACGGTTATGAACCAACGCCCGAATTCACGTTGATCACCCCCCTGCTCACCTTGCACGATATCGGCACAGAATACGGTGCCCGCGTTGATAAAGATGGCGAAGTGGACCTGCATGTGTTTGAAGGGGCGGTCCGAGTCGACGCCAATCATAAGAACGAGCAGTTCGCCGAATCAATTATCATTCAGGCAGGACACGCCAGGCGACTGAAAGACAACAAGGTAGATGACATTCCCCTCAGTCCCGAACGCTTTAAAAGAGAAGTTCCCGGCGATCCCCAAACACCGCTCGCGTTGCAACAGGAATTACGGGCCTACGACAGTTTTCATCCCACTGTCATCGCCGTTCCGGAATCTTCTTCAGCATGGCAGACTGCCGGCACAGGCTGGAAAACCCCCTGGACTAAGCACAAAGGCAGCGGCGAACTCGCTGTGGGTGAGAGTCACCCCCGCAAGTCGCTGTCACGAACCCCACTCGCGGAAAATCAGCTGGGGCTGATCGAACTCAGCAAAGGAGAAATGGCCTGGCGCGCGTTAGAAAAACCGATCCGCATGGATACGAACGCCATCTATTACCTCAGCTTCTCTATGCAGAAAAACAGTAGCGGACCCAATATCAAAGATGACCAGTTTGGTAATCTGTCGCTGCAGACCTCAAAGGTATTAGCCCATTCCCGCAAAATTCTGTTTGGCATGAGCTCGGAGGGTTACGCCACGCTGCAGGCCGACATGCAGATTGTGGAAGAAGCGCCGCCACTGCAAACGGGAGAAACCTATTTCATCGTGGCAAAAATTGTCGCCAGTAAAAACGCTCCCGATCAGGTTTTCATGCGGGCATTTGCTAAACAGGAAGCCATACCCGATCGGGAACCGCCCGTCTGGACTTGTGTCACCACCCCCTTTCACGATTCAAACACCTGGGACCTGGTCCGCCTGAACGTGGGACAGCAAGGCGACTACCTGTTTGACGAATTACGCATCGGCACCACCTGGGCTTCAGTCGTCAATCCAAATCCCCCCCGGCTGGAACAGTAATCGTAGTCGCTTTAAGGGTTTCACTATCTGCTCTCTCGTGGTGAAAAAGGACCTTCGCTAAGACGACAGAGGCTTCTGATCATCGGGACCTGTGGTATTCTCCTCAGGCCTCTTTTTTTCTGCGTATCTCCTTAATCGTCAATGGCTGGTCGAGTTCTCATGCCCATTTAAGGGTCGTTTAACTCACGTGGTGCGTCAGATCTGTTTCCCGTTTGCCGGCGAAGAATTCTTCGATATTGGAGAGCGTTGTTTCGGCGATGTTGTCCAGCGCCTCGTGGGTCAGGAATGCCTGATGGGATGTGATTACCACGTTGTTGAATGTCATCAGCCGCGCCAGAATGTCATCGTTGAGTACCTGGTCGGAGATGTCGCGAAAAAAGATGCCTGCTTCTTCTTCGTAGACATCCAGGCCGGCATAGCCGATCTGCCCCGACTTCAGGCTCTCTACCAGGGAGACTGTTTCGACCAGGCCTCCCCGCGACGTATTGATCAGCATCACGCCCCGCTTCATCTGTGCGATCGACTTTCGATTGATCAGGTGATGTGTTTCCGGGAAGAGCGGCAGATGCAACGTAATGATATCCGACTGCGCTAACAGTTCGTCCAGGCTGACATATTCCGTCAGCGGTCGTTTTTCCACTTCCGGATTTTTCTGCACGTCATAGGCCAGTACCCGACAGCCGAATCCATTCAGAATTTCGACGACGCACTGCCCGATTTTTCCCGTCCCGATCACGCCAACCGTCTTGCCAAACATATCGAAACCGGTCAGCCCGTCTAACACAAAAGCCCCGGTCCGGTTCCGCAGGTAAGCCTGATGCAAATGTCGGTTGAGCATCAGCATCAGCGCGACTGTATGTTCGGCGACCGCATGCGGCGAATACGCGGGAACCCGCACGACACTGATGCCGTGCCTCTGACAAGCCTCCAGATCAACATGATTGAAGCCGGCACAACGCAGAGCAATCAATTCTACGCCCAGTTCGGCCAGCCGCGCAATGACCCGCTCATGGGCCTCATCATTCACGAAGATACAGACCACCTTGCAGCCGGCAGCCGCCGAAACCGTCTGCTCATTGAGCGGCGATTCGATGGCAATCAGCTGGAAACTGTCGTCGTTTCTCGCGGAGAACGATTGGAGGTCGTACTGCTTCGCATCAAAAAACGCAATCTGCCGACGGCCTTCCGCATCGTGTCCATCCCGCGGCTGAGTCGCGTTCAACTCCGCCAGCATCCGCTCGTACCGGGCCGCGTTCAGGCCAGTCTGGCCCTGCAACTGCGCGATGAAAGCCTGAAGGCGTTCCCCGTCGTTCATGTCTGCCACTGCTGACTCTCACTCTCTTGTTGAAACCGATTCGATATAAAGTACCTGGCAAGCCTGCCCCCGATTATAAAAGGACGAACACCGTCTGAATACAGTAAGCCAGCGGGAGAACATTGCAGACGGCAATTGACGTGCGATAAATCATGACTGCCAGGTTCTCTGATCGAAAACTTGGTCCGCTTTACGGTTCCTGGAACCTTTTTCAGAGCGACAATTCCTGAAAGCCGTTCATAGGAACTTCCACGCCCACGCCGAACGGGGCGGCGTTGACTGACGTCAGATCCAGTTCGCCGTTCGTGATGTTGACGCGGGCGAAGCCGTTGTCCAGCGGCGTATAGAGGTCGCTGTGCTGCTGGAGCATCAGCTGGCTGATTTGCCTGGGGAACGGGGTCAGTCCGCGAAAGTAGTGGTGGCCGTTGCGTTCGACCGAGGCATTTCCTAAAGCCGCCTGCGCCGCCAGGTCCTGCAGCAATGCGACCGGGCCGATATTCACCAGGTCTTCGCCGCTCATCTGGTAGCGGCTCGTGTTTTCGCGCGCGTTGCGATGATTGATCAGACAGCGATGGGCGGTCGTCTTCATGATGCCTTTGCAGTTCTTGTGACTCGTGCCCGCGTAACCCAGTTGCAGCGCCTGTTCCAGCGCGCTGAGTTCGGCGTCCGATTCATCAATGATCACCGGCGGCCCGTTTTCCCAGTCGGCAATATTCGCAATCGCAGGGTCCAATGCCACGCTGCGATGCAAAGGCTGCTCGATGAAGATCAGACGTTCAAAGAAGGCAGACAGCGACGCGTCGGCCTGAATGCGGTCCCAGAGTTCGACGAAGCGCGGGAACTCGCGGTACTGCTCGTTGCCATCCAGGGTGAACGCGAAGTTGTTCCCGCAATGATCGGTGATGACCTGCCCGACGGAACGGAGTCGGTCCAGATCACGGTCGACATCCCCCTGGGCCTTGAGTTTGAAGTGTTTTAGTCCGTAGGCACGAATACAGTCTTCCAGCGTCTGTGGCAGGCCGTCGTCGATACGGGTTTCGGACGTGAGGTCGGCAGCCGTCAACGGATCAGACAATCCGACCGTGTGGCGGGCGATGATTTTGGGCAGCGGCTGTGCAGGCAGAAACTCGTTCGGCGTGCGGCCCGCCAACTCGGGATGAATCGCCGCCAGATCCAGGCCGACACGGTTCTCCCGCAACAGCGTCGCCAGGTTACAGTGTTCGGCCCGGGCCAGCGCATCGAGCAGCGTGCGTTCGACCATACTGACCCCAAACTGCGCCAGCAGCGAAGGCAGGCCCTGCTCCGCCGCCCACGTCACCTGTGCCTGGTAAACCTGCCGCCAGAAATCAAACGCGGGCGCAGCTGTCGCCTGTCGCGCAAACCCGACGGCCTGCCGGATGACCAGTAACATCTCGTCGATTTCCTGGTCGGCATCTTTCTCGGGTGACTTATCGAACCAGCGGGGCAGCAGACCTTCGGCGGCGATGCCGGTGACGACCTGCCCGTCGATTTCATAACGGCACTGCAGAAACACATGCGGAGCCGCCGTCATGACCGCGATGCCAAACCGAAACGGCATGCGGGTTTCTGTGTCCGTACGATGGAGCGTGGCGTCGAGGAGTTTGAGTTCGGAAAGCATGGGCGCGTAATTCTGTAGATGATTCAAAGTGCGTCATTGTGAGTCGGTGACAGACAGAGTATGCTACGCATTATGATACATTCATGCCCGAATACGCAAATCACAATCGTCTCTGTGCAGGATTTCGGAATGGAATATGGCATAACCGGCGACCTGTGCAACGGTACCCAGGATTGATTTCGCAATGAGCCAAACAGCAGACAACACGAAGTACTATTATTATTTTGATGTGGATCTAAGGACCCGGCAAATCATCGGCTGGGGAACCGAAGCCAGGGGAGAAGTGGAGATCACGTTGACCGAGGGTTTCCACCGCGTATTTGTCTCAAAGGGACAATACAACAAGCTGATCAAAGAACTGACAGCGTTCTGAATACGACACTCCCCCAGCCTGTTCGGAGACTTAATACTTTTAACTTCTCTGGAAGCGCTTTCATACTCTCGATTTATTCCGCGGCGGAGACATTCAACGGGGGTCGGTAGATTCGGAAGGCTTTGACTGGCAGTTTGCCGGTGGTTTGCGGCGTGAGTGTCAGGCTGTGGTCGCCGTTTTTCAGGCCCTGCGCGAGGACCGTGGGATATTCTTTGGAAGAATCCGTGACCGCCGGGGATTGCCAGACGTCTACAAACAACGGTTTGGTTTCCCAGGTGACTTGATAATCTTTCGGCAGACTCTGTTTGCGATAACGCAGCGACCAGTTGACCATCCACATCCGGGGTTCGATCACCACGCGACCGGAGTTGGAAACAAAGCGTTTTTTGTGATCGCCGGTGCCGTCGGGTCCCGTTTTGGAACCGCTGACTTCATACCGCAGCACATCCTTTTCCAGATCGCATTCGAGAATGCGGGCGGTCCAGGTTTCTACCTGCAGCGGAGATTGATGATCGATGCGATTGAAAGCCGGGCGTCCCGCGACGGGCGTGGGGCTGGGACGCGTGTGATAGTAGAGCTCCGGGAATTGTGAGGGGGATTTCCCGTCCAGGAGCACGGCGGCTTTCGCTGCGTCACCGGGAGCCGCGATCACGTCGATGCGGTTGCCCTTGAAATTCAGGGTCAGGGAGCCGTCGTCTTTCTTCTGGACACGCGCATCATTTATGGGAACATCGGTGACGAGGTCTTTCCATTTGTCATCGGGGAAGCTGGGATCATAGCGGAGATGCGGTTTGACCAGCTCGGCGATGAGGAAGTTTCCCAGTTGATTGGGGTGAACCGTATCGCGGAGCGTGTCTTTCACCACCAGGTTGTGTTGTTTCAGATAACCCTGCATACCGGTGCGGACGTCGGCCACTTCGCAATTGAGTTCCCGGCCCAGACGAAAGTAGAGATCGGAGATCGCCTGATCCTGCGCGTCTTTGGCCAGCACGTCAGGATGCTGCGGGTCGCCGTCCGGCGGGACAGTACTCGGCCACCGCAGGTTACTGGTCCAGAGCAGGACTTCGGCGGTGGTCCGCTCACGGATGCGGCGGATGATTTTTTCCTGGTGACCGCTTTCCACCCCGCTCCAGACGTGAAAGATCACCAGGTCCGGGTAGAAGGGATACAGATCAAACTCGGCAGTGTTGATCAGGACCGGCCCGCCATAACCGCCGATGGCGCGATTTTCGATTTCGAGGTCGGCGTGCGGAAAGCGTTGGCGCAGGTCATTCGCCACGTCTTCCCACCACGGATTGCGGGTGACGGACTGGCCGTAGAACAGGATGCGAACCCGATTGCGTTTTTCCGGCGTGCTGGTGGCCAGCAGCGTCATGGTTCGCTGAATGTTCGCCCCAAAGGTGGCCGGATCGCCGACGGGTTTCACCGGGTCGAACTTTGCGGTTGGCTGAGCCAACAGGTCAGAACTACAGGCGACCAGGGCCAGAGACAGGATCAACGTGGACCGTAACAGCTGCATCAGAATGTTCCTCAAGGCGCGTCGATTAACAGGGGGCAGGCAGAGACACACGGAGCAGTGCGTTGCTACGTGGTTTCTGACTGTGGGAATTATTGTGTCTGTGGTTCTATGAGAATCGAATTTGGTGCGGGGGGCAACTGTGGGGAAGGGAAATGGTGGGGAATTCATGAACCAAGGCGGCTGGTATAGTGTCAGCGTCTGCAGGCGCTGCGGTGCTCCTAGGGTAATTGAATCGGTTTTTTGGAAAATAAAGATATCAGATTCCATAATTAATGGTCCTGATACCTTTTTGCGTTACCCACTAAACTATTTTATCTTATGAAAGTTCAGTCACCTTTTGATCTGGAATAATACTGATGGCAACAAGAAATACAAATGAGAAAGTCTTTCGCAAATTCGAAAAAGAGGTGCTGGACAAACATCATAAAACATTAGCTCTATGGAGGCGAGACCGTCGAAATGCTAGATATGCTGCACTCGCTCAATTCGATTGTAACGTAATTTCAACAGTATTGAGTCCGCCTGATCCAAGCAGAATCGGTCAGCTCCAACTTCTGAAGAACTTAGAAGAAGGACTTTCAGAAGCGTTTCGCTGGCTTCATGATGGAAGCCAACAATTCAATATTAAGCCAACCGATGACCCGAATATAATCGAGGAAGCAGGAAAGTTTTGTCAATTCGCAGGGAAGTATGTAAACATTGCAGATTTCCATAAAATGTACGGTAGAAAGCAGGTAGATATTGAGGTCGATGAGGTTAAAAAACGAGTTCGTTTCGTGATACGAAATAATATACAATCTGTCGGACCTATGCTGGGTATGGCAGAACAATCACACCGCCTCGGAAATTTGCCCTTAGTATCCGATCCTTCCTCACAGGGTGACATAGGTGAAAAATTATTCTCCCTTTTAAGAGGTATCGAATATAAATACATGTCTGGCCACATTGCTCTGCCTGATGTATCAATTGCAAATGATGAGAACATCAAGCGGCAATTTGAGTTGGCCATTCCACAAGAGCCGCTCCGTTTAAATGATCACGAAGATCTTGGAGGTTTTACTGTTAGTGAATTTGATCAGTTTTATAACGCACTACGTCGCTGGAGCTTTTGTTGTACATTCGGTTTTCTTCTTTCAATTATGGAACTGGGAAAACAACAATGGGAGTGCGCACCAACACAGTGTATTGAACGATCGGAATTTTATGATTCTTTAAGAAAACTAACAGGACTACCAGATTCCACACTTTTTTCCATAGTTCAACGGCTGTCTTATGATCGCAGGACTGGCTGGCCTGATCTGTACCAACAACCCCTGTTCTGCGGCGATAAAACCATTTCATGGAGTGCATCTGTTGTACAAAACTCAAGACAATTAAGAAATATGCTTAAATTGATGAGCCGAACAAAAGAACTACAGAATCATGCTGCGACACTTATTGGTAGACGTGAAGCCCCTATGCTCCAGGAAATAAGTAATCTATTTTCACACAAGGGGAAAACAGAAAACAAATTAAACACCCCTATTTCCAAAGGTAAGGAAAAAGGTGAGATTGATATTCTGGTCTATAATAAGCAATTTCCTGACGAGATATTAATCATTGAAGGAAAAGCTTTACTGGGAGTTGATGAAATTAATGAAGTCGATGCTGCAACTAAAGAAATGCAGAAAGGGCAAAATCAACTTTCAAAAGTAAAACGCATCTTGTCAAAAATGAATATCGAGGAGAAATCATAACTGTTCGATTTCGTAGCGTGGACTCAAGTGAAGAATATTTTTGGTGTCGTAATCTCGGCAGATGCTGAACCGAACGATAAATATGACCATAGCATACATCCTGGAATCTCACTACAAACAGTCATATCACGGCTACAGGACAGTGACTACAGCTCTCCTCAGAGATTCTGGCAGGAATGTAAAGATCGGATCTGGATGGCTGGATTAAACTCTTATATTGAAGGGTACCAGTCAATCAATGTAGGATGTGTTACGTATGAATTGCCAACCCTTGAAAAGCCTAATGACAATTAAGATTCATGAATTTGTAATTGAGTTCAGAAAATTTTCAGTCAGTTTTTACTGAAAAATTTTCCATAGATTTGAGAGAGCAACATTACTGGATGCCTCGAAGATAAGCAAGAACTTCTTGTTCTGACGATAAAACATTGCATCCGTATTTCTTTTCTGCATCAATATCTTTCGTTCGCAAAAGATGCTGAAGACTAGCCTCTGTCAGAAATATGTCGAAATAAGGTATAGCTAGCGTTGCATGACGAATATCTTCAAAATCACCTTTTTTATATTTCCGTTTCTTATCGAGACGAATTGCTGCATGTAGAGAACTTGGAATACTAATCGATGGTAACTCTGTCGAAATACGTTTGCATTTATATCCTTCCCAGAGTTATCTACCAAGAATATTTCCAAGTTGTGATATCTCGTTTTTGGATAAATTTCCTTCGAGTCCATTCTTCTGACCTAAATGAAGAGCAAAACTCCCCAATATACTTCTATGGCCATCTAATACTCCTTGCACTTCATCAAGAAATAACTTCTCGAAAGAGTCAGATTGTTTTTGATGTTCAAATTTCCCATCAGTTAAAGATTCAGCTAACTCTATGTTGTTTTCCTGTTTATTTCGATCTGACAAAGGCCATTGGCCAAGAATCTCTGCTAAGTTTATAGACCAGAAAAGGTCATCCATGGTTTTACGAATAGCCAATGCTTGTTTTCCAGAGAATGGTGAACCCTCAAGTGATAAAAAGCGATCTCCTAATATAAACACCGCTTTCGTCCATACCATTTGATCAATCTCATATAACTCAACGCCTACTGAGTTCATTTTAGTTACGAAATGTATCAACTCTCGTCTGAAGACTTCATGAGGTGGTTGAATAGTACAACCATCGCTAAGTTCATCAATCATTTCCGCAGTGGCATTTCGAGTTACTGGATCTGATTGATAGAGTAGCTCAGAAAAGATTGAATAACTAACCGGGCAGATCGTCGATCCTGAATCTCGGAGACGTCGCAACTCTTTTACTATCTCACCGTGAAGCGGATTTTTGGAGCGGTTGAGGTAAACATCTCGAACGTACAACCAATATTTTGTATCGAGGTAGATACGACGCAATTTTAATAGTGACTCACCGAGATCCAGTCGTTTTTTGCGCGTGTAAGTTTCAAAATCACCTGTGTCATTTTCGAGATGATATTGAAATGTATCAGGTTTATCTTTTAACCATGGGAAGGGTGACATATCCATAACGACGATCTAACACTCCTACAGACATAAACAAAGAAACCGTCTTTTTAAGACACAAATACTTGTATAAAGTTCGTCGTGCAATACTTTAATCTGGTCTTAAAGCTATGCCTGCTCAACCACCAGTTTACCAGTTTTTCTCTCCGTCTGGCAGAGTCGTTCTAGAAAATGCTGGTTTTCTGGTGATGGCTTAACGGTGGCCTGGTAGCGTTTCTTATTTCGAACGGTCCTTACCCAAGTCACTCAACCGGGGCTAATGCCCTGCGGCTAATTTGAAGTGTTGGCTGGTTCCATGATGGCGAACTGGATCAGTTTCCTGCCTGTTTGCTGGAGTTGATGCTGATCAGGCTCAAGGCTTCGATGCCCGTTCCAGCAACAACCCCTGGTACCCGGCGGGGATCAGGAGTTGGTTGTTCCAGAAGCGGCAGGCGCCGGGGTGGCCTGTTAGATCATATTCGCCGACTGGTTTGGGGTGCTGGAGGTCGGTGATGTCGAAGAGCTCTACATGCTGGTCGGGGCGGCGGGAGAGGGCCAGTTGTTTGCCGTTGGTGGTGGGGCGGCCGCGGAGGTAATGGCCGGGGACCGCGATGGCGGGCAGCTGACTGACTTCGCGCTCGTCGCCGGGGTCCAGCAGTTGCAGCTTACCCCGTTTGGTGATCAGCAGTTTGTCGCCCCGCAGACAGGCGCCGTCGGAAAAGCTATAGAGCCGCTCGTCGGGTGTGTTGCCCTGGTGAACCGGTTTCTCGCCGCTGACGTCGTACCACGCTGGTCCGCTGCGGTGCCAGTGGGCGACCAGGTAACGTCCGCCCAGCATTTCGGGGACCAGTTGATCGCCGTAGAACAGGCCAACCTGTGAATCTTTCAAGACCACTTTGGGGTGGGCGGGATCCTGGACGTCGGCGATCTCCACAGCGGCACTGCCCCAGTGGTATAAGGCGAACCGTCCGGGGGCGGGACAGGCGACCTGTTTCACATTGCGGCCCTTTAACTTGAGCCGACCGATTTCGGTCAGTTTCAAATCGGGGCCGATGTCGTAGATGGCGAGCCCGGCGTCGTTCTCGGCGGCGTAGAGTCGCGAACCGGAAACGGCCAGGTGCATGACCTCGCCTTTGCCCGGGGTCACGCTGACCGGCTTCAGGGTTTTGCCGAGCTGCACCGCATGAATTCCGGCACTGCCGCAGGCGGCCCAGGCGATGTCGCCTACCACGGTGGCAGAGCGGACCTGACCGCCGGGCTGGTAGGTGAGGAAACGGGGATCGCTATTTTTGTCCTGGGCGGCTTTGATTTCGGGTGCCCTGTCCTCTTCGCGGACGACCGGACTGGCGAGGCCGGGCGCGGGGACGACGTAGAGTCCCGTTAAGATGCCGGCCGCGTAGATCACATCCTTGCCGAGGGCGATGCCGCCGACGGGGTCGGGCGTGTTGTCACTTTTTGACTTGGGCGGAAGGACGGCGTGGGCGACGATTCGCGGCTGCTGGATGTCGTGAATATTGACGACGAACAGTCCATTCCAGGTGTCGGCGACGACACAGTGATCACCGGCGACGCGGGCGGTCCACATGTCGTTAGAAATGTGATAGGAGGCCGGGAACTTGACACGGGAGACGAACATCGGTTTTTCGGGATCGACCACATTGAAGATTTCGAGTCCATGTCCTTTGCCGTCTTTGGGGTTTGCCCTTGAATGGTGTCCGGTGGCGGCGAAGCAGTAGTTGCCACGGAGGCAGCCGCCATCACCATAACCGTCTAACGGGGCTTCGCCAATGATGGCGGGCTGGCGCGGATTGCGGACATCGGCGATGACGAGTTTCTTCGGCGCCCAGTCGCCGATATAGAGCAGGCCATCGCGTGACCAGCAGGACTGTGCTTCGCCCGTTTTCAGCATGCTGACATGTTGCGGGGCGCGGGGGTTGGAGACGTCGATGATCTCGACGCCATACTGCCGCGTGGCGACGAAGGCCAGTGAGCCGGAGACACAGATGCCGGTGGCCATCTCGACGGTGTCGTAGTGGCTGAGGAGTTGCGGTTTGCTGGAATCGGAAATATCGATGAGCCAGAGTCCATCCTGGCGGGCGGTGATATAGGCGATGTTGTCTTTGATAAAGAGCTGGCGGGTGTTGCCCAGGCCGGAGAGTTCGCCGAGCGGGACCGGTTTTTCGGGTTGGGAGATGTCGAGCACGTGGAACGTGCCGCGCCCGGTGGCGTAGAGCCGGTTGCCAGCCACGGCGACAGCCTGGCAGGCATCGACGCCATCGACCCGATGGGGAGTCAATGCGGGTCCGAAGGTGTCTGATGAGTGACCAGCGGGGAGGAACTTCGGAGTGGCGATGACCAGGAGGCAAATCAGGAGTGCAAATTTCAGGCGGGGTATGTTCATGGTGAGCGCGCTTTTCAGGTTGGAATTCATTGTGACAGTTCGCAGGAATCAACTTTCGATTATGGGTCGCGGTGGGGGGATTGTCAATTTGTCTGGAACGTTGCGTTCACTGAGCACTGTTGGGCGAGCTAACAGATGGCACCCGATTGGGTTGTTCTGGTGGGTAGTTGTCAGGAACATTTGAAAGACGACCCTGTCAGTTTCCTGCTCGCGGGGCTCGCCCCGAATTGCATTCGGGGTTACCCGTTCCAGCAACAAACCCTGATACCCGGCGGGGATCAGGAGTTGGTTGTGCCAGAAGCGGCAGGCGCCGGGGTGGCCTTTGAGATCGTATTCGCGGAGGGGTTGCGGGCAAATAAAGGTGTCCGGAACCACATCGGAGCTGTTTCCATCATTAATGGACCTGTCACCTTTTAAATCTTTGTGTAGTGGGGATCTTGATTGAGGTCTCGTCCCTTCATTCGATTAGATTCCTGATTTCTTCAGGCAAATAAGCGCCATCAGGAATACCTGATGGTTTTCTCTCTTTCAACAGAATGTAGCCATCACATAACTGAGCTGCTGAGAGTAAGACTGCAAAAAAGTCAACCAGACCTGGATCATATCTGATGCCCTTTATACCGACATCATAGCTGAATCCCACCGATCTCCATTGCGCTGCAAGCGTTTTCCGTAAGTCAGGAGCAAGATTCATCGCATAATCTGCAAGCCACTCTTCCTCGTTGGTATAAGTTGCAACATTAGAATACGTCCCAAGGAAGAGAGTATATTGTTTGTCTGTTTCGAAACGATATTGACCTTCAGAACCAATAGATTCTTCTGCGGTAATTTCTCTTTCAATCCCACGATCTAACTCCCATAAACTCGGCATTTTGGCAGCGGTGGGAGGAAATAACTGTGGTCTCAACTCTCTCAGATTATCCCTGAGTTCATTCCACGTGAAGCGTTTTTTCTTTCTGGGAATGATTTCGAATTCAATCGTCATTTCATATTCCGAGGATCCGATAAGGGTCAGACCCCGATAAAGGTCGGGTAGCATCGTTTACCCGGTCATAAATCAGCGATCACGCAAACAAAAAGTATTGGTATCTCTCTTTGCCCAGGTATTAACAGAATCAATCACTTTACAGATCAGGATGATTCAAAGCATCGTCAAAAATCACTTCTAACTTCAGACCATCCCACCCCCGCTCATCATATGAGTGAAAGTACATTCTCAATTCGCGTTGACACTCTTCGTCACCGCGCCAGTGCTTGATCAAGGAGGGGATTGGGTGAATTGCTTCCCATAGATCATTGATCTGCTCTCGCGATATTTCTTCCTTCAATGTCCAGTTACGAGTTGTATAGGCTGCGACATAAAGAACTCTGAGTGCTGCTCGAAGTGTTGGCTCAGGCGCGAGTGGATAAGTCATTTTATGTATCCCGTAGTGGTATTGATGGTTAAGAGACCTTATAAGAGTTCAAGAGGATCTTCACTTGCTGCAGGCATCTATAAATCGTACCAATCTATGGCAAAGTTCTGCAAGCAAAATCGATTGTCAGCATAACGCATGACAAAATGTGTCAGGCCAAGCCGAGGTCTTGCACAAATCGAGCGGTGGGAACAACCTCGTCATCATCGACACCGAGTTGATCGACAATTATTTCTTTGATGATTGAAAACACGCTGTCATAATCTGTTTTTGCAGGTGGATTCGTGGCGACAGTCAGTCCCACGATCCGTTTCGTTATGTCACCAAACGTCGTATATCCGTCTGGCGTCCGGGTACGCATCCTTATCGTGAGCCCATTGAGAATGATGCCCCATGCGATGGTTGCTAACCAGATCAACGTCAGGATTTCAACGTGCCACGGAAAGACTGCCATCAATGCAATCGGGAAACTCAGCACAACCACAATCAGAGTTTTGCGCAGCCAGGCAGGTCGCCTCAGTTCACGCGGATGTGATTTCAGTAACTCGGGCAGTTGCTGCCAAAAACGCTTTCGATCAGATTCCTCCAGCACCGTTTCGACATGGTCTCGCGGGCGTAATCTCAGGTCGGGATCATTTCGGATATCGCGCACGAGATGTCGCAGTGAGAGAAAACTGGACAACGAAGGGCAATAGACTGTATCAGCGGCGTGAATGCGATCGAGGCAGAATCCCACCAGATCGTCCACAGTGCGTATTTCTGAATAGACATCGTCCGGTATCGTAAAACCGAATTTGTCTTCAATTGCCATTACAAGTGCGACGCCATCAAGACCCATGATTTAAGCTCATCACATTAAAGGGGATTCAAAGTCTGGGAACCTGTATTTGTCTGGAAGTCTTATCATAGTCTGCTGTCGTCTAATTCGGCAATCACCTCACCTGTCTTACTCCGGACAAACCTGGTGACGTCGGCTTCGTTCTCAATGGTGATCTTTTCTGATCCGTCCAGTTCGAGGAGTCGGTCTACCAGTTGCCTCATTTGTTCTTGTTCCGGCGCAGGTGGTTTGGGGGTGTCTGATTCCAGATTCTGCAGGCGTATGACATAGATCGAGAATAATTCGCTGGCGGTTGCGCTCTTCATGGTTTCCACTGCAGTGGGGCAGGCGTTTTCTACGACGCTTTTCATCCTATAGATGTAACGATCATAGACGTAACTATCCCCCATGAGGGGTTTCTTATTGACGATCTCCCTGATTTTCAGACAGGATTCGCTGGCATCCCTGGCCGAGGCCACTTCCCGCATTCCTGGATACGTGCTGCTGCACAAATCGAAGTGTAAATACAGAATGTTCAAGTACTCGCGTTCCGTCAACGTCGGGTGTTGCTCCTGTTTCGCGATGAGATGTTCGCATTCCGCCTTCAACTCTTTGGGCCAGAGACGAATCATCCGTTTCACACTAAATATGGAACGGGAACCGATAAACGGAGAGGATTGCAGATAACGGGGCATCAGCTCTCCCCTGACGTCGTCCCATTCCAGTATTTTTAATTCATCGACGTACGCACGGTACATTTCAGGCGAATGTTTGAATTCACGACTCAGAAACAGAATGGACCGAATGAGATACGTTCCCTGGGACTCGAACGGGCTCCGCAATACGTAACCAGTGACAAAGTAGGTCAGATATGTGGAAGAAGCAGCCGTGTAGATGAGCAGGACGAACAGCAAAAAAGTGATCACACCTTGATGCGTAAGCAGCTTCCAGGGAAAACGCTGAAACAGTTTCATTGCAGACATCCGCAAAAGTTCGATGTTCTTAATCTCTGTTCGTGAGCCGACTTTCGGTCCTGTTCCATTGTAACCGACGCCCGAGGAACATACAGCATTGATTTTCGTTGAGGGATTGAGCAGACGTTGGTTACCTGGTCAGGCATTGTCGGACAAGCCGACAGGTGGGGTCCGGGACTTTGTCTGGAGGATGGGATTTTTGAAGGAACGTTCGGAGGAGTGCCCTGTCAGTTTCCTGTTCGCTGCGCTCACCCCGAATTCCATTCGGGGCCACCCATTGTCGGCTTTCGTGTCATTTCGTGTATTTCGTGGTAGAAAAAAGAAGAAAGCGGGTTTCATCCGGTCCCGTTGCGGTGCGAAACTGGTTTGAACATCGCCAGGCGGGCGGACACATGGGTCACGCCCCTAAGATGGGGTGGCACTGTTGGCTCGTCCAACAGTGTTTCAGAAATGTCCCCCATCTTGATCAATACTACACCTGACACTGATTTCACTGTTGGGTAAACCAACAGTGCCACCCGTCGCTGAGTGGTAGAGGCAACCTCCTGCTCGCTTTGCTCGCCCCGAATTGCATTCGGGGTTACCCAGTGTCGGCTTTCGTGTCATTTCGTGTATTTCGTGGTAGAAAAAAGAAGAAAGCGGGTTTCATCCGGTCCCGTTGCGGTGCGAAACTGATTTGAACATCGCCAGGCGGGCGGACACATGGGTCACGCCCCTAAGATAGGGTGGCACTGTTGGCTCGTCCAACAGTGTTTCAGAAATGTCCCCCATCTTGATCAATACTACACCTGACACTGATTTCACTGTTGGGTAAACCAACAGTGCCACCCGTCGCTGAGTGGTAGAGGTAACCTCCTGCTCGCTTTGCTCGCCCCGAATTTCATTCGGGGTGACCCCTGTTTGTAATAGAAATCATCGAGATGTGCGGTTAAAAAAGGATTGGAGAGGAACCGGGGATAACGACCTGCGGCTGATTACGGAAGCCACCCGTCAGGCTGTTCTGGAGGCGATCATAGAAGAGGTCAGGATTTTTAATCGCGAATCCTGACCTCTCCTTTCGCTCCTGTATTTTCAAATCATGTGGGAGTGATCAAACTCTATTTCAAATCTCCGGGAGCAAAGCCGAGCTCGAGGGGCGCGTGGGGTTGGTTGCCGCAGATGAGTTGAAATTTTTGCCACAACGTGAGCTGCTGTCTCCAGTTTTTGACTGCAGCTTTCAGCTTCGGTATGGAGGGATGTTCTTCGTCTTTCAATTCAGACAACGCATTGTAAAATCCCGGTAAATTCTGATTCAATAGGAGAGCAACGGCGAAATTGACTTTAAAGACAACCGGTGCGTCGGCTCGTAGAAAGATGCCTCCATTTACGAGGAGGCTGCGGTAGATCTCAATCGCCACCTGAGGATTCCCGAGCCGCAGCTGACAAACGGCTGTCGCATTCCTCAACCAGGGAGTCTTTATTTTCGAATTCGCAATCAGAGTCAGCGCCTTGTCAGGAGAATTCGCCTGCAGCAACTGATCTACACGATTGAGCAACACATCAATGTCTGAGGTTCTCATCGACTCAGGAGATTTCTCATTCTTCTGAGGAGTTGGTGTTTGTATTCTTTTTAGATCGTCATTTTTCTGGTGCATAAAACAGGGTCCTTAAAAACCATGGGGGATACTTCTGATAAGACTGTGTCCAGTTGTACTGCAGCGATTCCAGGTCCATTTGGACCGAGTAGCACAGCTCGAGAGACGCTATGGTTAAATGTGATGCGCGCTATAATGCCACTGAACCAGCAGAACCCGGCAGTCGGGTTTTGTGGGCGCATTGCGGGGGTAGACTGTCTGTGAAATGCATGACAGGATCACCGAATGCAGTGGCAGAAGCGTGTAATCAGGATTTGAATTCACTGATCAAAGCTGAGTGGGAACCCGGAGCGAAATGTCCGGGTCTGTTTCCATCACGTCAGCCACGTACAGAAGAGGACCTGCAGAGAGATACCCGAGAGCCCGAGCCAGCTGGAGGCGCGGATCGCATCCCGGCCCGAATTCCGATGGAATGCAACGGTATTCTGAGCATGGAAAGCATACGAAACATCCGAATTGTGGAGACTGGCCCCTGTTGTTCCGCCGCCAGTCTGCCGAATTGCATGCGGAGGGGACTGGTCAGGCAGAGTATAAGCGCGTGCGTGTGGAGCGCTGTCCGCAGTGGTTTGAGATCCGGATGCACACTCACTTCGGGTAGAATGGGAATCACCGGATACGAAGAGATGACTCTCCGTACCGCCTGTTGCGCTGCCAAGCAGAAATACAATTGTCTGTAATATCGCGAACACAACCGTACCTTACTGGTCGATGGAATCCTGAGCGAGTCTCTCAACTCTCATGAAC
Organism: Gimesia algae; assembly: GCF_007746795.1. NCBI lineage: Bacteria > Pseudomonadati > Planctomycetota > Planctomycetia > Planctomycetales > Planctomycetaceae > Gimesia > Gimesia algae. The sequence continues at coordinate 3,640,096 of NZ_CP036343.1, forward strand.
ACAGAAGTATATCCCGGCTCATGAAACTTGAATAGCCTGTTTTCATTCATTTCTTAAATCTGGAATTATGCCAAAACGATGCCTGGATTTTAAAATCATGATCTCAAATTTCAGTGGTTCGGGATTTTCATCTGCGGGGCATGGGAGCCGATCTTTATAATTCGCTGTGAACCAGGTCGTGATGCGGTTTACTTAATCACTGTTGGGCAAGCCAACAGTGCCACCCGGCCGCGGTTCTGGTAAATCTCGGTAAAATCCGGGGCTATCCGTTGATTCAGGGAAGTGTTTTTTTCTACCACGAAAAGTACGAAAAGACACGAACGTTTGATGTAACCTTACAAACTATGGTATGAGGTCGCGTGATGGATTGTTTGTTTGATTTAGCTGCTGATGAATCTTTTGAAGAAACTGAATTCGGGATCCTTCTGTTTTCATTGTTCGCAGGAATATTTTCTGCAGAGGCGCGGGGGTGTCAAGGGGGTCTGAACAGAATCGGGTGGCGATATGAATCGATATGGGCGCGATCTGGGGTGATATTCGGGCGGTTCCGTGATGAAAGGCTGCGAAGTGCGGCGACCCGCAGGCATACATCACGAACAGGTGCTGATGTGAGAACTGATTATCTGGAAAAAAGGGGCCTGAATCGGATGCACACGACGAACAAGTGTCGCGTGTTTCAGTGCTCTGTAAACTGGGCACGCGCGCGACACAGAACAACGTTTATCGCTGTTGGCGCGGCGGGGTCAAGTGCAATCTGTTCCAGATCGTCAGGTCTACTGCCTGCATTCACAGGTGGCTGGTTTGCGCAGTGGTGGTATCCCCACCTCATGATCAGGGTGGCACTGTTGGCTCGTTATTTAGACCGGACACATGATACACAACCGTTCGGATGATTTCTCCGTCGGTTTCCTGTTCGCTGCGCTCACCCCGAATTGCATTCGGGGTTACCCGTAGTTGTTAGAGTAAAAAACAAAATGTGAGATTAAGAATTGATTGGGAGCCAACCGGGACTAACGCCCTGCGGCTAATTATATATGGCTTGCGTCGGGGAGTTAAGAAATTGATAGAGTGCGCAGGAAAACAGGGAGAACGAAAGTCGCTCTCCCTGTTTCTTCAGATCGATCTAACCGAAGCTCTGAATTCAGTCTCCGAACGCGCCGTCGAAGGCGATGTCGGAGGGGGCGAAGTCGACGTTCTTGGTGAACTGGCAGGCTTCGCGGGCACCCTGGTCGCGGTTCATGCCCATGTCTTCCCATTCGATGGAAAGCGGGCCGCCGTAACCGATGTCGTTGAGGGCGCGGATGATTTCTTCAAAACGGACGCCGCCACGTCCGACGCTGCGGAAGTCCCAGCCACGACGCTGATCGCCGAACGGCAAATGGCTGGTGAGAATTCCGGTGCGACCATTCAAGGTGACGGAGGCGTCTTTCATGTGAGCGTGATAAATACGATCGGGGAAGTAGCGAATGAATTCGACGGGATCAACGCCCTGCCAGATGAGGTGGCTGGGGTCGAAGTTGAAGCCGAACTCTTCGCGATTGTCGAGGGCCTTCAACGACATTTCCGCGGAGTAGATATCGAATGCGATTTCGGTGGGATGGACTTCCAATGCAAACTTGATGCCGCATTCCTGGAAGACATCGAGAATCGGATTCCAGCGGTCGGCGAGCAGCTGGTAGCCGGCGTCGTACATTTCCCGGGGCGTGGGAGGGAAATCATAGAGCAGATGCCAGATGCTGGAACCGGTGAAACCATTGACCACGCTGACGCCGAGCTTCTGAGCGGCGCGGGCGGTGTTCTTCATTTCTTCGATGGCCCGTTCGTTGACGCCGGCGGGATCGCCGTCACCCCAGACGTATTCGGGGAGGATCGCTTTGTGGCGGGCATCGATGTTATCGAGGACGGCCTGGCCGACGAGGTGATTGGAGATCGCGAAGAGCTGCAGGTCGTATTTTTCGAGGAGTTCCCGTTTGCGGTTGCAGTAGGTGTCGTCGGACAGTGCTTTGTCGACTTCGAAATGGTCTCCCCAGCAGGCAAGTTCCAGGCCGTCATAGCCGAAATCCTGTGCTTTTTTGCACATCTCTTCCAGGGGGAGGTCGGCCCATTGTCCGGTGAATAATGTTACAGGGCGTGCCATAAGAAGATCCTTTCAAATTGTCACATCTGGGAATGAAGAAATCGTCTCTAACACTAGACCAGCGGCCTCAGAATGTCAAACGAATGTGGACTTGTCGGCAGGAGCCTGCAAAAAAAGGGGATGGCAGACTCCTATCAGGTAAGGAAATTGAGTATTATCAGAGCCACAATCATTCGAAATAACAGAATCTTACTAATAAATTAACCCGTTTGCGGTTCACGAATTGCCTCAACAGGAAAGTCGATCATGTCAGAAAACAGTTCCCCGCTGGTGGGGGTCATCATGGGCAGTCAATCGGACTGGGAAACGATGAAAGAAGCGGCGACGATCCTGAAAGAGTTCGGGGTTGAGCATGAGTGCCGGGTGGTTTCGGCCCATCGGACACCGGACTGGATGAACGAATACGCGAAGGACGCCGAACAGCGGGGTCTGGAAGTAATTATCGCGGGCGCGGGGGGCGCGGCGCATCTGCCGGGCATGGTGGCTGCCCAGACGGTGCTGCCAGTACTGGGTGTCCCTGTAAAGAGCCGGGCGCTGCAGGGACTGGATTCGCTGCTGTCGATCGTACAGATGCCGGGCGGCGTGCCAGTGGGCACACTGGCGATTGGGGAATCGGGAGCGAAGAATGCGGCGCTGCTGGCGATACGGATCCTGGGGAATTCCCGTCCTGAACTGCGAACGAAGATGCACGAATTCTGCAAGAAGCAAACTGACATCGTACTGGAAAATTCGGAATTATGAGTGAGTTGATCGCCCCTGGCGCAACGCTGGGAATGCTGGGCAGTGGCCAGCTGGGACGCATGTTTGCCATTGAAGCCCGCCGACTGGGTTACCACGTGCATGTCTTTTCACCCGAAAGTCAGACGCCGACCGGACAGGTGGCGGACCTGGAAGTCGTGGGCGAATATGATGACCTTGACGCGGTCGCGAATTTCGCGAAAAAGGTGGATGTGATCTCGTTCGAGTTCGAGAATGTGCTGTCAGTCACAACCGATGCCGCCTCTCAATTCGCGCCGGTTCGTCCGGGAGCCAATGTGCTGCACGTCGCGCAGAACCGGATTCGTGAGAAATCGGAACTGCGGGACGCGGGAATTCCGGTAACGCCGTTCGCGGTGGTCAGATCGGTGGAGGAACTGAAAACGGCATTATCGGAACTGGGATGTCCGGCGGTGTTAAAGTCGGCCACTTCGGGTTATGACGGCAAGGGGCAGGTCAAAATTGATTCGCCCGAAGAAGCGGAAGCGGCCTGGAAGGAAGTCGGAGCGGACGAAACCGTACTGGAAGCGTTTATCGATTACATCTGCGAGCTATCGGTCGTGGGTGTGCGGGGGCTGGATGGGGAGTTTGCGTTTTACGGGCCGATGAAGAATGACCATGCGAATCATATTCTGGATATTTCGGTGTTCCCCTCGGGTATGGGAGACGAAGTGAACCGAAAAGCCGTCGAAGTGACGCGGGCGGTCTTTGAGCATCTGGATGTGGTCGGCGTGTTGTGCGTTGAGTTCTTTTTAACGGACGATCAGCGTCTGATGATTAACGAAATTGCACCGCGGCCTCACAATTCGGGTCACCTGACGATTGACGGGCATGTGACGTGTCAGTTCGAACAACAGGTGCGGGCGATCTGCGGGCTGCCTCTGGGTTCAACGAAATCTCTGGGTCCGACCGCGATGGCGAACCTGCTGGGGGATCATTGGGAACCGGGTCCGCCGGACTGGTCGGCATTGCAGCAGTTTCCTGACGTGAAAGTGCACCTGTATGGTAAACAGGAGTCGCGAATTGGTCGCAAGATGGGGCATTTGACGGCACTGGCGGAGACTTCGGAAGCAGCAGTCCAACGGGTCAAAGACGCACGGGCCGCGATTTTTCACGGCTGAGTTCTCCCGGCTGATTTTCCACTGAACTATTTGCCGCGGACATTGCCCCAGAGTTCGATATGCATCCGCCGGGTGACCTGACAGCCGAGCCGCGCGGCGACCTCTTCAATCCAGGGCAAACGTTCGGCCAGCATCTCCGCTGTGATCCCCTGGGGCATGAGATAGACGTTCGCGCGATCGATTTCTGGATAACGGATCAGGTAGTCTTCGATTTCGGCGATGTCTTCGCGACGGTCGACGACGAACTTGATCTGGTAAGGATGTCGTTTAATCAGCTCATGGATCACCGTGGGCTGATCGCGGCGGGCATCGTGACGGTGGGCCCAGGCAGGATCTTTGACGGGGATGGAGTTTGAGAGTTTGGGGCTGATAGACATCAGATCGGCGTGGACATCCGCCAGAATCGTGCCTGCAGTCTCGATGGTGATGATCTTACCGTCCGCGTGCAGGCGCTGCGTGAGGGATTCGATCTGGTGGCTCAACATGGGTTCGCCGCCGGTGACGACGACGTGTTCACAATCGTACTGTTTGATATGTTCCAGGATTTGATCGACGGACATTTTGTCACCTTCCGGATTCCAGGAGGTGTAAGGTGTATCACAGAACCAGCAGCGCAGATTGCAGCCACTGGTGCGAATGAAAATCGAGGGAACCCCGATCCATTTGCCTTCGCCTTGAGGTGAGTGAAAGATTTCCGAGATCAACACGAGTACAACATCCTGAAGTAAAAGGAACAGTCAATGAGTCTATCTTAATAGAAAGCGCTGGTTCTTGCATTGAAATGCACGGTGAAAGCGTGGTAACTTTAGCGAAAAATCAACTGAACACAGATTACGATTGCTTTCTCCAGCAGAACAGGATACTCCCATGCGCCACGATTCCCGCCAGCCCGAACAACTGCGTCCGATCAAAGTCGAACGCGGATACACCAAAGCAACGCCGGGAAGCATCCTGATTTCTGCAGGTGACACGGTGGTGCTGTGTACGGCCAGTCTGGACAACAGCGTGCCTCCCTGGAAGAAACATGACGAAAACCCGACTGGTTGGGTGACTGCGGAATACAACATGCTGCCCGGGAGTACGTCGCCTCGAAAACAGCGTCGGGCCGACGGACGCTCGAGCGAGATTCAGCGACTGATTGGTCGCAGCTTACGGGCGGTGATTGATTTCGGAGTTTTGGGACCGCGCACGATTACCGTGGACTGCGATGTACTGCAGGCCGACGGCGGCACACGGACGCTGAGTATCACGGGCGGCTTCCTGGCACTATTGGATACCGTGCTGGCGATTCCCGAGACCTGCGAACTGGCTCCCGGGGAAGTCTTTGATCCGAAGAAGATCTTCTCGGACAGCGTTGCTGCGGTGAGCGTCGGCTTGGTGAATGGTGAGCCGGTGCTCGATCTGGATTATGTCGAAGACAGTACCGCCGGCGTGGACATGAACGTCGTGATGACCGGGGGCGGCGACTTCATCGAAGTCCAGGGTACCGCCGAAGGGCAGACCTTCAACCGGGGCATGCTGGACGCACAACTGGAACTGGCGACGGCAGGAATCCAGCAGCTGACGGAGATTCAACGCGGGTGCTTCGGAGCCGACTGGCCTTTGTGATTTTTTTGCTACCATGAAAGACACGAAAAAGTGAGGGGACGGGTAAGCGGTAAGTAGAAGAGTGAATCAAGACAAACGCTCAGCTAAACCCAAACATTCCAGAGGCACAGCAAAGCAGTAAAAGAGGTTTAACCGAACTAACGCAGCAGGTTTCAGGCAAGTACAACATGAATCAGCTTCGCGACAAGATCCTTCGTGGCATTAAACGGTACAAAGTCAGTGAGTTTCAGGATCAGATACTAGACGGTCTGTTGCCAGCCGTCGATCTGGTTCCGGGAAAGCCGGTGAAGCGCAAGCTACCTGCAGGCCGTTCCAAATTTGGTGGAGAGCCCGACCTGCATGATCCTGACGATTGGCCCTACGAACCCGCAGGACGACCATTACATTTCCTGGCTCAAATCCGCTTGAGTGACCTGCCGGCAAAACATATTCCCCGTTCGATCCTGCCGGCGAAAGGCTGGCTCTGGTTCTGGTATGACAGCCTGGGAATGTGGGAAGAACATTATTCGCTGCGGACTGACTGGATGACGCACGGCTTTCAAGTGACTTTTTCTCCTATGGAGCATAAGCCGGTGCGGCGCTGTTCATTTCCGAGTTTTTCAGAGCGGAAAATACCGAAAGCGATCACCCGGAAAGGATATTTCAGACCGGCTACTGAGATTTACAGACCTGACCCTGAAGCTTCACTGCGTTTTAAGCCTATGTATTCTTTAAATAGCCGGGCTCTGGATACACTCTATGAAGCAGCAGATAACTGTGAAACAGAAGAGCTTGAGAATCTGATTACCGGGTTTATCTATCTTTTTTTTAATACCAATCACCAGTTGCTTGGAGATTATGACGACCGTTTTGATGGAGACTGTCGTGAAAGCTGTCATCTGGCTATGAAAGCAAAATCCAAAGGAGAGAGCGTGCTTCATTTCCGTCAAGACCCTGAAAAACCAGTCACCAACAGACAAAAAAAAGACTGGCGGTTACTACTGGATTTAGGGAGTGATAATCAATTCAACTGGTGCTGGAGTGATTTTGGTAGTTTATTATTCTGGATCCGAGAGCAGGATTTAGCTAAGCAGGATTTCTCCAAAGTGCATGGTATGATCTGCTCCGGCTGATCCCGTACCGAAGAAACCTGACCTATTATCTTTCAACCACGAATAGTAAGAAAGACACGAAAAAAGAAGTATTGTTATCTCGAAGCCGATGGGTAAGATTAAGGCGGCAGGGGCTTAGAAATAACACCTGTGTGAGATAGCCCGTCCAGTCTTGAGGAATAGCGAGATTTGACCTGGATTTCCTTTCCGGTATATTTCTCCGCCCTCTGTTCTAATGCGATCTGCCAGCGATGCTGTTCGTTTTCGCTGACTTGAGTATGATCCAGATACAGTTTTTGAAGTTGGTTCAAGTGTTTGAGATGAGAAAGACCGGCGTCTGTTACTTCGGTATTGCTCAGACTCAGTATGGTTAAGTTTTTCAAACCTTTTAAATGCATGAGGCCTTTGTCGGTAATGGAAGTATTACTGAGGTAAAGATTTCGCAACTTCTTCAATTCTGACAGATGAACGAGACCGGCATCCGTAATATCAGTTTTATTGAGCGACAGATACTCCAGATTCTTCAGCGATTTTAAGTGAGCCAGCCCCTGATCCGTAATGAAACTATCGGTCAAATTCAGCATTCTGAGTTTCTTCATATTTTTCAGATACGCCAACTCAGCATCTTCCACGTTCGTATCAAATAACGATAACTGATCCAAATAAGTCAGCTCAGAGAGATAGATCAATGGGTCACTGGAGAAGCGACTGGAAGAGAGATCCAGATGTGACAGCCCCTTTAAAGACTCAATGCCTTGCAACGTATCTACTGGAGTCTCTTTAAATTTAAACCTGATGTCGACGACTTTGACTTCTTCCGAATAAAACCAGTCGGGAGAATTGAAGGGCAGATTCACCGGGACGGGAATCAGCGGACTTTTATGATAATACAGGTGTGCCTGGCCCTGATATTCTAAGCGCAGGATGGTGTAATCCCTGACTTCCTTCTGATAGGAGTTCTTGATTCTGAAGAACAGCGTCAGAAGCAAAATGAGCGTAGCGCCCCATCTGACATAATGCCAGCCTGTGATTCTTTCAGGCTTGAATCGCAATAATCTGCCCATGAGTTGATTACCAGACTAATGACCGGAAATGATCTACATTCTATTCGACACACAATTGTAATCTTGCTCATGCTAAAAATGATTGCTACCACGAAAAATACAAAAACACATGAAGGGTTTGCGAGCCGACTCTCGAAATCGCGTGATTAATATCGTTTGACCATATAGCTGATCACATAGCCAAGGATCGTGCGCCAGGTTTTTTCCACGGTTTCGTCCCACTCTTCATCGAACTCCTTCACCGTTTCGATGACTGCTTCCAGCCAGATATTATAAAGTTGTGGCTCGATATTCAGATGGTATTGATCGTGAGTCCTGGCGCGCTCGCGCAGTTCTTTGAGTGCCTCGGAATCGCCGGATGTGGCGCCGGCTGCTAATCGAAGTGAACGGAGCAGCATTTTGTTCTGCTGCTCGAAATCGGTATGTCGGAATTTATGACGAATTTCCTCAGATGTTGACAAAAACCGGTCATAAAACGCAGGGATAAAGCGTTCATGTTCCATGCACCGGTCAAGGCTTTGTAGAAACTGATCTTTCGGCGTTAATGCTTCCATAGATAATCCACTCGGAACTGGGTCATTCACAACGAGCTCACATGTCACTGTACTATCAGTTTTTTCACTGGAACGCAATGTGGCAAATTAAAACTTCTGATGTGCATTTAAATTAGAATCTGGATCAATGCCAGGACCAGGTCATTTCTCTAAACGATTCCAGCGCGCCGTGAGGGAGGAAATTTGAAACGCGTGCCCTGCCTCGTGTTCGATGAGATGGAAGACCGCCCATTCGGGTGTCGTTTCGTAAGGCTGATCATTCACCGGAGGCCTGAGGCGCCGCCATTCTGCAAGATCCATTTTCTGGAAGATTGAGAACGCGATTTCACGGGTCGCATGGAGCCGATTGATATGTTCTGCCAGAGGCACATCGGTCACCTGACTGACTTTGTCATCAGCGTCCGCCATGGGAATGGGAAGCAATTCATTAACTGAAGGGGGAAACTCCTGCTGCTGCAGATCGAAATAGAGCCATGACATTTCGACGATAGCGATATGGTAGAGTATTGAGCCGATGGAATTCTCTTTGCCATCCGGACCGCGCCAGTCCAGCAGCCGCAGATCACAGTCCTGGACCAGCCGGAGTGTACGCTGACGGACCTCGGCGAGTGCCCAGAGCCAGCGACCGATTTCAGGGTCCCGGGCTTCCAGGGGATCGATTTTTAATTCCGTAGTCATAGATATGTTCTCTAAGTGATATGTTCTCTGAGTTCAAAGAGTCAGTAGATTGCTGTCTGATATTCTACCACGAAAAGCACGAAAGCACACGAACAGAGAAAGAGCATCAGCTCTCATTCATCTGTGGAATGGCAGGATGTTTGCGAACGCGCAGTCTTCTTTCGGCTACGCCGGAAACGAGTTGCATAATGAAGATACAACTGACGTTGATCAGAAATACGATGCCTGTTGTCTGGTAGAGCCGGGCAGACGGGGACAGATAATCGAACAACGCAAAGAATGCCCAAAATGAAGCAACCACCAGATGGGGAATCAATCTGTTCTGGCATAAGATCGCCATGAAACAATTCGTTAATACGATTAGCTGAAACAAATAGATACTCAGAGCAAGTCCGCGCAGCAGTCCCAGATTTCTCAAGTAAAATACTTGGAAACTGTAAAGCATGCAGAGAATTATGAAGAAAACAACACCCCGGACGATCTCTTTCACGCTGCAGGGGAACAGTCTTTGAATCGCGGCAGTCTCCCCTGCGATCTCGTTGCGCAAACGCGATTTTTCCACTGCTATAAAACGAAACTGCAGAATGAAGATGAAACTCGCGGTGATAACGAATTCGATGCAGACAAACAGGAACGCATCCAGAAGTCTTTCCATTGAGTGAGGCAGAGGAATGATTACCACAATTGACCAGAAGAGCAGCAGGATCAGATAGGGTAACAATCTGTTTTGACACAGGAGCGCCAGATAGAAAGTAATCATAATATAAATCATCGTGAGCATCACGATTTTCACAGTATCACTGATTACCCAGCCCTGCAGCATATACGGAAGCAGATAAAGCAGACTAAATGCGAAAATGAAGCAGAGCCCCCGTCCGAATTCACGGACAGTCCAGGGAAACAGTTTGAGATTGATTGCAGGTTCCATTTTATTTCAACACACTTTTTTACTACCACGAAAAACACGAAAGCACACGAACAGGATTGCTGGTTGGTTTATTCTGTTTCTTCATAAGTGCCTGCGACCGACCTTCCCCAGAAGGGTGCTTTAGTATGATATATGGGGCACCAGAAGAAGTAGATCCGCTGAGCTGACCACCAGATATCACAGCCCGTCATATCTACCTCAAGACTGACAATCCCCGGGAACGGTGCATGGGGATATCCGACCAGGCACCAGTTGCTCTCAAGATCTGCGGGGCGATGGTCGTCATAGACTCGGGCATTTGGCGGCAGATCTTTTCGATTCAGTTCCACATAAGACTGCTGCACTTCAACAGTGCCATAGACTGCGGTCATGATCCAGAAGAACGCCAGAATGGAAAGTGTCGCGATCAGTGAGATTCGCTTTCTGAGCCAGTTTCCCATACTGCTCCCCCTGTGAATTCAGTGTTTACCGACTACTTACAATATGAAAGACCGTTCGATTCTCATCCGAATTTGACCACTGTGGATTCCGTGCCTATGATTCCCGCGTGCTCCCTGATTATACCAGCTACCCCATGGAATTCGCGTGTTTTCTGAATCGACATTCGAATTCCACTGGAATTTCTCACGCGTTTAACAAGTAACAGGAGACTTGATATGGATTTACAACTGATGGGAAAAACAGCGGTGGTGACGGGCTCGACTTCGGGCATCGGTCAGGCGATTGCCCAGGCGCTGGTGAATGAAGGGGCGACGGTCGTCGTCAACGGTCGCGACGCCGATCGGACGAAAGAGGCGGCGAATTCGATTCAGGGATCAGGGAAAGCGGTTCCCGTTCACGGCGATGTGGGTTCTGCAGCAGGAGTGGCGGAATTCCTGGAGCGACTTACAGCTGTGGGAGACGTGGATATTCTCGTGAACAACGCGGGAATTTTTCAGCCGATGCCGTTCTTCGAAATTCCCGATGAAGAGTGGTCGCGGTTTTTCGAAATCAATGTGATGAGTGGCATCCGTCTGAGCCGTGCGCTGGCTCCGGGTATGCAACAGCGCGGATGGGGGCGGATTCTCTTTATCAGCAGTGAGTCTGCATTCAGCATACCGGATGAAATGGTGCACTACGGGATGACGAAAACGGCACAGTTGTCTGTGATGCGGGGGCTGGCGAAGACACTGCGCGGGACAGGAGTGAGTGTCAACGCGGTGCTTCCCGGCCCGACGTGGACGGAGGGAGTGGCCGAGTATGTTGGAAAACTGGCAGAACAGGAAGGCATGTCTGAAGAAGAAATGCGCAAGCAGTTCTTTCCCCGCTTTCGCCCTCAATCATTGATTGAACGGTTTATTGAACCGACTGAGGTTGCTTCGATGGTAACCTATCTCGCCTCACCGGTGTCTGCGGCGACGACCGGATCTGCACACCGTGTTGAAGGGGGAATGGTCGACGATCTGGGTTAACCGTTTTCCTGTGCTCCCTTCCAGGTAAACAGAGAAAGTACATTCGCGGACTCACTTGATTTCCCCCGGCAATCGGAAGAACATGACCTGTAAGGAATCTCTTTTGAATTTCAACCTTCCGGAAAGAATACTGTTATGAAAGCCGTTGGTCTGACTCGCTATCTGCCCATTGATAATCCAGAATCGCTAATGGATGTGGAATTGGAAAAACCGGAACCGGGTGGTCGGGACCTGCTGGTGGCAGTGAAAGCGATCGGCGTTAATCCGGTAGACACGAAGGTCCGGGCACCAAAAGATCAGGTCGAACCGGAACCCAAAGTGCTCGGCTGGGATGCAGCAGGAATTGTGGAAGCCGTCGGTCCCGAAGTAGAACTGTTCCAACCGGGGGATGAAGTCTATTATGCCGGCGACATCACACGGCCGGGATGTAATTCTGAGTTTCAGTTGATTGACGAGCGGATTGTCGGTTCGAAACCGAAGTCGCTCGATTTCGCTCAGGCGGCGGCGATTCCATTGACATCAATTACAGCTTACGAAGCATTTTTTGCGCGACTGGAACTGGATGCCGAGGGAACAAATCGGGGGGAGACGCTGTTGATGATTGGAGGCGCCGGCGGCGTGGGCTCGATTGGAATTCAACTGGCGAAGCTGGCAGGGCTGACCGTGATTGCGACGGCATCGCGGCCTGAATCAACAGAGTGGGTCAAGCAACTGGGAGCTGACCATGTGATCAATCACTATGAGCCACTGCGACCACAGATTGAAGCGCTGGGTTTAAAATACGTCGATTCGATCGCGCTGTTCAACAATACCGATCAGCACTGGGAGGGGGTCGTCGACCTGATTCGACCTCAAGGCAAGATCGTCTCGATTGTGGAAAATCAAAAGCCGCTGGCACAAACGATGATGAAAACCAAATCAGCGACGTTTGTCTGGGAGTTTATGTTTACGCGATCGATGTTCCAAACGCCGGACATGATTCAGCAGCATCGTCTGCTCAATCGGGTATCCAAGTGGATCGACGGCGGTCAACTTCGCAGCACAGCGAACGAAGTGCTTTCACCGATCAATGCTGCGAATCTGCGGGCAGTGCATCAAAAGCTCGAAACGGGACGTTCGATTGGTAAGATTGTCTTGCAGGGATGGGATTAGATCGGTCCCCTAATTCCGGTTTCCGATTCAGGGAACCATCAGGATGGACTTTCTGCTACCACGCAAAGCACGAAACACTTGAACGGTGAAGAGATCGCATTTGCGATTGTGATGTGTCTCCCTGCTCTCCCCCCCCCCGAATGGAACTCAGGCTTCATCTTGGATTTAGACTGTGTCCAGTTTTACAGTAGCGTCTCACGATCCATAGGGACCGAGCATAATAGATTGCGAGACGCGATGGTGAAATGTAATGCGTACTAGACCGTTGCCTGAGAGACCTGTCCCATCAATGGGTTTTTCACTGATTTCGAAAGAAACCTCAGGAAGAGTGTCTGAACTAAGTCGTCAGATCGGTTGTGTAGGCAATTGCATAGAATGGGTTTCGTTGTCAGAATGGTGGCCGGCATTGATTATATTTTAATTCAGGGAGGTATTGTGGCGAATTCTGAGTATGTGGATGTGTTTAAAACCGGCGCAGTGGCCATTGATCGCTGGCGGACTGAGAATTCGGAAGTCAAAGTGGATTTGAGTGGAGCCGACTTAAGCGGAGCCGACCTGATGGAAACGAATCTGGTCGGAGCCGATTTGCGAGGTGCGAATCTCGTCGGAGCCGACTTAAGCGGTGCCGATCTGGTTGGCGCGAATCTGGTTGGTGCCAATCTGGAAAAAGCCGACTTGTGTTTTGCCGATTTGAGTGGCGCGGACTTAAGCTGGGCCAATTTGCATCGCGCGAATTTAAGACAGGCCATTTTTAACGGCGCCCACTCACGTAATACCCTCTGGGTTGAAGTTGATTTATCCAGAGCCGTGGAACTGGAAACGATTAAGCATTGGGGTCCCAGTACCATAGGCGTCAATACACTCATGTGGTCTAAAGGGAAAATCCCAAAAGAGTTTCTGCTGGGTTGCGGCCTGCCCGATGACGTCATTTCGCATGTGACTGGTTATTTCGCCAGCACCGCCGTCGATTTCTTTTCCTGCTTTATCAGCTTCTGTTCAGAAGACTCTGCCTTCGCTCATCGATTGTATGATACGTTACAGGCCCGGGGAATTCGCTGCTGGTTGGATGAAAAGCAAAAGTCGTCTGGACCAGGTGCCCCCACTGATCGAGGGCTGAAGATCTGGGATAAAGTACTGCTGTGTGCTTCAGAACATTCTTTAACCAGTGACTGGGTCAATCAGGAAATAGCAGACGCTTTTGATAACGAAGACCGTCAATACAGAAAAGATACGGTCCTGATTCATTCCTTACTTCCACTCAGCCTGGACCAGCATCTGTTTAAGGACTGGGAGCATCAAAAGAAAGCGGCACTCTGTGATCGATTAACCGCTGATTTCAGAAACTGGGAAACAGACCCAGCGGTATTCGATCAGCAAGTGGAACGGGTGATGGCGGCGCTGCATACCAATTATCCCGGTCGCGGACCGGAATCTGAGTTGGCTTAGGTAGTGTCCAGGATACCGGTAGCCTCTCCAGGACTATATCGCCGATTATAAGGCGATGGTTCGCTCCGGGAAGATCCAGCGGCACTCAAGGTAGAAATGGAAGTGGAACAGCGTCCCTGATTGAATTTGAAAATTTATGCAGTCGGGCTGACGTTGATTGCTATGATATTAATGCCAATACCGCTTAAGGCAAACGTATTCTGATCTTCCTATGTGTTGAGTCCCTGTCAGGAGCCATTTTCATGATCAAAACAGTACGACGTTTTTTCCTTTTCTCACTGGCACTTTCGTGCCTCACATCAACAGCCCTCAGTATCGATGTGCATGCGGCAGAGAAGGATTCCACGAGACCAGCAGTGGGAGATACAGCCAAAGATTTTGAGTTGGCGACCCCCGCGGGCAAGCAGGTCAAGCTTTCCGATCAGCTCAAGAAAGGCCCCGTGGTGCTGCTCGTGCTGCGTGGATATCCGGAATATCAATGTCCCGTTTGTACGCGGCAGGTGGGTCAGTTTATTGCGAATGCCGCGAAGCTGAAGGAAGCAAAAGCAAGCGTGGTGATGGTTTATCCGGGCGCGGCACAAGATCTGGAGAAACGGGCTGAAGAATTCATTCGCGATCAGAGTCTGCCTGAGAATTTTTACTTTTTGGTAGACCCGGACTACAAATTTACCAATGCCTATCATCTGCGCTGGGATGCCAAACGGGAAACCGCATATCCCTCCACGTTCGTCATCGACACGGATGGCAAGATCAAGTTTGCGAAGATCAGCATGACGCACAGAGGCCGGGCCGATGTCAAAGACGTCCTGCAGGCATTAAGTGAGTAACGGCCTCTTTTCCAGGTCTTCAAGTTAAGTCATCAATAATCTCCTGCTCCCCCGAGCGGAGTTGACTGGGAGGCGTGCGAAACCAGCCGACCAGAAATACGGAGAGACAGAAACAGGCAATAGCCACGATGATAATCACAAGGGCAGGAGCCAGAATGATTTGCTGGGCAACGAGTGGAGGCACGGCGACGATCAATAGAATCTCCAAAGGAGAGATGCCGACAAACGCCAAACCATAATCCTGCAGGGTTTTGGATTTCAGATTAGGGTCGACAATCCGCAGCAGTAACACGCCAATCCCGACGACACCGGTCATCCAGCCATAAGCGAAGATACTGCGTTCAAACCAGAAGTTGTGAAACAGATGGCGTCCCAGAAACCAGAGCATGGCGACTGCGTAGAGAAAACCCAGCAGCGACATCACAATCAGCGGTGCCAGGTATTCCACCACCACACTGATTTTGATTGATGCGACAGCGAACGCAATGAGATAATCAGAGACCGAAGATCCGATGCGGGACATAACCTGACGGTCCACGTATTTTCCCAACTGGCAGAGTTCGAGAGACATCTGCAGGATCGCGCTCACCAGCAGAGACACAGCAAACAGGGGGAGGATCACCTTGGACTCCAGCACGTGTCGAAACAGGTAGTCAACGCCGTGTGCACCGCCGAATGCTGCCATAACAATCGCAAAATGCCAGGTGAGTGGATCAAGGGACATGGCGCTGACGGTATTTGTCCCCAGCGATGACTGCTCTTCCGGTGGGAGGAATCCAGACCGTGTGCTTTCCGGCAGATCCTGGGCCGACTTGACAAGATGCGTCCAGCCGAAGCGGGTCGCGATATTAATTAATAGCAGTCCACCGAAGATGCCGGTGAGTAGTCCAATAGTGGCAAACGTGTATCCCAGACTCAGCGCATCTTCGAAACCTCCTGCCTGCAGGGACTCACTGACGGCTGTTGCGGTACCATGACCGCCTGCGAATCCGGCCGGCATCATTAATGCAAATCCGGGATTCAGATCGGGAAAGAAATACGGAAGTACAAACAACCCGAATAAGAGTGCAATCCCATACTGACCTATGTAAGTGGCGAAGTTATAGAACCAGGTATCACCGACATCACGCAGCATGGTCTTCAGAGAGGGACGTCGAGGTTGATGGCCGAGAAAGAGAGTTGCGAAGAGAATCGCGATCAATTCATAAGGATAGCGATCCATCGCAAGCTTGCCTTCGGCAGTCAGACTGAAGGGGAGCAGGTCGAGAAACTGAGGCCCACCGGCCAAACCCAGGAAGCCGGCCAGAATGGGAGCAGGAATCAGCAGGTATTGCAGAAACCGTATTCGGGAGCGTAACAGATGTGCGATGACCAGGAGGATCGAGATGATAGCAAAGTCTGCAAACATCTTTATTGAGTCCTTTATTCAGGTCATTCATTTTACATTTTCGACGATATCAATTTTGTCTTCGTGAGATTGCTTTGTCGATTATTCAAACATGTCAGATCGGGCATAGCGTTGCATCAACATACCGCCGGTGAGGTTGCGGACGTCTTTGAAGCCGGACTGTTTCAGAATGCGTGTGGCAATGTATGCCCGGAGAGCGGTGTGACAGACCGTGACGATGGGCTTAGCGGGATCGAGTTCTGAAAGTCGCTGACGGAGTTCGTCGACGGGGATATGTATAATTTTGGGTAACGAGAAGGTTTCCACTTCTTTATCTGTTCTGACGTCAAGGATCTGATACGCATCGAGGTCGGCATCGACTTCAACAATGGATGCGAGACCATCCAGATCGTTGCCAGCCACAAAGGCGGCGATGTGTACGGGATCTTTCGCAGAGCCGAACGGGGGTGCATAAGCGAGATCGAGTCCGGCCAGATCGCGGATCGAAGCCCGGAATTTCAGAGCAGTCGCGATCACATCAATACGTTTATCGACGCCTTCTTTCCCGATGGCCTGCGCGCCCAGAACCCGTTCGGTTTCCGGATCATAGGTGAGTTTGAGGAATAGAGATTCGGCACCGGGATAGTAGCCGGCGTGATGCTTGGGAACGACGATCACGGAACGATTCGTGCGAGAAGCCTTTTCTGCAAACTTCTTACTCAACCCGGTCATGGCGGCGGTTAAGCCGAACACGCGTACGATCGCGGTACCAACGGGAGACATCATGGGATCGGCAGATCCGGTGGCTGCATGTTGACCGGCGATTCGACCGGCGCGGTTTGCGGGTCCGGCAAGTGGAATACGAAGAGGTTGCATCAACACCCCATGCATGTATTCCACCGCGTCGCCAACGGCATAGATCTCGGGACAGGAGGTCTGCATAAATTCGTTGACAGAAATACCGCCGAACTTTCCGATTTCGAGGCCCGCTTCTTTCGCCAGACCCGTCGCAGGCGCCACGCCGATGCCAAGGATAATCAGATCCGTCTCGAGCGTCGTACCATTCCCCAGTTCGACACCCACCGCGGTTTCATTTTCGACGTTCACTTTTTCCAGAGCCGTCCCCAGATGCAGCTTGACGTCATGCGCGGTGAGTTCATTCTGAATCAGCCGTGCCATCTCGGGATCGAGGGGCGGAAGTACCTGAGGCTGCAGTTCAACCAGATTGGTTTCCATTTTGAGGTGATGCAGTTGCTCGACCATTTCCAGGCCAATAAATCCGGCACCCACCACAACGGCCCGGCGACAAGTGTGCTGTTCGATATAATCT
Source organism: Gimesia algae (assembly GCF_007746795.1). Lineage (NCBI taxonomy): Bacteria > Pseudomonadati > Planctomycetota > Planctomycetia > Planctomycetales > Planctomycetaceae > Gimesia > Gimesia algae. The sequence goes on from NZ_CP036343.1 coordinate 3,657,626, forward strand.
TTGATGGCATCCGTGTCGTTCAGATTACGGAGCGTGAAGACATTCTGAGCGTTGATGCCCGGCAGTGGAGGAACAATGGGAGCGGCACCCGGAGAAAGAATCAGTCGATCCCATGATTCTGTAGAAGATTCACCGGTGACCTGATTCAATACAGATACTGTTTTATTTTCCACATCGATGGACTGCACCAGATGATTCGTGCGGACATCGATATTGAAACGGTTTTTGAAAAGCTCCGGAGTGGCAACGAGCAGTTTACTGCGTTCGGTAATTTCCCCGCCGATATAATAAGGCAGACCACAATTGGCGAAGGAAACGTATTCATCTTTCTCAAACAGGATGATTTCCGCGTTTTCATTACAACGCCTGGCACGCGTCGCGGCACTGGCTCCGCCGGCGACTCCACCGACAATCACGATTTTCACTGATTCTGTCCCTGACATGAACTGCCTTTCCCGTCTGATCTGTTGAACTCAGAGTATTCTCATTTCGGAATTATAAACAGATCGAGAAAGCATCACTACCAACCTCCATTCCCATTCGACCTGATTCTCAACTGCGAGAATCGCATCTATGGTTCTGCGATGAAACTCATATGCAGTTCTGCATGTCGACGATGGAGCAAATCCCATTCTTCCTGACTCAGTTCACCAAAAAAGGGACTGGGATAACGCTTTGATTCTGAAGTGAGCCGCTGGATGGCATTCCGTAGATGTTCCAGACCAGCCTGATCATCAACGGCATCAGGGAGTAAGGCTTTTCCAGAATCTCCTTTTAAATTGATGCCGGGCAGCATACCGTTCTTCAGAATGCGTGCTTTGAAATAATGCTTCCCGAGAACTCGAAAGAACCAGGGCAGTTGAAACGGGAAACCGTCCAGAGAATAATCCATGAGCCGCGCCAGGTGATCAAAGATCTGCCCTTTCGACCAGTTGCCCGTGGTGGGTGCATCTGCAGCGGTCAACCGAGTGGCATCGTCAATGATATCCTGTAAGGTCGCGTAAGAGAGTTTCCTACGATCGGCGGTCTGTGTAGTCATGAACCTGTTCCTGCCAGCAAAGAGAGTGAATAATATTCATTTTTAAGAAACAGACACGATACCACAAGTGTCTTCGTCTAAATTCAATTCATTAACACCAGTTATCACCTACGACAGGCATTTGATTGACAGATCTCTGATAAAAGTAGGCCTCTACTGTTTCAGTGATCTGGGGCTGTATCAACTGAATCGGAGCACGGTGATACAGGTTTTCGGCAACGCCTTCCACTTCGTCCAGCAACTCGAGTGCTCTGTTATCAACGCGCCACAATTCCCCTTGAATACTGATACCATCCATATTGTTTCTGACCAGGCCTGGATAGGTGCCACAATGATACATGGTATACTCAGCTGTGGTTTTCGCAGTGGAGAGAAAGGTCTGATCATGCAGATTGTGCGCGCGGCAGAAGCCACGTTTTAAGGTCCCATAGACAAATATCAATGTATCTGAATTTGCGGTCATCACATTTCAACCCAGCGGACCGGTAATCGGGGCCAGAAAGAATCTCTGGACTTACTTCGATTACAGAGAATAGTTATGCTGATGCAGTGGGAATTACTTTTTCCATTTGAACGATTTACAGGAGCGAAGACGTTTCGCATTAGCGGTTGTTTCACTTAAAATCCGCAGGAGATGCTGATCGTCAATAAGATCAAGATCACAACGATTGTACCTCATCACATCGCTGAAAGTCCGCCATGGATTGGTTTCTCTTTCTGAAATATTCATTATTTGCCGTCTGCTGCACGCTGGTCGTGTGGTTTACGATCAAAATCGGATTTCGCAGTTCCCCTGACATTGAGGAAATTCAACCGGAGACCGAGGCACTACCGGGCGATGATTCTCAAGCTGACGCACTCCGGCGACTGTACTGGAATTTTACCGCAGTCTTAATTGTAGTACCAACACTCCTGCTGATTCTGGGAATCTCTATGCAGACCGCAGCGTGGAATCATCCGGTGACGGGAACACTGGCGTGTGCAGTAGTATTGATCTGGGGAATGGGGTTCTGGACGGGGATGCTGTCATTCCCCGAACCTGTGCAGGGGTCAGAGCCCGCAGAATTGCCTGCGTTCCATGAGAGTCAGATTGCCGATGAACCTGTCATCACTCGCACATCAGAATCTGAGGAGATGAACTGATGGCAGAGAAGGTGTTACTTCTGTTGGGAATGGTGATCTTTCTGGTAATGCTGCTGATCCTCTCATTTTCACTGGCGGAGCTGGCTTTCCCTTTAACCGAAACAGGGTTCAAAGCACGTCTGATGTGTGCAGTGCGGCGGATTGCACATGCACAAAAGCAAATTCGAAATCGATCTGAACAATATCTGCTCTTGTTCTCTCTGCTGTGTGGCCTGTTGACTTTCACCTTCTTGCCTTTGATTATCACACAATTTTTATTGCGCACGGGTGAGCCAACCACTGCACCAGAACTGGTGACGTATCGATTTGCTCCCCTGCTTTTACTGGGTCTGTTCAGCCTGTTGCAGATTGCCGGTGAAATCAGTCTGGCCATCACTGAGCGACGACGCATTCCTTCAATCTCATTGATTCTGAATGCTTATTTCTGGTTGCCTCTGTTACTGGCCTGGGCCGCGGTGGCAGCCTATCTGCCGATCCACTCGAGTCATGCCATACAGGGAGGCCTTAGTTCGCTATGGCTGATTGTTATTCAACCTGCAGGAACTCTCGTATTCCTGCTTGCCTGGGTTAGTCCTTATTTATTGATCAATGCCTGTCCCACTCGCCGAGTGAGTCCAGTGCAAAACTGGATTCGAGAATTGCGAATGTTGATCGGACTGCAGGTACTGGCTTCACTTATCGTCAGTCGAACCTGTTTTTCCTCCTTTGATGAAAAAAGTACCGGGCTGGAAATCGGGAGATTGGCAATACAGGGAGTGATCATGCTGGTGCTACTGGTCACTGTAATGCGGCTGAAGACATTTCTTCAGAGACGCAACCGTTTTGATCCGGAACGGCTGTGGAAGTTGATGCTGTGGCTGGCATTGATCGCGCTAACCGCTTCGTTTATTGCCTTTCATCTGCTGGGGATGTCTGATCCGCTCATGCATGTGCTGCTGAATTTCAGTCTGCTGGCGATCTGGGCCGGATTTCTGTTGCCGAAAGCCAACCTCAAATTGACGACCACCGTGAAAAACGAATTCGACTCCCCTCATTGAAGATCAGATGTGAATGGACGACCTGAAATTTTATCTGCCTGGAACGGGTGATAACCTGCTGTTTCTGACACTGACAGTGCTGGTGCTGTTAATGATTACGGGCATCTATGGATATCTGAATCTGCAATCTCAGCAGAGATTCGCATCGACTAAACTGCGGTGGGGCTGGCCTCTGTTATCCCTGTTTGCAGTCAGCATTTTATTTTACTGGTTCGGGCAACCACTCTTTGTGGAAGGTATTAGCGGGATCCAGGAACTAATCACACAGTTCAGCCCGTTTGTCGTCGGTTTGTTTGTAATCGGGTTCGGAGGAGCAGCGGTGTTGTCTTCCGATTTAAAATGGTCGCTGACAGCCGCCGCAATCTCATTCCTGTGCAGCGGGATGCTCTTTCTGCAAGCCGCCATCCTGCCACTGGTTCTACTTTGCTGGTTGACGGCAGGGGGAATGCTGCTGCTGTTCGTTTTTCGGGGAATTTCAGATCCGCATTCCCAGGCAGACGATGCTGACCCGGACGGATCGTTTCGTGAACCGTTCCTCGCCTGTCTGGCTTGCAGCCTGCTACTGTGTGGATTCCTGTGGGTGATCCATCGCGAATGGGGGGCCACGACCAGACAGACATCTGAGCCTGCTGCCGTCGAAGTAGAAGGTCTGCTGCTGGTGAGGCAGTTATTCACTGATCACTGGCCGACCATGATCGTGCTGCTCTTGTTTGTTCTGATTAGCTTTGTGGGAATCACACGTTTCATATCTGATGAACAGGGAGGTCGACCATGACACTGCTGACACCGGTTGCATTGTTACACAATCAATTACTGGTAGCGGTTCTCCTGATTGCATTGGGCTTTCTGGGTATGCTCCTGCAGCGGAATGCCTTTTCGATGGTCTTCTCTCTGTTGCTCTGGCTGCAGGGAGCAGGTCTGATCTGTGCCGCCTATGGTCAGTCGCGTGGTGCAAGAGAGGGAAGCCTTTCCTTTCTGCTCATTGTCCTGTTTCTGTTGCCGCTGTTGAGCATGCTGACCTTCCTGATTATTCAGTCGCGTCGGAGACGACAGACGAAACGGGAAGTCGTTTCAGAAACCGACTCGCCGTATCGCATCTTTCCTGATCAGGGAGCAGATTCAGGTGGATAAAATGACCACAGTGCTTCTGCAGTTAAGCCTGATCACACCCTTTGTGATGCTGCTGATTGCTGCGCTGGTGACTTGTGGAATACTGCGAGGAAAGCCGCACTGGCCGGTCGTCACTGGTGTCGCGCTGACTGCCCTCGTCGCTGTAACCTGTCTCTGCTTTTTCAGTTCCCGCCTGGAGCAGCAGACTTATTCTCTGACACTGCTGAACTGGCTGTCTCTTGCTGGAGAATCGACTCCGCAATTACAGATCGGAGTATTGTTCGATCCGGTGAGCCTGGGATTTTACGGTCTGATTTCGCTGGGATCGTTGTTTTTCCTGTTACTGATTCCGAAATCAGCAGGCAGACTTGATTCCCAGAGTCGTTATTCATGGCCGCTCTATCTGCTCGGCTTTTGTGCGGCAACTGGAATTGTGCTGTCGACGAATTTCCTGGAACTGTTTTTCTTCTGGATCATTCTCTCACTCAGTCTGAATCTACTGCATGAAGTCAATTTGCAGGTTAAGTCTGCAGCGGGAACAGAAAGTCGGCACTGGTGGGGCTGGAATGCATTTTCCGACGCGATGCTCCTGCTGGCTCTATTTCTGATTCATACCAATTTCTCCTCTCTGGATTTTGTCAAAACGCTGCAGCCTGCTGCGATTCAGGCAGTGCATGCGCAAAATCGTGTGGCATTACCCGGAATCGGGGTCATACTTTTTCTGGCAGCGGTACCTCGCCTGGGATTGTTTCCTGCGTCTGCACTGGTAATCAGCAATTCCCGGCCGTGGACTGGTCGTTCGCTGGCGGCGTTGAATCTGCTGGCGATGCCTGTTGGATTATTTTTATTAGTACGCGGTGCACCTCTGTTATTAACGATGGAAGCGACCCAGAATTTAGTCGTACAACTGGCGATGATTTCTGCGGTCCTCACCGGATTTTCAGCATTCAGTCTCATGCGCGGACCACATTGGGACCGATGTCTTAGCTGGCTGGCCGCTACGCTGACGGGAATCATCGTAGCGACTCTGGGAATGAGCGGTTTAGAGTTCCCCACGGCCTTGTTGCCAATAATTGTCGTGCAAACCTGTGTCATTTCTGTACTCATATCCCTGGTCTGCTGGCAACGGCAGCAAACGATACCTCAAGACATCCTGCCCGCGATCCGGGTCTGCCTGCTGCTACTTCTGACCGCTGCCCTTATCGATCTGGGAGCAATACTCAATCCTCTGATTGAAGCACGCTCGATCGCGACTGAGTCACGGAATCAGGTTCTCATCTGGCTGATGCTGCCACTGGTCAGTGTTTATGTTTTTGGACTGGCCCGGTTTTATTTCACTCTGTCTCGGCAGAACACAACAAAGTCAAACGAACATTTTCCCATACTGCTGTTGTGGGGGATCACTGGACTGATCTGCCTGCTGACGATGGCAATGTTATTCCCGCTGCCATACGTACCCCGGTTCTGGCAGTCACCGTTGATGAGTGTCGGTCCGAATCCTTTTGACCGGGACTGGTTATTCTGCTCGTTTTATTTTCTATCCATGCTGGTCGCTTTAATCCTGGCCTGGATGACGGCTCCTAAAACAACAGGAACGACAAGCGAACGCGTCTCGTCCAGTCTGCTGCAACTGGGTGAGTCTCATTACCATGCCTCGGACATTCTAAACCGGACAATAATTCAACCGATGAAATTCCTGGTTAAATGTGTGACCTTTCTTGATGACTGGCTGGCAGAAGTACTGAGTCGCAGCATACTAGAAAGGCTGCCTGGGCTCTGGGGACACTTATTGAGTCACATGCAGAACGGGCAGACAGCATTTCCTACTCTGGTACTGATCTTTACGATGTCGATCCTTATTTTTGTGCTGATGGTACTGCAGATCTAAGTTCGGTTCTGATGCTGTTTGGTCTTTGAGTATTTTTTGCATTATTTTTGAGTCCTGTATGAACTCGTTTCTGAACTCCGTAATCTCTCTGTCGCCTGTGTTACTGATCGTCATGCCGGTTGCAGGTGCCTGCTTTGGCTGGGGAATTTCTCAGTTGGGCCTGGAGTTCAACCGCTGGACCGCATTTTCCAATACTTTAATCTCCTGCCTGATTCTGGCTGCGGTGCTGACTGCCCCCGCCTTAAAAGATGAGAGTCCCACCCGCGCAATCTCCATTACTCTGAAGCTGCCTGCCGTCGAAACCAATCAGGCACGTCAAGAAATGCCACGGCACTTTCAATGGGCGATGGACCATATATCCCTGTGGTTTCTACTGCTGCCCACTTGTCTGTGGCCGGCGCTGATTCTGCTTTCCCGGCGTATGGGTGTGGAATCGCGATGGCATTATTTCCTGCTCATGCTACTACAGGCATTTCTGGTGGGACTGTTTGTATCTTATGACTTGATCAGTTTTGCCACATTCCTGCTGGCTTCCACATTCTGTATGCTCTGCCTGATCCGTACCTGGAGTGGTTCACGTTCAATCCGCCTGCTGGAAAGCACAATGTATCTCCAGTTTCTGGGAGATGCATTCATCGTGGCAGGCCTGTTGCTGGCATCAATCGGTTATACCCGGATGCAGGGTCTGCTGCTGGAAACACCACAGCCTGTCACTTATCAGTTTAATGAAATTATCCAGGGCACAGTAAATGATACCGCACTGTTCCCGCTGGCAGAATCCTACTGGAGCACGACCTCTCCCTGGATTTTTTTGATCCTGATGACAGGTTTCACCATCAAAGGGGCGATCTTCCCGGCTCACTACAGTTTAACACAGTGGATGAAACAGGACTCAAGTTCCGCATTCCACACAAAGGATCGATCCATCTGGTGTCTGGCTTTGCTGGCATTATTTACCAAAATCAGCGTGTATGGAATGCTGCGATTTATGGTCCCTTTAAATCATTCAGCGGTGCAGAGCATCTCAACGGTGATCAGTTTCTGGGGAATGTCTGGCTTTCTGTATTTTGCTCTGCTGGCCTGTCGTGGAGGTCTGGTGCAAGGCGTCCTCTGCTTCCTGCTGGGTCAGACTGCTTTATCGCTTACGCTACTGTTTACTGCCGAACCTGCCATCGTGCCGAATCTGACTTTATTAAATGTCATTCAGGGGCTGGCATGTTGTCTGCTGCTACTGGTAATCCCGGTTCTGTCACTTCCCGTCACTGGAAAAGCCAATCGACTGCTGCAGTGGATTGCCGGATTTGCGATTCTCACACTGGCAGGACTTCCGGGGCTGGGCGGTTTTACTACGCAGTTTGCCTTTTTATGGAGTCTTTCTCAGGACAGTCTGCTGCTGGCCTTAATTTACCTGTTGGGTTACCTGCTGTTTCAACTGGTCTTAATCCGTGGATTCTGGCAATTAATGAAAGCTGCTGCTACAGAAACCAAAGCACAGCCGGAAGCCGATTCGATGTACGAACAGGAACACCGTCTCTTCGCCTGGCTGGCATTCGGTCCCGCAGTTTTACTGATCCTGGTGACAGGCATCTCCCCAGCTTCGCTGGTCAAAGAAACTTTATTGCCATTGTTTCCCGCCAGTGTCACCGGCAGTGAAACCCAAAATGCGAAGACTGATTAGTTATCTGCGGCTTCGAAGAGTGTACCACTCTCATTGCCATTTTCCGGCAGGAACTCAAAATGCGAGCCAGCAGCCAGCGTGAAGAGCTGTGTCTGGTTATTCACTTTCCGACGGTATAACAGCGGGGTGGCAGTATCAAAGGTGTGCGATTCACCGGGTTTTAATTTGTAAGGTCCACCCCAGTCGCTGTACGGACTTTTGAGCTCGTATTCCATTTCAACTTTGGTGTCATTGGTCAGTTTGAGTTCGGGTACCGTGAAGGTCGCCAGCAGCTGGGGATTAGACCAGTCGACTTTATTGATCCGGTAGCGACCAAACCCCAGTTCGATATCGGGAATCTCAGCGACGGAAGCAGGGCCCTGCTTCGTCCAGCCGCCCCAGGCAGACTGAACCAGATCCCGCAGTTTCTGTTGATCGATGCTGCTATCCTGCGGTTTATAATCGGGAGCAAACCGAGCGGTGCCTCCGACTTTCGCCCCCCCTTCCCAGTCCAGTTTCAAAGCGCGCTTGGAATAACTGCGATCCACAATTTCGGCTTCCACATCCTGGCCCAGGGAGAGGGTAAATTCAGCATAGGGAAGCCATTTTTTATCCGAGGCTGATTTTTTTATCGCCATCGAGATCGCTGCCTGAGGGACCTCAAATCGGAACGGATTATTGACATCTGATTTTTTCGACTTACCACCATCTTCAACCTGAATGGGTCTGGTGAGCACCAGTTCGGCCCAGATTTTCAGATCATCGCCGTACTGCTTCAGATCAGGGAATACCTGTTGCATGGTTTTGGGGTCGACCAGTGTGTCGAATGAATGTCCGGGAATATCCTGTACGGGAATCCGCGCGACATCGGCTTGCACCAGCATTTCCGTTAATGGTTTCAGCATGCCGGGCGCGACACCGATCTGCAGGTCAGTCACCTTGGGGATGTCATTGACGGAACGTCCGAATGAATTCAATCGCTGGATCTGCGCAGGTGGCGCAGCCGAATCAACAGCGGCCACTGTCAGACCAAAACTGAGAGAAATGCCCTGCTTGTCTGTGAGTACCTGTCGCGGCGCGAGCTGCATCCGGGGCTGGTAGACGGGGAGTGGCCAGATGGCATCCACGATCTGGCTGGCTTCGTCAAAATTCATCTGCTTTTCCAGTTCTTCCACCAGCCCGGGAACAATGGCTTTGACTTCGTCTTCAATACGTCCTTTGCTGCCGTAAATACCACTTACCAGTCCACTGGAAACTTTTTCCGAAGTCATACCAATCCCGCGTGTAGAAACTCCTGCCGGCCCGGAGACGTACCAGTTGTTCTGAGGAATATTGAAACGGGAACGCAGCAACTGCAACTTGATACGGTTGTCTTTAATGTAAGGTCTCACATCAAAACTCAACCAGACCGGCTCCTGATACCCGATGCTGACGGAGATCGGCCCTGCGACAGCGGCGTGACGATTGCCGTTTACATAAGTGCTTCTGATGTAGAGGTCCACATTTTGAATGCCAAGCTGTATATTTAATGTATCAGCGGCATAGGCTTCGACGGCGGCGCGGGCCAGTTCCCCTTGATAGGAGATTCCGGAAAACTGCACGCTGAAGCTGCGCCCCTGGGCAACCGTGGAATCATAGATATCATTAATGCCTCCTTCGAGCATGTCGGCTGGCACCATACTGGGGACTGCATCAGCCAGCGTTTTGAGGAATCGATTTCCCAGTCGAACCGAGACGGCGTTATCAATCACCAGGGCGGGAACGAACGGCGTATCTGCATCGACTTCGGCAGGACGTTTCTGATCGGGTTTGACCAGCAGTGGTGCGGTATTAGCGACGTCGGTCGACGGATTCAGCATCCAGTCGAACAGTGGTTTTGTATAAGCGACTTTCCAGACATCGTGTCCCACATCGGGAACTTCTGTGAAGCGTGGATTTCCGCCAGCCTGTTTGATCGCATCGACCATATTTTTTGTTTCGCCGGGCAAGACAACCCGATCGTCGGCCCCCTGGAAGGCCCAAATGGGAACCTCTTTGAGTTTGGAAGCCCAGTCTGCTTTCCCTCCCCCCGCGAGTGGCACGACGGCCGACCAGCGTTTGGGATCAGCGGCAGCCAGACTCCATGCGCCATAACCTCCCATAGACCAGCCTGTCAGAATCTGCTGATCAGCGTTGATCGAATAATCTTTCATCACGTTATTGAAAATCTGCAGGGCCCGTTTTCCACCGGGGGAATCGGCGAGCCAGCCCGCCAGCAGACTTTCTTTTCTGATCTCTGCCTGAGGAAAGACGACGAGAAACGGAAAGGTGTCTGCCTGCTGCTTAATCACTGGTCCCAGACCGACCTGAATCGGCTTTAATCCATCGTCGCCCCGCTCACCCGCTCCGTGCAGAAACAGGATGACAGGATACTTTTTCTCAGGATTATAGTTTTTGGGAACAAAGACTACATAGCGATGCTCGCCTTGATCGTCCTTAAATACCTTATTTACAAATCCCGTTTCTGTTGTTTTTTTCTGTGCCTGCAAATCGGCCGGTGCCGGTAGCAGAACAAGGGTCAGCAGTACAAGAGTTGATCGAAACGCAAACGAAAATCGTGTTCGAAGAGTTTGCATGGGTTCAATCCATTTCCAGATTCCGCAGAATCATAGTGGTGGTCGTTCAGTCCGTGAGTAAGATTATTCAGCGCCGATCGATCGTGACGGCGACTGCAGTCTTCACCCTCGATTTTTATGAGCGCACCTGTGGCTGTCAACAGTACGCCCGTTTCAGGCCCCGATCCAGGCAGATATGAGACAAGACGACATTTGGCATGTATTAAAGAAAATGTAGAAAACCCGGTGGATTCATCGACATCCTGCCCGTTATCAAGACTGGTATGAAGAATTGAGGAATAAAACGTCCGTTTGAGATCAAACCTAAAAAAGGGACTCACTTTGAATTGTCGACGACTCACTTTCTGTGCCATTGGCGTGATCTGCAGTACGGTACCGGTGTTTGGGTATCCACCACCGGGATTTGGACCAGCGGCTACCACTGCGACCAATCAGGTCAAGATGGTCGTCAAAGGCAATTATCGTTACATCTATTCCAATGGAATTCCTGATCATCAGGCCGGTCAGTTTCCCAACCGCAATAACCCAAACTCAATCCGCCCACAGCATTATGAATATCGCGTGCCAGTGAAACCCAAGGCCTCTCGCAACAGCACTCCCTGTCAGCATTCCATCTTTGGGATTGCCGTCAACGGCGTGGTCTTCGATCCGGGAACGGCAGAGTTCTGGAACCGTGACCGTCGGTCCGGCTGGAATTATGAGGCACTCTCCGGCAAGATCAATCTGGGACTGGATCAGAGCAATGCCCATGTGCAGCCTACGGGAGCCTATCATTATCATGGGCTGCCGCACGGTCTGATTTCCAAACAGGGCAAGGCGAATGAAATGACTCTGATTGGAGTCGCCGCGGATGGATTCCCGATTTATTCACAATATGGCTACACAGATGTAGATGATGCGACAAGCAAACTACAGAAAATGAAATCGAGCTATCAAATTAAAAAAGGGAGCCGAGCGGGAGGACCGGGTGGCAGATATGATGGGACTTTTGTAGCAGACTATGAATACGTTAAGGATTTTGGTGACCTGGATGAATGTAATGGGCGTTTTGGTGTCACCCCCGAATATCCGGAAGGCATTTATCACTATTATTTGACGGAAACATTTCCGTTTATCCCTCGGAAATTCCGAGGAACGCCAGACTCCAGTTTTCAGAAACGGGGACCCGGACCGGGGCAACATGGCGGACCAGGTCGTGGTGGATTCGGACCTCCCCCTTTGGGACCACCTGGCTTTGGAAAACCTCAGAATACGGGGCGCGGACGGTAGGAAAAAACAAGAGCGGATTAATCGATAGAAACTCAACTCACAGAGAGGAGGTTTGACAGGCGATTAAAGCGTGCGTGTGTTGGACTGATTTTCCCGCATCCGATTGCGAGCGCGTGACAGCGTCGGCCCAATCGAATTTTCCGGGATGTCCAGTTCACTGCTGATCTGCTGGTAAGACTTTCCCTGCAGGTGGTACTGTTCGACAATTTGTGCATCAGCGGGAGGCAGCTGCCGAATCATATTCTGGATTTCTTCCTGATCTTCGACGACCTGCTGGTGGCGCGCATGTTCTTCAGATGCGTATTCCATTTTGGATTTGGTAGAAACATGCCCCAAGGCTTCTGCCATGCGACGCTCAACCATTTTTTTTACAACGACACGTCGTGAGACCACGGTCAGATAAGTGGCCAGAGAACTGTTGCCACGAAAATTTCTCAGGACACGATAATCATTGGCGAGGAGGACCAGAAAGACTTCAGAAAGCAGATCATCGACATCATTGTCAGTGACGCGAATACTGCGTGCGTGAGCGGTGTGGTGGATGACGTGTGTGAACAGGCCAATAAACCGGTCTACAAAATCCTTCCATGCTCCCGGCTCTTCAGCGAGGCAACGCCTGAGCAAATTCTTGTCTATGTCTGTGAGAGCCACAAATCGCCTCAATTCATATAGGTCGCCGCCGTCTGGCAGCAAGCGAGTTAAGCCTGCATCTCATTATACACCGAAGTCCAACCTCCGTGTTGCAAAAAAATGCCCTGAAATCCAAATGACCGTTTTAACCTGATCATTAGTAGTAAAATCTGGGTGTTTTGCCCGCGAACTTTACTGGTAACTGGGATTTAAGGCAATACGATCCTGAAAAATATACAAAAACACACATATTCGCCTCTGATCGGCACGTTTTAACAGACGTTTATTGATGTGATTTCTAACCTGGGAATCTATACATAATCCCACATCAGTTTTTTTTCGCTGATTTTTTTAAGAGCAATTCAGTTTCCAGCGGAGGGGCGGGTCGGCGTTTGATCAACAGGACGATGCCGGCAATTACGAGAGGGATGCTCAACATCTGTCCGACACTCAATGGTAGACTTTCTGCAAACTCTGCCTGTCGCATCTTATAGAATTCTAAAATAAAGCGGGCGGTGAAGACCATGATAAAAAACAGGCCGATGAGTAAACCGCGCGGCGTTTCGCTGCGATATTTTCGATAGAGCAGTAAGAGGACGATAAAAAAGCAGCCATAACAGAACGACTCATACAGCATGACAGGATGTCGCGGCATTAGCTGTTCTTCGCGACTGCTGAGACCGAGACCATCCTCAAACACGATGGCCCAGGGAACATCGGTCGCGCGTCCCAGAATTTCCGAGTTGAAAAAGTTACCGATGCGAATGAAGAATCCGGCCAGTGCCACGGGAATCGTGAGTCGATCCAGCAACCATAATAAAGGCTGATCCGGATGATTACGTGAATAGAGCCAGGCGGAGAGGGTAATTCCGACCGCAGCGCCGTGGCTGGCCAGCCCACCCTTCCAGATCTGCAGAAGTCTGATGGGATCGCTGAGATACTCCATCGGATGATAAAACAGACAATGCCCCAGACGCGCGCCAATGATGGTGCCCAGCACCATATAGATCAACAGTGATTCGACATCGTCCACATTCCGTTTTTCGGTACGAAACATCCAGCGCAGCAGCAGATACCCACAGATGAAACCGGCGGTGAAGAAGAGGCCGTAATACCGTATCTTGACTGGACCGATTTCGAACAGAATGCGGTTGATATCCCAATGCAGATAGGCAATCAGTGGATTCACTTGACTTATTACTCCTGGATTCTGAAATGCAGATCTGTTGTTCTTTTCTGAGATTTCAGAATGACTTCAATATGCTATGATAACCAGACCGAAAGATAGACCATTCTCAGAGTTAAGCCTAGTCCGAATTGATATTTCCAACCTGGTTTCAGCCTGATCATTGATTTTCCTCCCAGGTTCTCCGTTGAAAGCTTGATTTCCCCGATGAACACAGTTGTGCCTCGACTGATATCCGGAGCATTTGCCAGCGTAGCCGGAATGGCGGTACTGGAAATGGTACGGCTGAAAGGGGCAGCACTCGTTCAGCAGCCATCTCTGGTAACGATGCTGGCGGCCTGCGGCGTGCTTGTGATGCTGCTGGGAATCGTCGGCTGTCTGCTGCCGCATCGATTCTGGGAAAAGATACTGTCACAAGGGCAACAGATTCATTCTGCATTGGCGTTGCCGCGACCGATGGTGAATCACTGGACCGGCAGCCTGCTGCTGTCCGGTTCACTTGTCGTCTATTTTGTCGTACTCATGAACATCATCCCGCAGCAACCACCGCCGGACAATAACGACCAGGCCGCCTTTCTAATGCAGGCGAAAACCGTCCAGGAAACCGGAGGACCAGTAACGCTGTTGCAGCGACTGTTTGCAGGTAAGTACACCGAAGCGAATCAACATCCTCTGTATGTGGCTCTGCTTTCGTATTTCCCCAACGATGAAGCGGGGAAACGACTGTCGGCGATGTGTGGATTATGCGCGCTGCTGATCTTTACGATGGGGATCACTCGCTGCTATGGAAATCTGATCGGGGGAATCACAGGCATGCTACTCAGCATCAACGCCGCGTATTGTCAGTTGACAGCGCGGATCGTCTGTGAAGGACTGTTATTAATTTTTGTCGCTGGAGTATGGCTGATCGTATTGCGAATGCCCGATCTCAGAAAGCCATCACGCTTCCCTTTCCTGTTGCTGATGGGAACCGGTCTGCTGCTGGGACTGGCATGGCTGACAAAAGGAACGGCACTGCTCCTGATGCTGGGACTGATACTCTGGTTGTGTTCCTATGCGGTCAACTGGCAGCGCTGGATTCCCGCTGTGCTCCAACAGCACCCAACCGATGATCCGGCGCAACGAACAGAGCAAAAGACGGTTCCACTGAAACGGCTCGGACTCACTCTGGCACTGGTCATCGCGAGTTTCACAGTGATTGCAGCACCACTCCTCATTCGGAATCTGCGCGTTTATGGCAGCCCCACCTTTAATGCCAATTCGTATTTGCTGTTTGAAGATGAATTCAGTGAGCCACACGCGTTGATCAAACAACATGGTTCCTTGCGGAATGCTGCACAGAACTACTGGCAGTCACACACGATGACCGACATGATCAAACGGGAAATTAAAGGCATGCTCTGGCAGGCATTCATCTTTCTGCGCAGTCTGGGTCCCCTGCCTTTTGGTGAGGGGAGGTTGTTCTTTGGACTACTGGCGTTTCCGTTTCTGATCGTCGGCCTGTTTTCGGAAACCGGTCCTGCGCGGCGACTGTATCTGATCTGGATGCTGCTGTTCTGGCTGGCTTTTGCCTGGTATCTACCCATCGCGGCGGGCGAACGGTTTCTGATTCCTCTGCTGTTGCCGAGTCTGGCATTCGTGAGCCTGGGCCTGGTACGAACCGGTCAACTGCTGTCGCGTCGAACTGCTTGACCAGTTTCAGCTTTGCAATATATCACAATTCTCAGGCAGGGCTCGACCATTTTTTTCTGAGTAGTGGCATAAACAGCGGTACGAGCCAGAGAGCAATGCAGAAAATCCCCAGGGCGGCTGAGATAGGACGGTTAAAGAACGAGAGGATGCTGTCATCTTTGGACAGATTCTGTACGAACGACTGTTCCAGTTGTCCGCCGAGAATGATGCCGAGCACAACGGGACCGAGCGGGATGGCGAAGACTTCCAGGACAAAACCGAGAAGGCCCATACCAAGCATCACCCAGACATCGAAGTAGCTGCCATTGATAGAGTATGAACCGATGACACAGAACATCAGAATCAATGGCATCAGGATGCGGCGGGGAATACGAACAAGTTGCGCGCCACTCCGAATGGCCAGGAAACCCAGCGGTATCAACAGTAGATTGGCGATGATAAATGTCAGATAAATCCCATGCACGAGAACCAGCTGATCCGGATTTTCAAATATCCCGGGACCGGGGGTAATGTTTTTCATCAACAGTACGCCGATGACGATCGCGGTCACCGAGTCGCCGGGGATGCCCAGCACGAGCGCGGGAATCCAGGCACCTGCGAGCGCCGAGTTGTTGGCACTCGTGGCATCGCCGACCGCATCGAGGGAGCCTTTTCCATATTCTTCAGGAGTTCTGGAACATTTTTTGGAGACGGCGTAGGAAATCCAGGCGGCGATGTCAGCACCGGCACCGGGAATCATGCCGATGGTCGAACCGATACAGCTGGAACGAAACCAGCTGAATTTGCGTTTCCAGAGTTGAGGCAGCACGCCACCGAAAACGGGTTTCAGATGCTTAAACCAGGATTTGTCTACTTCTACCGGGAGCGCCGACTTGAGTTTTTCAGTTTCTTCATCCGTCTTAGAAGTCAGCGTATTACGAAACACTTCGGAGAGTCCGAACAGGCCAATCATGGCGGGGATAAAATTGATACCAGTAAACAGTTCATCAAAACCGAAGGTGAAGCGGGGCACGCTGTGAACTTCACTCAAGCCGACCGTGGCGAACATCAGACCGATCATCAAGGCAAGGGCTCCTTTGAGACGGGAACCAGTAGAGACGATGGCGGCACAGCTTAAGCCGAGCACATACAGCCAGAAGTATTCGTAGGTGGTAAATTCGAAAGCGATCTTTGCCAGTTGCGGAGCGGCAAGTATCAGCACGAGTGCCCCAAACAGTCCCCCGGCGACACTGAAGACCAGCGAAACCCCCAGAGACGTTTCATGCAGACCGCGGCGAGTGAGCGAGTATGCATCGTCGGTATAAGCGGCCGAGGAGGGAGTCCCCGGAATTCGGACCAGCGTCGTCGGGATATCACCGGCAAAAATACTGCAGGCTTCCAGAGTCACAATCGCGGCGATGGCAGACAGGTTATCCAGATAAAAGGTGAGCGGAATCAACAATGCAACTGCCATCGTCGCCGTCAGCCCCGGGATCGAGCCGACGAACAGCCCATAAACGGCTGAAAGAAATATCACCAGCAGGACTTCTGGAGAGACTATATTCTGTAGCGCGGTGATGAATGTCGATTCCATGTTGATTCTTCAAGTTGCGAGGCGAATGTCAGAGTCAGAACAATGTCGAGCCGAAGGTTACCAGCCAAGTACACCCCGTGGCAGGGGAACGCGCAGGAGGTGAGCAAACAGGGTATAGATTCCCGGAATGAATAATACTGTAATCAAAGCACACACCCACCAGCGCGTGCCAAACTTCCAGAGCAGCAGAAACAGAACGACTCCTGCTGTCAGAATGAACCCCAGTTCTTCGGCGAACAGTAGGTAAAACACAATCCCGATCAAAACGAGAATTGTATTGATAATACCCTGCCGGGTAACCGCATCGCCGGTCACTTCAGGAGCGAGGGCGTGAACTTTTTTCTGAATCGCCAGGCAGCCAAGAATCACACACATGGCAAATGCGATCATTCCGGGAAAAACCAGCGGTCCGGTATCCCGCGTCGACATCTGAGCGAAGGCATCACTGGTTAAGAGTTTCCCCAGCGTCTCGTCATTCGATTTCAGGAAAGTAGAGAACTCTTGGTCGGCACGATAACGGGTACTCAGACCAGCCTCCCGCATGGCTTCCGGAAATGATTTTCCGATGATGTTTACGTCGCCATCAGTGATTTTTTTGACGGCTGCCGAGACTTTCTCCACGATGGGTTCTGGCGTCCCGACAGGTAACACGAGGCCGTTCCACCCCGAAATATTCCAGTCCATGCCCTGCGAACTGAAGGTGGGAACTTCCGAGAATTCTGCCAGAGGCTCCTCCGCCATCACTCCCAGGCAGCGGACCTGACCAGACTCATACAGTGTCTTGGCTTCGGGTAGACTGCAGCAGACCAGATCAACGCCACCGCTGGCGAGTTCCTGTAATGACGGGCCTGCGCCATTCATGGGAATCCATTTGATGTCTTCCGCGTTGAACCCGCTGAAATCGAGCCAGCCTGCCAGTGCCAGATGCCAGATCCCGCCGCTCGCGGTGCCGGTAGCCGTCAGTTCGCCGGGGTGTATTTTCACATAGTCCTGCAGCTGTTGCATGTTCTGAAAAGGAGACTCTTTTTTGACAAAGACCGCGGCGGCGCCATCGACGAGTGAGACAATCGGGATGGCGTCCTGATGTGTGAGCTTTGTCAGGTTTTGCCAGTGCAGCATATTGAGTTCGACGGTAATGATGGCCAGTGTATAACCGTCGGGCCGGGCATTGAGACCTCGACTGTGCCCGGTGACTCCACGACCGCCTGTGGCGTTGATGACATTGACGGGGACTCCGAGTTCCTGTTCCAGGTACACACCCAACTGTCGTGACGTACGATCTGTCGCCCCGCCAACCGACCAGGGACAGATGATCGTAATCGGTCGATCCGGATAATTTTCGATGGTACTCGGGGCACAACCGTTCAACAGGAACAGGCAGAGAAAAAGAAGTTTCCACCGGACACTAACAGTAATCATCGCGCGCTGATTCATCAGTTCAGTACCAGACAGGATTGGAGATTAAATTATGGAAAGAGGAAACCTGCCTGAACAGCAGATCGCCTGTCCCTAGTGCTTTGTCAAGCTACAAATTGAGGGTTGGGGGGTGTTGTTTACGTGCTCCGTTGTCGCACTCTCGTGATATCTATCAACCCAAATTTTAAAAATGACACTCCATTAGGATGCAGAGCGGAATAGAGCCTGTCAATAACCAGCAAACCGGCAGTGTCCGGTTTAATGAAGTTCGTATTAAATACTTAAGAAGTTAAAATATTGAAACTCTGTACCAGCCTGTTGAGTAGAATACAGACAGGCAGCCAATCATGTTATAAAATAGACTGTCTACAGGAGATCTGCAGCAGACTGATCTTGCAAAACGGTCTCCCGTGACGTTACGCTATACTATGAGATTCCTGCCACTAAACACCTGCCTCAGTCTGATCGTGTGCAAACGATGCGCTCACTGCTTTCGATCTTAAGCCACTCGAAAGAAATCAACCTGAGTCCCCCGCCCGAAGGTTTTTTATAAATGCGAATGATTGAATCAACATCCCGGCTCTCAAAACTTCAGACTCTGAAGAGTGCCTGCGTCGCAGCCTGCGGTCTGAGTCTGATGATTTGTCTCTCCGCTGCACACGGAGCACCGCTAAGCCTGGAGAAATCAGAAAAACAATTTCAGTCACAGGTGAAACAGTTCATTACGAAATACTGCCTTGACTGCCACACCGGCGCGGAAGCAGAAGCCGGTCTTGCGCTGGAAAAATACAAGTCCCGCGACAGCATTCTGGAACAGCGGGAAGCCTGGGAAAAAATCGTCAAGCGCATCCAGATTCAATCGATGCCTCCAAAAGATGCAGGCTCTCTGCCAACAGATCAGGAACGGGAAGACGTACTGGCCTGGTTTGATGATGCTCTGTATGGGGTGGATTGTTCAGGGGACATTAACCCGGGGCGTGTCACCGTACGCCGATTGAACCGTAACGAGTACAACAACACAATCCGTGATCTGGTCGGCATTGATTTTGAACCAGCGGAAAACTTCCCCTCCGATGATGTCGGCTATGGTTTCGATAATATTGGCGACGTACTGACTCTGCCGCCACTGTTAATGGAAAAATATCTGGACGCTGCCGAAGAGATCTCCGAGAAAGCCATTTTTGCAAACACTCCTGACAGCTATCCCTGGCAGAAAATCACTGAGAAGAACTTCCAGAAGGAAGGCGCTGTGACAATCAGAAAAAGTGGTGCGGGCTTTCATTCTCGTGGCACTCTGGCTGGTAAGATCGAACTCAAGCAAGCCGGCAAATATGACTTTCGAATCATCGCCGGCTCGACTCCTGCAGGAACAGACCATGCGAAAATGGAAGTCAAGCTGGATGGCAAACTGCTGAAAACATTCGAAGTGAAAGAAAACCGGAACTCTCCCGGTACGTTCACCATGCCGCAAGCAGTCCGACTGCCCAAAGGCAAGCATATCCTCACCATTTCGTTCCTGAACGACTTCTATGATCCCAAAGGTCCTCCCAATAAACGGGATCGGAATCTGTATGTAAACGAAGTCGCTTTTAAAGGTCCCCTGGGTCAACTGCCTGTGGACCTGCCGACATCACATCATAAAATTATCACCTGTACCCCGGGCAGCGGTCGCTCAATCCATTATTGTGTAGAGAAAATTATCCGCGAATTTGCCACACAGGCATTCCGTCGTCCGGTCAGCCGGGAAGAAGTCACTCCGGTTGTGGAACTGGTCGAAGCGCGGGTGAAGTCGGGGCGTACTTTCGAGCAGGGAATTCAGGTAGGGGTCCAGGCGATTCTGGTATCCCCTCACTTTCTGTTTCGCATTGAAGGTCTGCAGGATCCCACCAAGACACGTGACGAACAGACCATCGCACAATATGAGATAGCTTCCCGGCTCTCTTACTTCCTGTGGAGCAGTATGCCCGATCAGACTCTATTCGATCTGGCAGCTCAGGGGCGACTGCACGACCGGCGTACCCTGCAGGTGCAGGTCAAACGTATGCTGGAAGACCCCAAGTCGGAAGCATTCGTTAAAAACTTTGCCGGTCAGTGGTTGAATCTGCGAAACCTGGATGACTTAACACCCGATCCACGAAAATTCCGCGTTTTCAATACACAGTTAAAAGCTGACATGCGTCGCGAAACGGAAGAATTTTTCAGCTATATCATGAAAGAAGACCGCAGCGTCATTGAATTCATCAACGCTGATTACACCTTCATGAATGAGAATCTGGCGAAATTTTACGGGAACGACAAAATCAAAGGGGATAAATTCCAGAAAGTCAGCCTCGATAAATCGAAGCGGGCCGGTCTGATCACTCAAGCCAGCATCCTGACATTGACCTCCAACCCGGGCCGGACCTCTCCTGTCAAACGGGGAAAATGGATTATGGAAAATATACTGGGCACACCACCCCCACCACCGCCACCCAATGTGCCTGAGCTGGAAGAAGCAGCAGGTGCGAAACCGAATGCCACCTTACGCGAACAATTGGCAATACATCGTAAGATCGCCGGTTGTGCGGCCTGTCACGATCAGATGGATCCCTTAGGACTGGGTTTCGAAAATTTCGATGCCATTGGTCGCTGGAGAGAAAAAGAAGGAAAACATAAAATCGATTCTTCTGGACAGTTACCCAGTGGTCAGACTTTTAAGAGTCCCGTAGAATTAATCGGGATTCTGGAAGAGCAGAAACAGGGATTCAGCCGATCTTTAGCAGAGAAGATGCTGACTTACGCCATTGGTCGTGGTGTCGAATACTACGACAAGTGTGCTTTGGATGAAATCACCAACAACTTTACTACCAGGGGATATCGCTTTTCAGCGCTCGTCACCGAGATTGTCACAAGCGATCCCTTCCTGAAACGTCAACGAGGTTCTCACAATGACTAATCTCCTGAAACGCCGTACATTCCTGCAGGGTCTTGGAACGACGATGGCTCTGCCATTGCTGGAGATCATGCAGCCTCAGTTGCATCTGGCCGCCGCTGCTCCTGCTGCGGCGAAAGCGCCTGTCAGAACCGCGTTCATTTTCTTCCCGAACGGGGTGATTGGTCCATCGTGGTATCCCACATCCACAGGCCAGAACTATGAGATGCCGAAAACACTGAAATCTCTGGAAAGTCTGAAGTCGGATGTCAATGTAATTTCCGGTTTGGCTCAGGTCAATGCCCGCGCTCTCGGCGATGGGGCCGGGGATCATGCCCGCTGTGCTTCCGTGTATCTCACAGGTGCGCACCCGACAAAAACCAGCGGTGCAGATATTAAAGCCGGTGTCTCCGTCGACCAGGTTGCCGCTCAGCAGGTAGGACATCTGACACGATTGCCTTCGTTGGAACTGGGCATGACACGCGGCCGGAACGCCGGACAATGCGACTCTGGTTACAGCTGTGCTTACTCTTCCAATATTTCCTGGCGAACACCTTCTACGCCCACAGCAAAAGAGATTGTTCCCAAACTGGCATTTGAACGTCTGTTTGGCGGCGGAGCCGAGAGGGAAAAACAACGTGCCCGCCATCTAAAAGATCGCCAGAGTATTCTGGACCTGGTCAAACACGATGCTGATCAGTTGAAAAAACAGCTGGGTCGGAATGACCAACGCAAAATTGACGAATATTTCACCAGCGTACGAGAAATCGAGCAGCGGATTGAACGCAGTACGCATCAGGAAAAAATCAAACCGCCGGAAATGCAACTGCCGGACGGTATTCCCAGCGAGTTCCAGGAGCACATCCGGCTGATGTACGACCTGTTGATTCTTGCTTTCCAGACCGATACCACGCGTATCGCTACGTTCATGGTTGGCAACGCTGGCAGTAACCAGACCTTCCCGATGGTCGGAGTGAATTCAGGGCATCACGAACTGTCACACCATCGCAATGATGAAAAGAAGATGGCTGACATTCAAAAAATTGATGAGTACCTGACTTCGCAGTTTGCTTACTTCCTCAAACGCCTTAAAGAAACACCGGAAGGAAACAGCAACCTGCTGGATAACTCGATGATCTGTTATGGCAGCGCCATCGGCGATGGTAACCGCCACAGCCACCACGACCTGCCAATTATCCTGGCCGGTAAAGGTGGGGGCACAATCAAGACCGGTTTCCACCACCAGGTCAAGACAGAAACACCCTTGAGTAACCTGTTCGTCTCCATGCTGGACCGAGTGGGAGCCCCGGTCACTTCATTTGGCGACAGCACAGGCCGCCTGTCTGTCATCGATACCTGATCTCAGGCAGAAATAAATCAGGCTGCTGACTGCTTGAAGTGAGCAGCCTGACAGCATTTGAGATTCATATAGACACAGTTTTCTATCTGGCCTACCATGCCCGGCAATCAGCGTCTGCTTTACTGAACTCCCCTTCGCCTGAACGTGCACCCGGTATGGAAACCTCACTGCATCGTCAATTGAAATCGTACTATGCACCGAATGCAGAGTGTGAAGAAATTACGCTGGGTTCATATCGAATTGATGCCATTGACGGTGACCGACTGATTGAAATTCAGCATGGATCACTGGGTGCGATTCGCGACAAGGTTCGCTGCCTGCTGGAAGATTATGATGTACATGTCGTCAAACCGATTGCGATCCGGAAATATCTGATCAAACGGCAGAAGAAGAATGGTGAGCCGATCTCCGCCCGCTTCAGCCCCCGTCGTGGCTCGGTGTTTGATCTGTTTGAAGATATGGTGCATTTCGCCAATGTGTTCCCGCATCCACGATTGACGCTGGAAGTGGCGCTCACCATTCAGGAGGAACACCGGATTGCGCGAAAGCCCCGCCGCTGGAAGGGGAAAGATTACCGGGTGACGGATCGCGTGTTGCGATCGGTAGAGGAACAGATCGAGTTGAACACAGCAGCTGATCTGCTCAAGTTAATCCCGGGAAAACTCCCTGTCCCCTTTCAGACTAAAGATCTGGCCAAAGCAGCCGGTATCCCGCGCTGGCTGGCACAGAAGATGGCATACTGTCTGCGTAATACCGGCGCAATCAAACTGGTCGGGAAAGAGAAAAATGCGCTGCTGTATGAAATCACCGAGGGGAATCAGGCGGCTGCCTGAGAAAAAGGGAAACTCCCGAAATAGAAAATTGTGAGCTTCAATCACAATAGATTTGACTACCAACCAACTTACTCATAATCCGTACAGAGCCATCAAGTCCTAGGCTGCCGCTGACACTTACTGGCCATTAATCTCGGCAGTCAAAACAACCCAAGTCGCCATCCGTATTGGCACAAGTGGTGATTTCGGGAGTTTCCTCATTTAATTTCTACAACGTTCCGAAGCCGAATCTGCATCAATCTGCACCTGCCAGCTCGCCGCGATGAAGATAGAAGCTGCCCCTGGATATGTTTGATCAACGACCAAATACCAACAGGAAGAACGATCTGATTGCGAAGAGTGGTTTGAACATCGTTGATGGTATCGATGCAGTTCTCAAATAAAGAAACTGATCTTGCCACGATGTTTATTCAGGCTGTGACTGGAAACAGTCCAAGTCGGAATGGCAAAAGTTAAATTTAAAAACGCACTGAAACGTTGAAGTCAAATTTTCTGGCTCACATGAAATCCAGTTCGAATCACTTCAACAAACCAGAGCTAATTCTCAGATTAACTTTTCTACTCAGAGAGTCAACATAGATGCGAAGAAAAAGCGCACGAAAAATAAATTCGTTTTTTTCAGCAGTGATATCTTACCGAACATTGACATCCGCACTAAAAATGCAGTCAGGAAATCAGGAATTATATCATCTGTTTTCAGCTAAAAAACGGGTAAGGCTGGCAGAGATTTTATAACACACCTTTGGATGAAGGAACTCCCTGCTGACGCGGATCAATGGCCACAGCCTGTCTGAGAGCGCGTGCAGTTCCTTTAAAGAGCCCTTCTGAAATGTGATGACTGTTACCACCATGATGCAGAACCTGATGCAGGTTTAACAAACCATTCGAGGCAAATGCCTGCCAGAATTCCCGTACGAGTTCCGTGTCGAACTGACCAATTTTTTCTGTGGGAAATTGAACATCGAACACAAACCAGGAACGACCGCTTAAATCGAGAGCGGTCGTGACCAGAGTCTCTTCCATGGGGAGCGTAATGGAGCCATAGCGGGTGATTCCTTTTTTATCACCCACTGCCTCGCAGAGTGTTTTCCCCAGACAGATGCCAACGTCTTCCACCGTGTGGTGATAGTCAACATCCAGATCTCCGTTGGCTTTAATGGTTAAATCGAACAAAGCATGACGCGCCAACAGAGTCAGCATGTGGTCAAAGAATCCAACGCCGGTCTGAATATCCGACTGGCCACTGCCATCCAGTTCCAGAGACAATTCGATCTGGGTTTCTGCGGTATCACGTTTAATCGAGGCTTTACGGCTCATTTGAGAGAACTCATATAATAAAGGTCAACTTGTTGATTTCTATAATCTTACAGTCCGGATCGGCTTTCTCAAAAATGCTTCGCAGCAACAGACCGACTTGGTGTCAATTCGCAGAGGGGCCGTCGGCCTGAATTGCATAACCGTTTCAATCGTGCCCGGGAAAATGTCAAATTTTGCACGATATAACAGTGATTCAGCCAATCTCTTGCAGTGCATTGAGAACGGTCTGTACTTCGTGGTCGGTCCCTACGGTGATTCGCAAGCCATCCAGCACACCAGCGGTCAGACCAAACTTCATGTAGCGTACGAGGATCTTGCGACGTTTTAAATCCTGATAGCGGCGCTCATGCTCTTGATCAGGATGAGTACACCAGACAAAATTGGTCTGACTGTCTACCGTTTCGAAACCCAGTTTTCCCAACTCAGCCATCAGATGTTTGCGGGTTGTCTGAATTTTTTTCGTATTGGCCTGCATCCACTCCTGGTCTTTGAGTGCGGCCAGCGCTGCAGCCAGTGACAGGGTATTGCAGTTGTAGCTGTCCTTGACTTTCTGCATTCCCTGGATCAGGTCGGGGTGTGCAACTGCAAAGCCGAAACGAATGCCAGCCAGACTGTACGACTTACTCAACGTACGCGTCACAATGATTCGCTCGCCAGCTTGTGATTTGAGTAATTCCCCCTTGTGTGGTTGATCACAAAAATCGCCGTACGCTTCATCGAGTACCAGTACACCCTGTGGAGGTACAAGTGAAATAATTTCTTCATCGGACCAGCGGTTTCCAGAGGGAGCATTGGGATTCGGCACAAACAGGATTTTGCTCTTCGCTGAAATTTCCTGTGCCTGGGTGGTCGGCCAGCTCCAGTCTGGATTGAGTTGGATTTTCTCGAAGCGGGCTCCCTGAATTTCCGCCAGTGTTTCGTAAAGAGTATAACTGGGATAGGGAGCAGAAACCAGATCGCCGGCATCGGCAAACGTTCTCATCAGAATGGTCAGAACTTCATCACTGCCATTGCCGGGCAGGACCCAGTCGGGATCTACCTGAAACAGTTCCGCAGCGACTTTCCTGAATTCCGTCGCCAGAGGATCGGGATAAATGTTCAACCGACCTGCCAGGGCCTGTTCAACCGCTGCTTTCACGAGCGGCGAAGGCGGATAAGGATTTTCATTGGTATTCAGTTTAACCCAGCCAGATTCCTGTGGCTGCTCACCGGGTGTATAACCGGTCATCTGCTGGACCTGAGGACGAAACAGACTCATGATACTGCAAATCTCGATTCAATTATGTAAGAGGTTAATACGATCTGAGCATGCGACGACACTCAGGGACGGACCTGAATACAGACAACATTGCTCAGTCAGGAGTTCTCATAAAAATAAAAGAAGTCTGTGAAAGTCGGTTTATCTCAGATCCAATTCACACATTAAACAGGAAATGGCAGATATCGCCGTCTTTCATCACATACTCTTTGCCTTCTACGCGCAACTTACCGGCTTCACGGATTGCCTTTTCCGTGTGATATTCTTCCAGATCAAAGACCGAAAAGATTTCCGCCCGGATAAAACCTCGCTCAAAATCAGTATGTATGACTCCGGCGGCCTGTGGTCCGGTGGCGCCAATGGGGATGGTCCAGGCACGGATTTCAATCTTCCCGGCGGTAAAGTAACTCTGGAGTCCCAGCGTGTGGTAAGCCGCCCGGGCGACGAAAGCCAGCGCCGGTTCTTCCAGTCCGACACTCTCCAGCATTTCCTTCTGATCTGCTTCATCCAACTCCGCGATTTCTGCTTCCAGTCGACCACAGACGACAACGACTTCACCCCCTTCTTCCGCAGCACGTTGACGCACACGCTGGACGAGTTCGCCTTCACCTTGAAGATCATCTTCATCAACATTTGCCAGATAAAGAACCGGCTTGGCAGTCAGAAACTGATAACCTTTGAAGATTTTCTGCTGATCCGGATTATCGAACGAAAGACCGCGTAAAGGTTTTTCTTCTGCCAGGCGTGCTGCACATACCTCGAGTACGGCCAGTCGCGACTTGGCTTCCGCATTTCCTGACCGGGCAGTTTTCGCTGCTTTCTGTTTTGCAGATTCGACGCTCTGCATGTCAGCCAGCATCAATTCAATATCGATCGTTTCGATATCGCTGATCGGGTCGACTTTCCCCTCGACGTGGATCACGTCGCCGTTTTCAAAACACCGCACGACATGGAGAATCGCATCCACATTGCGAATATGCGAGAGGAATTTGTTACCGAGCCCTTCTCCCTCAGAAGCGCCCCGCACAATCCCCGCAATGTCCACCAGCCTTAAAATAGCAGGGATCACCTTGTCTGTAGGGATATAGTGATGAATTTTTTCCAACCGCGGATCTGGCACATTGACAATCCCCACATTGGGCTCAATCGTACAGAAGGGATAGTTTTCACTTGCAATTCCCGCAGCAGTTAATGCATTAAATAACGTAGATTTACCTACATTCGGCAGGCCAACAATTCCGGCTTCCATGGTTCTTTTCAATAATTAAATGATGTTGAAATATTTTATCCGACAGTAGATCCGCACCTCTATTTCAAGATATTCCACGGATTCTGGCACATCATAGCGAAGTCCCGAATCAAAAGGAATTGATCAGTCAGAAGGATCTCAGCCTGCGTCTTTTGCATTTCTGCTGAAATTGGTCTGGGAACAACCAACGGAGCCCCTGTTGCGTCAGTATAAATCTAAGACAAGTTAAAATATTACTACCTTTCCCTGAGTGGGGTAGTTAAACTGGACTAGGAAAACTAAGTACAAAAATCGATTTATATCTGTAATAATTTCTGAGTCATCAACACTTTGACGAGTAGGCTATGCGACCCATTCTGCACCTATTGACCTGCATTCTGATCTTATTGATCAGCCTGAAGGATTGCCCGGCAGACACTCCTGAATCTGGAAAACCGAACATAATTCTGGTCATCACCGATGATCAGGGGTACGGAGATATTGCCGCACATGGCAACCAGATGATCAAAACGCCAAATCTGGATCAATTGTATCAGAAGAGTCTGCGATTGACGAATTTCCACGTCGATCCGACCTGCGCCCCAACGCGCTCTGCCTTAATGACCGGCCGTTATTCGACGCGGACCGGTGTCTGGCATACCATCATGGGCCGTTCTCTCATGGACACGAATGAAGTCACACTGGCGGAAGTCTTCAAAAGCAACGGCTACCGAACAGGCCTCTTCGGGAAATGGCATCTGGGAGATAACTATCCATTGAGACCTCAGGATCAGGGATTTGAAACGGTCGTCCAGCATGGAGGCGGAGGTGTCGGCCAAACCCCCGATGACTGGCAGAATGATTATTTCAGCGACACTTACCTGCGTAATGGGAAGCCGGAGAAGTTTCAGGGATATTGCACTGATATCTGGTTTGATGAAGCGTTGAAATTTATCGAAGCAGACAAGACAAAACCATTTTTTGCATACCTATCTACCAATGCGCCGCATAGCCCTTATCTGGTTGATCCCCAGTACAGTGATCCGTATGAGGATAAAGAAGTTCCGAAAAAAATGGCGGCCTTTTATGGCATGATCACCAATATTGATGAAAATATGGGACGCCTGCTCCGCTACCTGAAAGAGTCCGGGCTGGAAAAAGATACCATTCTGATTTTCATGACCGACAATGGCACCGCTGCAGGTATGCAACGCCCGAACCCCAGAGACCTGAGTAAAAAACAGCAAAGGCGACTTTCCAAAGGAAAACCAATCACCCTGGAAACCTGGCCTGGGTTTAATGCCGGCATGCGTGGCATGAAAGGTTCTGAATACGATGGTGGGCACCGAGTCCCCTGTTTTTTTTATTGGCCTGGAGGAGGTCTGACCGGTGGAAAAAACATCAACCAGTTGACAGCTCACATCGATATTCTTCCGACACTGGCTGAGCTCTGTGACTTGACCATTTCCAGCGAACTGAAACTGGATGGCACGAGCCTCGTCCCGATTTTAACTGGTAATAAAGACGCATTACGAAACAGAACTCTGATTGTACATTCGCAACGGATTGAAACACCTGAAAAATGGCGCAAATCCTCTGTCATGAGCGAACGCTGGCGCCTGGTCAATGAAAAGGAGCTGTATGACATTCTGAACGATCCTGGTCAGACGAAAAACGTCGCAGCGGAATATGCAGGTGTGGTCAAATATCTGTCAGCAGAATACGAAAAATGGTGGAGCAGTTTGACACCCGTTTTCAGTCGGTACGTCACGATCGGCATTGGATCCCGCTTCGAAAACCCGGCACATCTGACCTGCCACGACTGGCATGCCCCGATTGAACAGGTTCCCTGGAATCATCAGTTGATTGCCAAAAACCCCGTAGCGAATGGGTTCTGGGTCGTGGAGATCGCTGAACCGGGCACTTATGAAATCACATTGCGCTGTCGTCCGGAATCAGCCCATCATCCTTTAAAAAAAGGAACCGCCCGGATTCAAATTGGTGACTTGAAACGGGAACAGGCCGTTTCAGAAGGTGATTTGTCGACCACATTTCAAGTTGACCTGACACGAGGCCAGAAAAAGTTGCAAACCTGGCTGGACGAAGGAAATGGAGTGTCTCGTGGCGCGTTTTTTGTAGAGATTTTCCGCAAAGAGTAAGACGTTGCAATCCTTAGTGCGCATTACATTTAACCAGAGCGTCTCTCAATCTATTATAGTCGGTCCAAATGCCCCTGGAGGCGCTACAATAAAACCGGACACAGTCTAGCTGGATGATCCACTCAAGCTGACTGCGCCTGTTCAATGCCGATACGAGCCTGAATGCGATCCGTATCGATCAACTGCTGCAGACGGCGTTGATTCTCTTCCAGTTGATCCCGGGAGTTCTCCTGATGCCAGATATGAAATACAGCTGCCGCAAAGCGAGCATCTTTGTGAAAGACTCCATTTCTGATTAAACGCAGTACCAAATCCGAGTCTTCCATTCCCCAGCCCGTGTAATCTTCATCAAATCCATTCACAGCCAGCAAATCCTGTTTCCACGCGGACAGATTACAGGTTTTTGCACCTTCCCACTGCCGTGCCAGCCGATGCCGATACCAGGCTCCCAGTGGAAGCCGGAACAACGGTGAAAGACGATTTATCTGCTTGAGACGACGCGAATTCAACCAGTCTCCCCACGACCATCTGTCGACGGGAATTTTTTGCTCAAGCATGTCCCGTGAAAAAGTTTCGGAAAGCAGGACGCGATTCCCGGACAGGAACCAGCCTGTTTCAGCAAGTCGTGCATGGGCCTCTAAAAATCTGGGAGCGGGGATGCAATCGCCATCGGTAAAGATAAGATAGTCTGCCTCTGCAACCTGAATCGCCCGGTTGCGAATGGCACCGGCTCGAAACCCCTGGTCAGCATGCCAGACATGTTTTACCGGAAACGGTGCCCGACTACGAAAACCGTCTACTACTTCACGCGTCTCGTCAGTCGATCCATCGTCGGCAATGATCAATTCATCGGGAGTATGAAATTGCGATAAATAACCGGTAAGCACTGCTTCCAGAGCAGCAGGCCAGTTATAGGTCGTGATGATGACTGCGGTTCCCGGCATGAACTGATCAGAGTTCCTTCTGACTCTCTTTATTGATGACCATGAGTTTCAGATAGCGATAATAGGTTCCCTCGGCATTAGAAATGGCCAGCATGAAGCCTTCTTTTCCATCCAGAAAACCGGCGCGGAGGAAGTAGGTCCGAATGAACGTCCACATTCCATGCAAGACCGCTTTACAGAGTCCCGCCTGCTGATTCTCATCTGCCAGCATTTTGGCACTGGCTGTTGAATAGGAATTCATCGTGTTGAGGATCTGTTCCAGTGTGAGTAACGATTCATGGATAATCGGTTCCCGAAGTTTTCCGGTTTTGCCTGCGACGATGATTCTCTCATGCACCAGATCATCACTGAAGCTGGCTTTTCCCCGCCGAAAGAGACGCACTACCCGATCAGGCCACCAGCCACTATGTTTCATATAGCGACCACAGTAATTAGACCGACGAGGCATCGTATAGGCATCAAAGCGGGCGGGCATCTGAATGACACGTTTGATCTCAGTTTGCAGATCATAAGAAATGCGTTCATCTGCATCGATAGAGAGTACCCAGTCTTTAGTCGCATACTCCAGAGCACGATTTTTCTGTGGACCAAATCCAGGCCAGTCTGTTTCATAGACTTTGTCTGTATATTCGCGGCAGATGGCAACCGTCTTGTCGGTGCTACCGGAATCCAGGACGATAATTTCGTCTGCCCAGGCAACCGATGCAAGACATTCACGAATGAATGATTCTTCGTTTTTGACGATGACGATAATCGATAACGACATAAAGCTGACTTTGATACTACTTAAGTTAAGAACGAGTCACGTTTCACAGGAGAGTCGAACAATTTTCAAGATTGTCAACCGCACGCGTTCCTGTTAAAAGAAGGTACCTGACTGACTCAGGTTATTATGATCTATTGACTTGTTTACTGAAAGATTGCCGAGAGTTTGGCAGGAATTTACTGTCTCGAAAAGAGCAATCGTCAAAATCATGAAAAGCCACGTTGAAATTGTCTGATTCCCATCCTCAATCGAGTCCCTGCTTCCAACTGTTCGATCAGAGTACCCCTTATACGACAATTCGCTGTCTGAAAGAAGAAGACTTACGTTCCGTATGGCTGCTGGAAATACCGGGACGTGGTTTGACTACCCTCAAGCGCTGGCCGGTCAGCTGGCAGCTCCGCTGGAAATCATTCTTCAAACAGTCTCAACCGGACCGACAACTGACAGGCGCCTGGAAGTTACTCAAGGCGGGAGTCAATACACCGCAGCCCGCGACACCCGTTTATCGGGCAGGTTCCTTCTATCAACTGGAAATGCCGTATATTGAAGGTTCAACCGCCCATGATCTGCTGAAATCCGATCTCCCCGGATCTCATGACCTGCTGTATGAACTTGCCAGAGAACTGGGCAAAATCGTCAGACGTTTGGCGCAAGCGGGATTACGTCATCGTGATCTGAAACTGGAAAATGTAGTGGTGAAACAGACCGACCAGAATGCCGCTGCACTTTCACTCTGGCTGATTGATCCCGTGGGCATTCGCAGTAGTTACTCGGTCTCTAACGCGCTCGTCTGCATGCTGGATCGACTGGCGATTCAACCGTTGAATGAAGAACGTGCGGTCCCCCTCTCGCTTCAAATCATTTGTATACGCTCAGCATTGGGACGGCTAAGCGGTAAAGAACGACGGCATTTTTTTCAATTGTTAAGAAAAAGCCTGATCGCCTCAAGATCGCAGTCTCAGTCAGACTGATTGACCTTGCCCTGATTCGCAAAAAGTCTTAAAAGCACGGGTCGTATTGCTTTCAGCCCCATCCTGCTGTCTTTACATGTAAGACACCTACTTCCCAGGTCTGACATGAATCAATCCTCACAGAATCCACTGTTTTTCAAATCCCCCCTGGTCGAAGAATCATCGGGGGTCATCTGGCTGAAACGCGCATTGATTTTATGGGCCGTGCTGTGGATCGCTGTCAGTATCAAATTCGTTGTACAACCGGAAAATAAATCGGTTTACCCCTGTTTTGCAGACTCGTCTATTAACTGGTGGGCAGACCGGAATCTGTACGATAACGAAGTTTATAAAACGGGATTTCGCTACAGCCCCACTTTCGCAGTCGCATTTTCCACCTTTGCGATCTTGCCTGCCTCACTGGGTGGTATTCTCTGGACGGCTTTGAACATTTCACTGCTGGTACTTGCGCTACGGTTACTTGTGAAAGAAATCTTTCCCGGGAACTGGACCCGGTTTCAGGAAGCCAGTTTTCTGATCCTCAGCCTGGCGGGCTGCACGCGGGCGATCTGGTCTGCACAGAGTAATTCTCTGGTTTTTGCACTGGCAGTGTTCGCTGTCGTTTCACTGAAAAAAGAACGCTGGTGGGTTGCTGCCTTCCTGCTCGCAGCTGCCATGCATATTAAACTCTGGCCAGTTGCCCTGGCTTTGCTGCTGATGGCGCGTTTTCCCTGGCAACTTTCCGCACGTTTTGCTGCCGCGGGTGCGCTGCTGGCGATTCCCCCTTTTTTAACACGTCCCCTACCCGTAGTCGCGCAGCAATACCAGAATTGGTATGGATTGCTAACGGGGCCTTACCGTACTCTCAGACAGGGTGGATTACGTGATGCCTACACCATCGCCGAACAATTCGGCACCTATGTGGATGATCGCGTTTATACGCTGCTGCAGCTGGGTATGGCCGGCCTGGCTCTACTCTGGTGCCTCAGGCTGTCGAAATTATCCGATTTCAAGCAAACCTATTTTACCGGTGTGCTCACGACCTGGGTCTGCTGGCAGTTACTGGTCGGACCGGGAACCGAGCGACTGACGTTCCTCCTGGCG
Organism: Gimesia algae; assembly: GCF_007746795.1. Classification (NCBI taxonomy): domain Bacteria; kingdom Pseudomonadati; phylum Planctomycetota; class Planctomycetia; order Planctomycetales; family Planctomycetaceae; genus Gimesia; species Gimesia algae. The sequence continues at coordinate 3,690,711 of NZ_CP036343.1, forward strand.
GCCCCCATCGCCAGCTGGGCGTTGATTGTCAGTTTTAAAGAACACTGCCATCGGATGCTGGCAGTGGTCGCCTGGCTGATGCTGATTCCACTGGGGACTGGTGGCATCGAACGATTATTGTTGCCCCTCGCTGCCTGGTCACCTGCGATTCTGCCATTGGGTATCATCCCACTGATGGTCTGGCAGGTCGTCTATGTTGAGAGTCGCGCCAGCGCAAATGAGTTGGGGGCATCCCAGCAAGAGGGTTCATTGGTCGGCCAGAAAACATCCTGGGCAGCTTAAATCTGATTCAAGCTGCATTTCGCTGTTGTTGATCCAGCAACGAAATCACTGCCTGAAAGACCTGATCTGCTCCCAGTTCTTTCATACAACGGTGATGCCCCAAAGGGCAGACCCGCTGTTGACAGGGGCCACAATCCAGATCCAGCTGCACAGGCAGGCTGCGATCGTAAAACGTTTCGCTCCACATCTGATGTGTGGGACCAAATAGAGTCACTGCTGGCACCTGGAACGGCGCGGCAAAATGTCTAGGACCTGAATCAGTGGTCACCAGCAATTCGGCTTGTTGAATGGCAGCCTTAGTCAGTCCCAGATGCAGAGGTTCTCCAGCCAGAGACGTAACGAACGGATGATTGGCCTGTTCTACAATCTGGATCGCTTCTTCTTTTTCGGCGGGACCACAAACGACTAAGACCGACCGTTTCATCTCTGTGGCAATCTGTCGAGCCAGCGCTGCAAAATGGGCAGTCGGCCAGTGCTTGGCAGCGCCGAATGCGCCGCCTGGATTCAAGCAGATCAGTGGCCTGCTTTTGAATTCAGCAGACTGTTTGTTCCAGAACGAATTCCAGCGACGACGATCCTGATCTGTCAACGCGAGTTCCATTGCACGCGACATTCCTGATTCTGCGGGAAGCTCAGAACTTTCTCTGCCCAGCACATGCGCGGCTATTTTCAGATATTCATCAATGGCCGGGTGTGGTATCTGTCGCTCACCCGCAGGTAGCGGGTCGGTTAACAACCAGCGTCGATAGTCACGATTGATTCCTACCCGCCTGGAAATACCAGCCAGAAAAGCCAGGCTGGCACTACGAAACGAATTAGGGAACAGGACAGCCAGATCAAAATGCTCGCTTCGGAGCTGCTGTAGAAACCGAAGTTGCGAAGTCAGTTTTTCGCCACTTTTCCAGGAAATGGATCGATCGACCAGAGTCAAACCGTCCAACACATCCGCCACGTAAGGCCTTTGAATGGAGACGATCTCTGCATCGGAAAACTCCTGTCGAATCGCCCGTAGTGCAGGAGTCGCCATCACGGCGTCTCCGATCCAATTCGGTAAAAAGACTGCTATTTTCATCCGGCTTTTCGTTTCGGAAGTTCAATGGGAAAGTTTCTGGTTGTCGAAATGCTTTCACTTTCCTGACTGCTGCGAATCATTCCGAGTACTTGCGTGGTTGAGATACCAGGGGTAATCCCCAGCGCTTTAACCTCCCCGCCATAGGATTCGACCATTTCCCACCCGACGATTTCTTCCTTCTGGTAAGTCCCACCTTTCACCAGCAGGTCCGGCTTCAGAACGCTGATGAGTTCGCAGGGAGTGGATTCACCGAAGATGACCACGTAATCGATACCTTCCAGAGCAGCCAGCATGGAAGCGCGATGATCCTGACCGAAAATAGGACGGTCCGGGCCTTTATTGAGAGAGCGGACGCTGTCATCACTGTTGACGGCGACAATCAGACAATCTCCTTCGGCTGCTGCCTGTTCGAGATAAGAAACATGGCCTACATGCATCACATCGAAACAACCATTGGTCAAAACGACTTTCTGTCCCAGCTTTTGACGAGCCCCCACGTGTCGTTGTAATTCTTCCAGCGGCAATATTTTTTCACTGGTCACGCGAGATCCCATCAGGAGATCTGCCAGCATTTCTTCGCGGCTGATCGTGACAACGCCAATTTGTTCCACTTCCAGACCCCCGGCAACATTTGCCAGACGCGCCAGGTCGTCAGGGGCAATCCCCGCGGCACAACCGACCCCGATCGTAGCCAGCACCATATCTCCAGCACCGGTGATGTCATAGACTTCGCGTTTGCGTGTCGGCAGCAACTCGCTTGCACCGTCTGCCTGAGTTAAGGCGATGCCATCGCTGTCCAGAGTGACAAATACAAAATCGAGATTCAAATCGCGACATAGCTGCCTGCCTGCTCGAAATGCATCTTCCTTGTTTTTCACATCAAATCCCACGGCACACGACGTTTCAAGCCGGTTAGGTGTGATGGCTGTCGCGCCAGAATACATTCGGTAATCCTGACCCGGACAAGGATCAACAATTACAGGGACATTTGCCGTACGAGCTGCATTAATGATGATGTCTAAAACATCTGGCGTGCAGACGCCTTTGGCATAATCACTGATCAGAATCGCCTGCTGTTCCGGAATCAGAGGCAGCAGGGTATTCAGCAAAGATTCCGATGTTGATTGATCGAGTGGTGTGTTCACTTCACGATCAACCCGCAGGATCTGATGCGGATGTCTCTGTTGAGCTCTCCCCATGAAACGCTGTTTCACGGTAGTCGGTCGACTTGGGTCAGCAATCACGGCGGAACAGTTCACGCCACATTCTTCGAGCGCCTCTTTGATCACGACCCCATCCAGGTCAATTCCTGTTACGCCGGCCATGGTCACTTCCGCTTCCAGTCCAATCAGCATGTTGGCCACATTCGCTGCCCCCCCCAGCCGAACTTCCTGAGTATCTTCACGCAACAGGATGACAGGTGCTTCCTGACTGATGCGTTCTGCGTTTCCCCAGGTATAGCGATCCAGAATTAAATCGCCCAAAACCAGAATTTTAGGATGGCCTAATTTTTGAATAGTGTTGATTAAATGATATGACATAAATGCGGGTGTTTCAGATGTTGATTTAAGTCCAGATCTGTAAATGCAATTTGCTGCTACCACAGGCTGCGGAATCATCATCAGAACGCTATATTGAGTCAATGCCGATTTTGTGAAGCTGGGGCATTTATTAAGGCTGGGGCTAAAGTTTTTTCGACTGCAGGTACTCGAAAATCGATCAGCGTAATTACTGTCTAAAATTTGACTTACCAGAGCCTGATATTATTTGCCAAACTGCAGCTCCAGCAACATTTCTTTGACCGCTGTCATCGGAATTTCATCTCGCTCAATCGCTTTGGAGGAGCAGATAAACAGAGGGGCTTCAGCTTCTTCTTTCCCGGGGAGTGGCAAGCGACCATGACTGCCTTTGACGAGAGAGGCATCGAGACTGGTCAGATCCATATAGTAACGAAAGCCCAGGATTTTTCTGGCCAGCCGACGTGCGATTCGCAATTTGGGAAACTTGATCGTCGGATCAACAAACAGTTCGACCGGGTCGTATCCCGGCTTACGATGAATGTCGACTGTACGGGCATAATCGGGCGCCAATGAGTCATCCAACCAGAAGTAATAGGTAAACCAGGCCCCTGGTGCTGCAATTACGACCAGTTCTCCCGCGCGTTCATGGTCGATGCCAAACTCAGCCTGCTGACTGCGATCGAGGACCATTTCAACACCTTCAGTTTTCTCAAGCAGCGATTTGACAGCGGAGATTTTCTCAGGTCGTTGTACGTAAACATGGGCGATCTGGTGGTCAGCAACCGCAAACGCCTCGGAGGCGCCGCAGTCCATCGTTTCCCAGCCTAGCGCTTCTTTTCTGACTTTCAGCCATCCCTGCTCTCTCAGAATTCGATTGAGATGAACTGGCCTGGAAACATCGGTAATGGCATATTCAGAGAGGACAACAATCTCGGCGCCTGCTTTTTGTCCTGCTTCTATCAGACGACCTGCTTCCTGATCGATTTCGCGAATATCCTGGTCGATGGCAGGATCACTGGCCCCCAGACGTTGCAGGTTATAGTCGAGATGTGGCAGATATACTAAAGTGAGATTTGGTTTTTTCTCCTGAAACACTTTGATCGAGGCATCAACAATCCAGCGGGAGCTGGTGATATCCGCTCCCGGCCCCCAGAAACGTAGCAGCGGGAATACGCCCAGATCTGACTGCAATTCGTCTTTCAGACCTTCCGGTTGGCTATAGGAATCAAAGACTTTTCGCCCATCCGCTGGATAACTGGGGCGCGGAGTGACTGACCAGTCCACCGGCGCATACATGTTGTACCACCAGAACATCTTCGCGGTGGTATATGCCGGGTCGCGACGTTTTGCGGTTTCAAAGATTTTTTCACCCTGGACGAGTCTGTTTGACTGTTTCCAGAACATGACCTCAGCGAGATCACGGACATACCAGCCATTCGCCACAATCCCATGATCACGTGGCATCAAACCTGTTAACAAGGTTGATTGAGCCGAACAGGTGACGGCTGGCAGTATCGTTCCCATGGACCTGGAAAACCCTTCATTTGCCAGTTTCGTCAAATGAGGAGTACGGTCCCCCAGCATTTCCTGGGTCAAACCGACCACGTTGATTACGATCAGTGGTTTAGTCATGGATCTCTTTAATTACAGAAGACATTTAATTCAAAACACTTACGACCGCCTGAGATTCGTAGTTTATGGAGACACGACGCAAAAGGAAAGTAGAAAACGCGCTGAGGTTATCGCTTCCGTTTTTTGAATTATGATTTTGTCTTACTTGAGTGAGTGACCCGACTAATCACGAAAATTGTTTTTAGAGATATAAACGTTTATCTGAGGAGATTTTCATTGACTACTAACTTTGGCTAATTTAGGTTATTTAATAATACTGAAATAACCGGATTAATCCCTTCTATTAAAATAATCCTCATATCCCAATTTTATTTTTAACTATCTAAAAAACTGGATTACATTTTTGGCTAATCAATAATATCTAGAATCAAATTCTCTTGATTCTTTCTTCAATTTGCTAGAGAGACTGAAACTATGGTTGTGGGCCCTCCATCCTTCGTGTCATCATTTCGCAGATCGATATCTTTGTTTAACTGCCTGCGCAGAGGTCAAAGAAAACGCCAAAGCCGAAATAAGATTAAAAACTATGTCAGCTCCTATTCCACTGCCGAGCAGTTGGAAGACCGTACGCTGTTAGCGGGCGCTTCTCTGGTCAATATCGAGCCGAATATCGACCTCTCTCTCACAGACGGAGAGGTCTATCACGAAGCGCCGCAGGAACTGACCTTTGTATTTTCACCCGGTCAAGAGATCGACCCCACTTCACTGGGAGGCATTCAAATTGTCCGCAGTGGTAGTGATGTACCTATTGAGCCCGGCTATGTGGGCATTGGTGACAACCCCAACGAAGTGATTGTCCGCTTTGCCTCAGCATTGCCCGATGATCATTACCAGATCACAATTTTCGGAACTGGCAATGATCCGTTAGTCAATCTGAATGGTGATGCCTTCCAGGACTTTACCGATGATGGAACCCGGAACGGTGCCGATCAGATCATCAACTTCGAACTCGATCTGGGAGCGAAAGTTGTCGCCGTCGTCGCTCAGCCGGTTTTACGCGAACAGGTTCTGTCTGTAGGTGACGTGAGTGCTCTGCAGGATGGAGACACTTTCACCATCACTGTGGGTGGCGCTTCTGTGACTTTTGAGATGGACCTGAACGGTGGCGGTTTGAATGATGCGAACAATCTCCAGGTAGCGTATGCAGCTACAGATTCGGAATCTCAAGTCGCTTCAAGCATCCTGGAAGCCTTTAATAATTCCCTTCTGGCAACTGGTGGCTATGCGACGATTTCACAAAGTGGGACAGACCTGACGATCTCAGGTGATTCATTCACACCTGCGATCTCATTTTCTCTGACCAATCCTGCCGATCCCGGATTCTCTAGAGCAGATGGCAATCTGGTGGCCCGCGATGACCAGATCCTGGTCTATTTCAATGATGACGACCTGAATCCGGACCTGGCAAATGATCCCCGCTTTTACCAGATTATTGATACCTATAATAATAACAATTCTCCACTGGTGACGACCAGTTATACTGCCACTTATGATGCGCTATCGGACGTGACTGTACTGAAACTGTCCACGTCACTGGTTGCCGGGCATAATTATCGACTGCGTGTCGGTGTTTCTGATACGCCCTTAGACGATACAGACATAGACACCTACACTACTCTGGACATCGACAATGAAACGATTTCAATCCTCTCGGGCTCCGGCTCTACCGCACCTTCTGACGGATTATCGATTTCAAACCTGGAACTGAATGCTGATATCACAAGTCTCGTCGTCGATGGCGCTGGAAACTATTACTTTATCTACAATGATGGCGACCCAGATCAGATTCTTCGCGTTGACCATGCATCCAATGAAATCAGCATCATTGGCAGTGGCCTGGGTCTCATAGAGATTCGAGATCTGGCGCTGGATACAGCCGGCAATCTGTTTGTGGCTGCTGACAGCTTTGTTTGGAAAATCGACGCTGTCACACAGCAGGCCACTCTGATCGCCGGCGGCGGTACGACAGAAACAATAGACACAATACCCGATTTTGGGGACGTCCCCACAGATCTTGTACTTGATTCACCATCACAATTGACGGTTGATATCAACGGAAATATTTATGTCCATGATACCGGAGTCAATACCGATGCCAGTTATCTGTTTCGGATAGATCACGCTTCCGGACTGATTCTGGGTGCAATTCCAACATTCGTTGACATTGAACTTGCAGATAATATCCACCTTGGAATCACAGATTTAGAGACTGATGCCTTAGGGAATCTGTATTTTGCCACTACGTCAACATTACCGCTTTCATTATACAGCTCCTACTCTGATATCTACCCCGGCATCGTTCAGTTAGTTTACAAATCCGATGGAACTCAAGATTTTGAGCTAATCACTGGCAATGGTTCCAGTAATGGCAATGGTACTCTGACTTCTATTCAAACCGGCGATCCCATCGCGGGAGATAATACGAAACCTGTAGATGAGTTGATTGATGCGTCAAACATAACTGACTTTACCTTCGATGCCGATGGCTATCTGATTTATTCTGACTCAGGAGGTTTCATCGTCCGATTTGACCCCACTGCCGCTCGTGAAGACCGTATCGTAGAAGTCATCGCCGGTAGTGGAACTACTCCAGTTGATGCTTCTGGAGTTGTAGCAACTGATGCCCAACTCGGAAACCTGAATACAGTAGCAATGGGAACGGGTAATACCCCCTACTTCTTCGACACAACCAATGACAAGTTGTTGAGTGTAGAAAACATTCCGGATCAGAATTCATCCTTTGATACAGCGACAACCCTTAATCCAACCGCGAATGACCCCATCGTGGATGTTCCCTTTGACTGGAATCCCGGATCAGAAGAGTTTGTGATCACTTCTGAAATTCAACCACAGGGAATCGGCCTGCCTCCCCTGGCAGGTGGCAGAGATGAACCCGGCCACAGAGATTTACCTGCGACTCTGGATTCCCATATTGATGTCAGTGGTACCAACCCCGTTATTTCGGGAGCCATCGATGTCGCTTATTACAATTTCCGCGATGACTATGGCTTCGATGCACAAGGAAATCCGTTATATAATGCGATCACAGAGGAACAGAAACAACGCGCTCGCGAAATATTTGAAATCTATGCCTATTACACCGGGATTGAGTTTGTCGAATCGGCTGACCGGGGACTGACTGTTGCCACCGGAGACTTGCGTGCCCTTAAACCTGGCATTCCCGTTGGTCCGGAAGGTGTTAGCGGTCTGGCTCCTCCAGGGGGATACAAAAACGGTACACTCGTTATAGACGCTACTGACTATCAACTCCCCGAAGATAACGTCTATGGTGGGACCTGGATGGATACCGCCTTCCACGAGATCGGGCACGCACTCGGTCTCGGGCATGCTTATGATCTCCTTCCGTCTCTGATGGGTGGGGATCCTGATAATCCAGGAAATTATCTTCCTCAAGATCCGGGACAACTTGTCTATCCGGGTGATTATGATATCGACCATTTGCTCAGACTATTCCGCAACGATGGCAATGATATCGATTTATACGAATTCAATCTGGACGAATCGGGTACGTTTCGTGCCGAGATCTTCGCCGAACGTCTTCAAAATTCCAGCATCCTGAACAGTGTGCTGACACTGTTTGACGAAGATCATAACGTCATCGCCCGTAACGACGACTACTTCAGTAATGACTCTTTACTGGAACTGAATTTAGCTGCGGGGATCTACTTCATTGGGGTAACCAGCACCGGCAACGATAATTACAATCCGGAAATCGAGAACTCCGGCGATAACGGTTACACAGATGGTGTCTATGAGTTGAGACTCAACTTCGCTCCCGATCCCGTTGATGAAGCCCTTCCCACTTCAAATTCGTTTTCAACCGATGAGGATCTCACAGCCGGAGGTAACTTACTGTCAACTGATAATGGCGGAGGAATTGACAGCGACCCGGATTCCAGCGATATCCTGACTGTAACCGAAGTCAATGGAGCCGCTACGATCGGTTCTCCTGTCGCATTACCTTCAGGAGCTCAGCTGACCGTAAACGCTGATGGAACATTTACCTATGATCCCAATGGTGCTTTCGACTGGCTGGCCGTTTCTGAAACTGCTACCGATTCGTTCACATACACCATCGATGATGACAACGGCGGGACAGATACAGCCACTGTGACCATCACAATTAATGGCGTCAATAACGATCCCGTGGCTCAGGACGATGCATTTGACGTAAATAACACAGGCACCTTTACTGGTAACATCTTCCCGAATAATGGAAATGGAGCTGACAGCGATACTGACACCACTGACACACTGATTGTTTCAGAAGTCAACGGCGTGTCTGGAAGTGTGGGTAGCCAGATCACATTGGCCTCTGGTGCCTTATTGCAAGTCAACTCTGATGGAACATTTATCTATGATCCTAATGGCCAGTTCGATAGTCTATCAGGTACTGATACTGAAACATTTACTTATCAGATCAGTGATGGAAACGGTGGCTTTGACACAGCGACCGTCACATTGAATCTCTCCGATAATCCGATACCGATTGCAAACCCGGATGCTGTCGCCACTACGGAAGATGTACCGCTTAACAATATTGATGTGTTATCTAACGACATCGATGATAGCGGTAATAACGCAACTCTGACTCTTGCCGGGTTACCTGCTTCGACATCGTCACTCGGTGCCACATTGTCTGTGTCAGGCAATACGATCAACTATGATCCTGCAGGCATCCTGAATTATCTGTCTGCCGGTGAAACCATCACAGACACATTCACCTATACCCTGGAGGATCAAGACGGACGACAATCGCTGGGAACCGTCACTGTCACTGTGACCGGTATCAATCATATCCCGGACGCTAACAGTGATGAAATTTCAGTCGATGAAAATGCAGCTGGCAGCGGTGACCTCTTCGCGGATAACCTCAACGGTGCCGACAGTGATGCCGACCCGAATGATGTCCTCGTTGTGACACACCTGAATGGGATTGCTACCAGTAACGGCAATACAATTATTGGGACACCGATCACATTGAACTCCGGCGCCATCCTGACAGTCAACGCTGATGGTACCTATAACTATGATCCCAACGGTGCCTTCGAAAGTCTGGCCGAATCTGATACTGGCCTCGACAGCTTCTTTTATACGATCAACGATGGAAATGGCGGCACTGCTACAGCCAGCGTCTCCATCACTATAGATGGTGTCAATGATGCTCCTGCCGTTTCATCTGAGGTGACTGTCTCGATGACGGAAGACGATGCCGTGTTCACCCTGGATCTCCTGGCCAATGCCAGCGATCCGGATACGACAGACACATTAAGTGTCAGTAATCTGACTCTGGTCAGTGTTGACAATAGTGGAGTCACAATCAATGGTAACTCACTGGAGATTGACCCAGCTTCCTACAGTTCACTGGCAGAAGGCGAATCTGTTGACATCGTTTATTCCTATGATGTCATTGACGGGAATGGGGGCTCCGTTTCACAAACCGCTACGATTACAATCACCGGCGTGAATGATCCCCCGACTGCAAATAATGATGCATTCGGAATCGTGAAAAATCTGGTCTTAAACGCTAGCGTACTGACGGATAACGGAAGTGGTGCTGACAGTGACCCGGACACCAGTGATACTTTCAGCGTCTCACAAGTCAACGGTCAAGCCGGGGATATGGGAACCGAAATCACATTAGACTCCGGTGCAAAGTTGACACTGCATGCTGATGGTGACTTTACTTATGACCCAAGTACGAGAACAGATTATGCAACAATAACCGGCGTCACGACTGCCACTGACAGCTTTACCTATACGATTGAAGATGGTTTTGGTGACACAGCCACAGCCAATGTGACCCTGGTGGTTTCAGAAAATTTGTTGCCGGTCGCTGGTCATGATGATGTTGCAACGGACGAAGATACCCCCCTCCCCAACATTGACGTCTTAGGAAACGATTCTGACCCTGATGGTGATGATGCGAACCTGAAGGTGATCGGCTTCACCAGCCCGACATCTGCCGGCGGTGCCACATTGACACTGAATGCGGATGGAACAATCAATTACGATCCCACCGGGAATTTCGATACTTTCTATAATGGTCAAACCGCAACAGACACGTTTACTTATCTCCTGGAAGATGAAAATGGAGAAACCTCTACTGGTACTGTGACCGTCACCATTACAGGTGTAAATGATCCTCCCGTTGCGACAGCTGATACACTGCAAACAGATGAAGATACCCCACCCAACGGAGACCTGTTCGCAGATAATGGAAATGGCATCGACAGCGATATTGACAACACAGACACGTTCGATGTTATTGAAGTCAATGGAGCCGCTACGATCGGTTTTCTTGTCGCATTACCTTCAGGGGCTCATCTGACCGTAAACGTTGATGGAACCTTTGACTATGATCCCAATAATGCCTTCGACTGGCTGGCGGCTTCTGAAACCGCGACAGACAGTTTCACATACACTATTGAGGATGACAACGGCGGGACAGACACAGCCACTGTGACCATTACAATTATTGGCGTCAACAACGATCCCGTGGCCCAGGACGATGCATTTGACGTAAATAACACCGGCACATTTACTGGTAACATCTTCCCGAATAATGGAAACGGAGCTGACAGCGATACTGACACCTCTGACACACTGATTGTTTCAGGAGTCAACGGAGTGTCTCTAGATGTGGGATCTCCAATCACGCTGAGCTACGGTACGTTGACTTTGAATGAGGATGGGGGATTTACGTATGATCCAAATGATTCCCTCACAGGGACTGCGAATGAAACGTTTAGTTATACGATCAGTGATGGAAACGGTGGCTTTGACACAGCGACCGTCACATTGAATCTCTCCGATAATCTGATACCGATTGCAAACCCGGATGCTGTCGCCACTACGGAAGATGTACCGCTTAACAATATTGATGTGTTATCTAACGACATCGATGATAGCGGTAATAACGCAACTCTGACTCTTGCCGGGTTACCTGCTTCGACATCGTCACTCGGCGCCGCATTATCTGTGTCTGGCAATACGATCATCTACGATCAGGGGAACCTGTTCAACTATCTGTCTGCCGGTGAAACCATCACAGACACATTTACCTATGTTCTGCAAGAGGATGGATTCGGACGACAATCACTGGGAACTGTCACGGTCACGATTACAGGAGTCAACGACAGTCCGACAGCAAACGCGGATGCATTCACCACCGATCAGAACAGCTCAATCAGTGGTGACCTCCTGGCAGATAATGGCAGCGGCGCAGACAGCGATCCTGACTCAAACGACACGCTGTTGATTACCCATATCAATGGAATCTCCACAAGTGGCGGCAATTCAATTATCGGAACCCCCATTTCTCTCAATTCCGGCGCCCTGCTCACTGTGAATGCAGATGGAACCTTCAGCTATGACCCCAACGGGGCTTTTGATCATGTAGCTGATTCTGTAACCGACACCGACAGCTTCACTTATATTATCAACGACGGACATGGCGGCACCTCTTCCGCCACCGTCTCGATCATGATCGATGGTCTCAATAATGCCCCCTCTGTTTCAGCGCCAGTCACTTCTATCGCTACTGAAGACACCCCCGCTTACAGTCTGAACCTCCTGACCAATGCCAGTGATCCGGATACGACAGACACATTAAGTGTCAGTAATCTGACTCTGGTCAATGTTGACAATAGTGGAGTCTCAATCAATGGTAACTCACTGGAGATTGACCCAGCTTCCTACAGTTCACTGACGCAAGGCGAATCTGCTGTCATTGTTTATACCTATGATGTCATCGACGGCAATGGGGGTACAATCTCACAGACCGCTACGATTACCATCAATGGTCTCAACGATGCTCCCGTCGCAGTGGATGATACGATCAACACAGATGAAGATACCCCCGTGATTGACGGAAACGTCTTCAGCGCCAATCCGACAACTGCTGACAGTGACTTAAATTCTTCTGATTCCTTCACAGTTACGAAAGTCAATGGTTCGCCTTTAAAAGTAGGTAATCAGATCACACTGGTATCGGGTGCACTCCTGACTGTGAACGCCGATGGAACCTTTACTTACGACCCCAATGGCGCATTTGAAAATCTCGCTGCAAATGAAACTGATACAGACAGTTTCACTTACACGATCACAGATCAAAACGGGGCAACCGATACAGCAACAGTTACGATTGAAATCGATGGCGTAAACGATGCTCCCGTGGCCACGGATGAAGCAGCTACTCTTCTGCCAGCCACCAACGATTCTATTGAAATCCTGCTGGATGAATCGGGAACACATTTCGATGGTGATTCCGATGGGACACCAGGCGGTGCCTACGATTTCTGGTTTGTCGCCAGCGACGCTACTAATACAATTTATGTCGACAAGACAAATGGGACTGGCGGTAATGGAACCCTGGGCAATGCGTATTCCACCATCGCAGATGCTTTAATTAATGCAACACCATCAACAGACGTCATCCGCATCCTGGGCAATGGTGGTACCGACGGTGATCTCAGAACAACTGCTGACAGCGACAATTACCTGATTGGTTATGATGATAACTTTAACCCGCTGGAAGACGGGGAATCGATTATCGTCCCCCAGGGAGTCACGGTAGTCATCGATCAGGGTGCCGTCATCAAACTGCAGAACACCGTGATTGACGTCGGCAGTTCCTCGATACTTGAAGATCGCAGCAATGCCGCCCTGCAGATTTTAGGAACACCCGATGCACAGGTCGTCCTGACAGCGTATGGAAATGATACGGTCGGTGGAGACGATGATGGTCCCTCAGACGGCGCCAACCCCGGCGACTGGGGCGGAATCATTTTCCGGGCTGACTCAGACTATGAAGACGAGTCCGTCTTCCTGAACTACATCGCCAATGCCGATATCAGCTATGGTGGTGGCCAGGTATTTGTCAACTCGGTACTGCAGACCATTGCCCCGATTCATATCGATGAAGCACGTCCCACACTGGCATACAATACGATTACTCATAGTGCCAATGCCGCTATCTCAGCAGACCCTAACAGCTTTGACACCACTGTGATGAAGGGAGGCGATTTCAATCATGACCAGACACTGAAGCGAATTGGCCCCGATATCTATGGTAACACGATCGTCGAAAATTCGCTGAATGGGTTGTTCATCCGCGCCGAAACACAGTTCGGCCAGGACATCGATAAAGTCAACGTCACCGCAAGATTTGATGATACCGACATTGTCCACATTATTACAGAAAACCTGTTCATCGAAGCCGGAACGGGTGGTCCTGTCGCTACCGGAGCGGGACTGCAGGCACGCTACAGTGGCAGCGTTATTTTTGACGCTGGCATGGTCGTTAAGCTCGGCGGCTCCCGAATTCAGACGGGACGCGGGAATGCAGGCATTATTGCAGAAGGAACAGAAGAAGCGCCTGTGATCTTCACATCACTTTTTGATGATCGTTACGGTGCTGGTGGAACTTTCGATACAACAAACAATGACAGCCGGGGCGTCAATGAAAGAGTTGCCCAGACGGGAGACTGGGGTGGAATTATCCTCAACCAGACTTCACATGGATCAATTGATCACGCCATTATTGCCTTTGGAGGTGGTTTCGCCCCCCTTGAAGGATTCTCGGACTCATTCAACGCCATCGAAGTCCATCAGGCAGACTTGCGTGTCACTAATACCTTATTCGAACGCAATGCGGGAATCGCGTCTTCTACAGACCGCAACAGTCTCGGCAGAAATGAAGCGACCACGATTTTTGTACGTGGTGCCCAACCCATCATTGTGAATAACCGTTTTGTCAACAACGGCGGCAGTGTTGTCGATATCAATGCCAACTCACTCAAGTCAGATATCCTGGATGACTATGGGCGTTCAACGGGCATCAATGATGCCTTTGACTATCTGGCTGGCAATGCGGGCCCCATGGTTCGCCTCAATCAGTTCCTGATCGATGACCCGGAAGTTGATGGCACACTGGGAATGGTTGTTCGTGGTGAGATGCTGACAGTCGAATCTGTCTGGGATGATACCGACATCGACCATATTCTGTATGACACCATTACAGTTGACAATTTCCACACTTATGGTGGTTTACGTTTACAGAGTTCAACAGAAGCCAGCCTGGTTGTCAAACTGGGTTCCGGTGCCGGTTTTACTGCGACGGGGCATGGTGCAAATATTGACGACCGTATTGGTGGTATCGTGCAGATCCTGGGTACCCCGCAAAACCCGGTCGTTTTAACATCCATTTATGACGACACCATTGGTTCCGGAATCGATCTGGATGGAAATAGTGTCACCGAGACATATGTTGATAATACAGCAACCACGAAACAGGCTCCTGCGGTCATGGACTGGACTGGTCTGCAGTTCCTGGAAATGAGCCACGATCGTAATGTCGCCATCTACAATGAAAATGAACTGGCGGTTCTTGCTGGTAACGGGGACATTAATGGGATCATCCGCAAGGCACAGTTTCTCGGAGAACTGGCGCCGGATGAAAAGAGTGGAGATGAGAACCGCCGACTTGGGTTCGAAGTTCATGGCTCTATCGCCAGTAACAACTCAAATGATCAAGATATCTACAGTTTTAATGCCGAGGCAGGTACGCAAATCTGGATCGACATCGACCGTACTAACCTCGCCCTGGACACCGTGATTGAACTGCTGGACCCACTCGGACGCGTCATCGCAGTGGCCTATAACAACGTTGATGGCATTGCAGGAACAGCTCCTTTTGCGACGACGCCAAACCCCTTGATTGAGAATCCTAATTTCGGTGGCGACTTCTATTCCAGTAATCCCAACGATGCCGGCATGCGGATTGTACTCCCCGGCATGAATGGCATCCTGACGACCTATTTCGTCCGTGTCAGCAGTAACGGAGGGCAATCTCATGGCGAGTACCAACTGCAGGTACGGCTGCGACAGGTAGATGAAGAGCCCGGTTCTACCGTTCGCTATTCTGATATCCGCTACGCAACAAACGCTATTTATCTGGCAGGGCTGCCCGCCCACTCCCCTCTGGTGAATGAAACCGTTGAAACCGGAGCAGGAATACAAAATCTGGGAAATCTGCTGGCCAACGACCGGAATACGATTGGCGTGAGTGGCGAACTTACCTCTGAAAGTGAAGTCGATTTATATGAGTTCGAGATCACGTTTGAAGACCTTCAGGGGGCCGAAGACGTCAATGACGGTGGAAAAACCTGGGCAACAGTATTCGATATCGACTATGCAGACGGACTTGGCCGAGCCGACACAACGCTCTCTGTCTTTGATTCCACGGGGAGACTCATTTTTGTCAGCCGTGAATCGAATGTTGTCGATGATCAGCCTAGCACAGACCCAGGTCAGGGAGCGGATGCGGATGATCTGACCCGCGGTTCATTCGGCACCCTCGACCCGTTCATTGGCAGTGTTCAACTTCCGGAAGCGGACAGGTATTATGTCGCTGTCACATCCAACACTCGACTCGCGACCTCATTGCAATCAACCTACAACGGCTCGAACACAAATGCTCTGGTTCGCCTGGAACCGATTAATTCCCTCAAGCGAATCGTCGAAGACCATATCGGCGCGCAAGGATATACGTCTAATAGTGTGAATATTGAACCGGACACCCAGCTGTTTGATATTACCGATGGTGGAATTGACACTCACGTCACCGGATTTGAGTTATCGGATGTTGTCCTCTTCACTACAAATGGTTTGAATTTGTCGACAATGGATCCTCAGTATGGAAACATTGAAACAACCATAGGAAACGTTACAGGCGTTGATTCAACACATCAGATTTCTGATATTGTTATGCGATCTGATGGTAGACTATTCGGTATTATAAATAATCAGTTAATTGAAATTGATTCTTCAGGAAATTTACCTGACAATCCTGTTGGCACTGTAAATATAATCACTATTTCAGGGAATCAACTTCTTGCAGCTCAATACACTCAAGGAATTGCAAATCTCAGCAGGCAACTAAAACTCCTTACTAATGATCCTATAGACTCCGATACACGCAGTATCGAGGCAATGACATTTGCACGTATAGGAAGTACAAGTACAACTCCTACTTACGAGTTATATTACGCTGTAACAGAATCAGGGCGTGATAACTCCGGAAATAGTGTTGAATTTCAAAAATTATATGAAGCAACCCCTGCTACAGGAGCTGTTATTGGAAATAGTAATAGTAGTGGCACACTCGTGAATGGCTTCCGCGGTTATCTGCTTCAGGGAAACAATATTACTGCAGCAAATGTTTCTACAGGAGAAATCACTGATACTAATTCCACACCGCGCAGGGGTACATTATATTTTGAATCTGTCGTGCCTGGTGAGAGCGGTGAAAATATTCAGGTCCGATTTCAGCACGGTACCTCTAACTCAATCAGTGTAGATGTATTAACAGCTACTATTACTATCACATTAGACGGGGATAGCAGTGGCTCAACTTCGTGGAATCTTGGACAGATTGTTGCTCAAATAAATGATTCGCTATCAGCCAAACAATTTATCAGGGCTGGAATGATTGGAAATGCCAGTACGAATGGCTATCAGGCACTTGGGCTCGGTACAACAACTCCTAGAACATATACCACAATTAATGGAAATGGGACGCCAGTTTTTGATGATTTGGTTACTGGCATGGCCTTCAAATCTTTTAACTCAAGTCCTAATGGGGGGACTCCTTTATACGGTGTTACAGAAAATGGAAATGTTCTAGAAATTAATGTTTCCACTACAGACAACACCAGTGCACAACTACGACAAAGTTATGGACTCAATTTTTCTGGAGCTGCCTTAGGTCCCCAAAATCTTTTTGAAAGTACATACAAAAATTATGTGTTTGCAGTTACTGAGTCTGGGGAACTTGTTGCGCTTGACACTAATAACAACGGCGCTAGGGTAAGCGTATTTGGGAATAATGGCACCGAACAATCATCTGATGCTACTAGTTCAAGTTCAGGTATTGCCTTCTCACCCTTGGACTTTAATCTCTGGCATACGACACAACGTCAGGGGACAACAGCCGGACACGGTATTAATGCTGCCCCCGATAACAGCCGTCTGCCCAGTGAAGTTGATCTGACCCTTGATAAAGAAAATTCCGATAACGATTTTTCTCAGCAGGATGGGGCGATCAGCTTTTACTTTGGTCTGGAACAATACCATATACCAGGATCATCGACACAAAATTCATACTTAACTTATACGCCAGGAGCTGATAATTCACAGTATGGAATTTATAACAATGATGTTCTATTTGACCTCACCAGTAACTCTAACATCGGCAGTAACGTCAATCTCCCCGGGGGAGCCCTTGGAAGTCTGACAACCAACACATTCAGTCTGGATGGTTATTCATCTACTGATGCACCTACCATTTATTTCAATTATTTCCTGGATACTGAGAGAACAAATTCATCAGAAAATAATCAAATGCGAGATAGCGCCCGTGTTTATTTACAGGATCAATTTGGTACCTGGCACTTAATTGCAACAAACAACTCTACAAAATCAACTTCAGATGACAATTGGGAATTACCCACGTATATCACACACACAGCATCGGAAAATACGAACGGCGATGATACTGGTCGTGATTACGTTCAGGAACTATTCGACACTTCGAATAATGTCTGGCGTCAGGCGCGCATCGATCTGTCAGCTTTTGCCGGTCAGTCTGATTTAAAGCTCCGCTTCGATTACAGTACTGCCGGGTCGATTGGTGAGCATGGAGACTTTGACTCAGACATACACGGTAACGTCGAGTCTGCGTTTAACAGTAGCAGACGTGGGCAGAACAATACGGGCGAAGGGTTTTACATTGACGATATCATCGTTGGTTTTGCTGAACGTGGCGAAATGGTCACCAACGCAAATGCATCAACGGCTTTCTTCGACGTCTATGGAACAGGTAACTCTGAGCCCAGTGGTGCTGCAGGTGAGCTTCTGACAGGCAGCTACAACCTGGAAATCAGACGGGGTACAGAATATGGAATTCTTGTCAACGAAACCGAGCCGTTCATTTTTGTCGCGACACTGTTCGATACAAATGATCGACTGGTGGAAGAAGATGGCCTGCTGGGTGATGACAACTTCCGTCGTGAACAGGGTATAATACTGATTGAAGGCAACCAGATCTTTGATTCAACCAACGGGATTGTTGTCAATACAATTAGTCCTTTAACCTCTACAGATGGGTTCCCCCATCAGGGTGGAACGCGGGCTCTACCCACTCTGAATACACAACAACTGGCTCCCGGGGCAGTACTGCAGAACAACCTGATCGTCAATTCCACGTCCAATGGGATCGACATCACCGGTAGTATTAACACCCCGGAAAGTGTCATTCCGATAGTGAAGGTGGTTAACAACACCATCTACGGTGGTCTGCGGGGGATTAACGTCTTCAGTCGAGTCAGCCCCACGATTGTCAATAATATCATCGCCAATACCGATGATGGTATCACTGTTGACTCTGTTTTGGCAACAGCGGTGGTTGATGCCAACCTGTTCCAGGGGAACCTGGTTAACGGAACGATGGGTACCAATTCGTTTGACCTGCTGGATACTGAGGCATTGTTTGTTGATGCTGCTAATGGAAACTTCTATCTGGCTGACAATTCCAAAGCCATTGACAGTTCGCTGAACCGGCTGGCAGATCGGCCGGTTTTCACAGCTGTCAAAACACCGCTGGGAATCCCAGCTTCAGACGTCTTCGCGCCCAGCTATGATGTCTATGGGCAGTTACGGGTTGACGATGCCACTCAGTCTCCCCCTCCGGGTCTGGGGTCCAATATTTTCAAAGATCGTGGTGCGATTGAACGAGCTGACTTTGTCGGCCCGACAGCCGGGATCACTTTACCACCAGATAATGATGTCAATAACGTGGACCGGAATCTGAATTTGACAGAGGTGCTGGTCTTAGAGCCACAGTTGTTTACTACCATGATTGTAAAATTGCGTGATAGCGGGATTGGGGTCGATGATTCGCTGGTGAACTCTGCGCAATTCACTCTGACGGCTCAAACCAGTTCTTCCACACAGCCTCTGGTGGAAGGTGTTCATTATCTCTTCAGTTATAACTCAAACACCAATGAAGCCATCTTCACATCCATTGAGGGTGTCTTCAGACTGGATACGCTCTATACCATCAATGTCCGCAATACCGACTACATCGACATCAATAATCCAGCGATGAATATCATCGGCATCAAAGACCTGGCCGGCAACTCGCTCCAACCCAACAGAGATGGCGGCATCACCGCCTTCACGATCGGTGCAGCCGATGAAAACAATGACCCTCCCGTTAACCGGTTTGATGGTGCTTCCATTTCTGATCCAGGCTCAACGGCCGTCGACCTGGGGCTGAGTACAGAATTCAATACCCCCTTCCACTTCGCAGAAGCTTCCCAGAATATCCTCTCCGTTTCAGACCCCGATGCATTCCTCGGAGATGGCAATATCGAGGTAACGCTGGAAGCAGATACTAGTCAAGGAACGCTGTATTTCGACACGTTACTCACCCTGGATGGATTAACTGTTAACCAGACTGTTCCAGGGACGATCATCCTGACGGGTTCGGTTGCCGATGTGAATGATCAACTCCAGGAACTGGTCTGGACCCCCTCGACCAGCTTCTATGACGATACTGCGACTCTGACCATCACCACTAGTGATCTCGAAAACTTTGATGGAATGGGGACGGCTGAAGAAGACACAGATCAGATTCTCATCTCCGTCGGTGATGCACCGTTGATCTATTTTGATTCAAGCTCATACACCGTGGATGAAGCTGGTACCTTAACGGTGACACTAAGAAGGGACCTCACTGGCATTGACGCCTCGGGAGAGGTTGCCATTGTGCTTGTAAACGGAGATACGGAAGCGGCTGATTTTACAGGGGCCATGTTACCGGCCTCTAACTATACGTTCAATTTCGGGGAATTCGAAGACACTGCTACTTTCACCGTCACATTAAATGATGATGATCTCGTTGAGCTCGATGAAACCTTCGAACTAATGATTATCCCAACGAATCTTTCTGGCGGATCGATTGACTCAGACCCAGCCGATAACACAACCACGGTCACGATTACCGACAATGACAGTTCCGTTATTACGATCACACCACAATTTGGTCTCTCTGACGACGAAGTATTTGGCTCTGAAGATTCGGGAACCTTGAACTTCACAATCACCCTTACGAACGCGATCGACGCAGATATTACTCTTGACGCGGCCACCATTCTCGGTGGTACCGCGACCAGTGACGTAGATTACACAGCAAAATCAGAGCAAATCATAATTTCCGCCGGTGATACCAGTGCCACTTTTACGGTCGATACGATCTTCGATGACGACATTGTTGAACTGCCTGAAACCGTGTTTGCCCAGATCTCAAACCTCACGCTTCCCACTGGTTATGATGATATTGAAATTGGCACGACAGGAACAGACACAGCCATGGGAACCATTGTCGACAATGACAGCGCCAAGGTTTCCATTCAAGCAGTCTCTGGTTCGGAATCGAGTCGGCGGTTGCGATATAGAGTTGTACTCTCAGAGCCTGTAGCCGGGGCAATCGAAGTGACCGTCAGGACGATAGCCAAGAATGAAACTGATAGTGAAACTACTGCCAGCAGCGAGGACTATACCGCAACCACAGAAACGATCACATTCACACCCGGCGGTCCTACTGAGTTCTTTTTCGATGTCCCTGTTATCGACGATCAGATTGTCGAACTCGATATGAATCAGACCGTCCAAGCGATGATTACCGGAATCAATGCTAACGGATATGCTGTCACCATTGATGGATCGAACAATACAGCTACCGAAACCATTGTTGATAACGACACGGCGGTAATCAGCATTCAGAGTGTCCCAGGGGGCTCGGAAGTTTCCGAGAAGGTCGAGTTTCGCATTTCCCTTTCCAAAGAAGTCGAAGGACAAGTCACGGTTGATGCAATAACTGTCGATGACGTCGTTGACAACGCCGCCGCCTCGGTCGGATTCGACTACACGAGTGTCTCAACGCCACAGCTGATCACGTTTGACGAAGGTGATACCTTAAAGTATTTCACAGTAACCGTCACCAACGACGACCTGGTCGAACTTCAAGAAAAAGTGTTCGCGAAAATTGAAAACGCAATGTTTGACTCGGGATTCGATGGGGATATTTCGATTGCCGCTACTGATCAAGCGACCGGGTTTATCCAAAGCGAAGATTTCGCAACCATTTCCATCGACTCCCTTTCTATTGCAGAAGGCACTTCTGTCGGATCGACTCCGGGTTTCACCTACCTCACCTTCAACGTAAACATTTCAAAAGCGGTTGAAAGTAATGTCAGCGTTGATATTTCAACTCAAGATGGCACAGCCACCGTCGCCGACAATGATTATATACCGATCATCAATCAGCGTATAAGCTTTGCAGGTACACCCGAAGATGATGCCCCCCCAACGGACAAGACGATTACGGTTCAGATTCCACAGGACAGAAAAGTGGAATTGGATGAGATATTCAATCTCATCATGAACAACCAGCAGAGTGCAGGACTCGACGTTCGATTGACTCTTGATCCGGTAACCGGGGTTGCTGCCGAGGGAACGATTAAGAATGATAATGATGAGGTGGCAACGATTTCCATCAACCATGTTTCCCAACGGGAATCGGATGGCGATTTTGTTTTTACTGCCACTCTTTCTCGTCCCGTCGACACCGACATTTCTATTGAGGTTTATACGGAGGCTGTCTCTTCTCTCTTAGATGGGAATGACTACACAGCAATCACAGAAGATGAACCACTGATTCTGACCTTTGATAAGAATGGTCCATTAACAAAGAATTTCACCATTCATGTCAACAATGACAATGTCGTGGAAGGTGATGAAGAGTTCTCTGTCAAGTTCAAAACCCCGCTAAATACAGATCGTGAGGTATCGACTTCTGGCTCTGGAACGGGAACGATTCTCAACGATGACTCCGCGACACTGTCAATCACTCCTGTGATTGGCACTGAAAATGGCGGACCCTTTACATTCACGGTTGTACTTTCCAACCCCGTTGACGTTGAAATCACCGTCGATGCCTCGACCAGCGATGGCACTGCATTCACTTCCACTAACGATTATGAATTTACATTAGAGTCACTGGTTTTTGCCGCACTTGAAACAGAACTGACGGTCGACGTTCGCGTCTTCCCGGACCAGGTCTTGGAAAGCCCGGAAACGTTTTACCTGACCCTGTCGCATCTGGACCCCAACGAACGTTCTGTCTTCCTGACCAGCATTGAAGCTCGCAGCAGCATTGCTACGACAGATGCCGCGGTTGCCGTGGATGTGGTCGGGAACTTTGCCTACGTCGCTGACCGGGATGGCGGATTACAGATCTTTAACATCAGTAATCCCTCCAGCCCCGTTCACGTCGGTTCTTACGACTTCAATCAGCAGGGAATTGCCCAGGCGATCGATGTCGTCGGCAATTTGGCTTATCTGGCCGTCGGTGAAGCAGGTCTGCAGATTATTGATATTTCCAATCCTGCGAACCCTACATTTGTCGGCAGCATTGCGACCACGGCCCGCGCCCGTGGCGTTTTTGTTGAGGTAAAAGGCCTCCAGACGCTGGCTTACGTTGCTGACGATAGTGGAAATGGGGGTGGATTACAGATCATTGATGTAACGAATCCATCTAATGTTGGACAAGTTGACGGTTTCGGTAACTATGTCAATCTCCTGGGCAGCTTTGAAGTCTCAACTCCCGGTGGTCTGGCTGGCGGTGTCATTGTGAGGGACGACATTGCCTATGTCACCGATGGACATAATGGACTGCATATCATTAATGTGTCAGATCCTACACTTCCCAATGGTGACATGACACAGCACCAGACAGTCGCCACCCCCGGTGGTGCTGCGACTGGACTCGACATTGTGGGAGACTTTGCCTACGTGGCAAATCGTGAAGGTGGCGTGCAGGTTATCGATATCTCAGATCCCTTTACCGCAATTCCTGCTGGTGAATTGTTAACTCCCGGTATCGCCACTGGTGTTCGTGTCGTTGGTAACTTAGCTTATGTGACTGATGGAACGGCAGGCCTGCATGTCATCAATATTGACGACGGAAAGATTGTTAATACCTTTAATACCCCTGGCAATGCCCGCAATCTGTTCGTCTCTGGTACCTTGGCGTTCATCGCCGATACCTTCAGTGGATTACAGATTCTGGAGTTCTTCCCTACCACAACCGCAACCGGTACCATTCGGGATCCCGGTAGCCCAGCATTGACAGGGACAGCATCTCCCAATACCACGATCAGTACTTCACTGGTGACAACGCCGACAGCAACCGATGCGAATGGCGAAACCGATTCTGTGCCTGACAGCGTGGACTGGATCGATGAATGGGACAGTTACTGGGTTGAGGTCTGGGGTAATACCAGCGATGGTTCCGGCATTAGTGGCGGAAAATTTGATCTGGAATACAATTCCGATTACTTTACTGCAACCGCTGTCGAATTTGGCTCTGCCTTCGGTGGTTCCACTACTGCCAGCATTGATGACCAGAGCGGAATTATTTCCGGTATCAGTGGTCAGAACAGCCAGGGTAACCTTGGCGGCAGTGGGCAGGTTCTACTGGCCCGCGTCAAATTTGAGTCAATCGGCGAAGATAATGTTGCCATTGATCAAGTAACCGGATTCCTTGGTCCTCATAACCTGGGAATTCGAGTCGTCAATGCGTCTCTGGATGTCACCGATTTCGGTGGCGTGACTGCTTCTACAGGCGAAACCCTGAGTACCGAACTCTGGGCTGTGCCGTTCGACATGAATGATGATGGTACCATCAACTACCGGGACCTGATCACATTCACTTCCTATTATGGTATTTCCGTGGTAGGAGCAGAATCGGGACTTGCCTGGTCTCTTGACTTCGACAAGAGCGGGAAAATTGACTATCGAGACCTGATTTTCCTGGCTAACAACTACAACCGATCCAGAGGTACCGGGCAACAGGTTTCCTTCCCGTCAAACTTCCCTCAGGAATGGTATGGTTCTGCTATCACCACCGCAGGTAGCGACAGCCTGTCAACCTTGATTGATGCCGCCACCGAAGAATGGAAAACAGCCACTGGAAATCCTGATTTGGCGGTTCAAGTCGTCGTGACGGACCTCGGTGGTCAACAGTTGGGTGAAGGCCATATTCTGGAACTCGATGAAAACGGCATTCCTGTCAAGGGACGTATATACATCGATGACGATGCTGGCGGTCTGGGCTGGTACTCATCTGTTGATGGTCTGGCATTTGACAGTAACGGCCAGGCAATTGCCGGTTCCGCTGCAGAAGGTCACTATGATCTGTACACAGTACTTCTGCATGAAATCGGCCATGCTGCCGGGTTCACTACAAGTTATTCCGCTTACACGGACCATGTGGAAACCAGTACTACCGGACAGGTACAGTTTGTCGGCTGGGACTTTATTGTTCCGCTGACAAATGATGGACTGCATATCGATGAAACGTTCTATCCGGACGACATCATGGGTGCAACCCTCGACCCTTCGTAACCGTTTCAGGAAATACACGGTCTATCAACGGGCATCGAAAGATATGCCTTTGAGAGTCATGAGTAACTGAATCACTGTCGGTTCAGCGTCGGCGGGTGTAGTGAGCTTCGGGGTGTTGCTTCAGCCATTGGTCCGGCAGCAGTTCTTCCAGACGATCGGAGGCGTGATCGGTTATCCGACTCAGCACATCTCTCAGATAAGCAAACGGTTCTACTTCGTTTGCTTTGCAACTGGCCATCAGACTGTAGTGCACGGCGGCGGCCTCGCCGCCCCGATCACTGCCGACGAATAGATAATTCTTCCGGCCAATAGCACAGGGACGCAAGGTGCGTTCGGCCAGATTGTTGTCAATCGACAGAATGCCCTCTGTACAATACCGCGTAAAACCGGACCAACGACTTAACAGATATTGAATCGCCGCTGCCACCGGACTTTTCGGCAACAGACTGCGCACGGTTTCCGTCAACCAGTCACGGAACTGTTCCAGAATCGGTAACGCCTTTTCCTGTCGTAACTGCCGGCGGTGCTGCCAACAGCGTTCACGACCCTCCGGCTGTGGCAGATCCGACTTCAACTCGTCGGCTTCCCGTTCAATCGCGTATAACTGTTGAATAAACAATAATGCCCGATGGGCGGCTTCCGGCTGCACGGTCCGCGCATCGTAAAACTTACGTCGCGCATGCGCCCAGCACAAGACCTGCTGAATCCTGCCTGACCGGTATAGTTCTTCATAGCCGGCATACGCGTCTGCCTGCAGATAACCGCAAAAGTGTTCTAAAAACGCCTGGGGACCGGCGCGCTCCCGGTTCGGTGTGAAATCATAGACCGAATACGGGTGCGCGGCATCGCCACAGTAAACCCAGAACCGGCCGGTCCGCGTGCGGGAAAGCCGTTGGTCCTGGACGGGAATCGTCGTGTCGTCCGTATGCACGACATGCGACTGTAAAACCCGGTTCTTCATCAGATCGGTTAACGGTTGCAGTAATTCCGCGGTTTCCAGTACCCAGCGGCTCATCGTGCTCCGTGAAAGCTGCACGCCGTTCCGGCTGAGAATCGATTCATGACGATACAGGGGGAGATGGTCTGAGTATTTCCCCACCAGGATCGTTGAGAGCAGGCCGGGCCCGGCAAAGCCTTTGGCAATCGGCCGGGCAGGAGCTGGAGCCAGCGCCACATGCTCTTCACACTCCCGGCACGCGTATTTGAAACGTATGTGTTCGATCACTTTCAGGCTGGCGGGAATGAATTCCAGTTGTTCGTGGCTGACCTTTCCGATCCGCTGCCGTGTCTGGTCACAGCAGGGACAGCGTTTTTCCGATTCGGTCAGGTCATGTTCTACCCGTTCCCGGGGTAGATGATCGGGTAGCTTGTTGCGGCCGCCGCCACGACGGCGATGTGCGGAAACCACAGTGGGAGGAGGTTCATCGTCCTCAGGATCGGCTGTTTCCTCCAGGGTATCGGGTTCGTCAAACAGACTCATTTGATTGGGGGCGATCTTTTCAGAACGGGCACCAAAGCGTTGTCGCAGCAGCCGATCAATGAAATGTTTGAGTTGCTCGACTTCCCGCTGTTGCTCTCCCACGGTCTCACCCAGTTTATGAATCATGTCATGGCAGGATTGGACGTCGTTCGGCAGTGAAGATCGTTTCTGGTTCATGTCCCACGTCTTAACATAATCGTTATCAGGCGGGAACTGTTTTTTTATGAAGTCGATGCTTTTTCTGAAATCTGATAGCGTTTTCTGCGCTGCACGCTGGTCAGGTCGATGCCCTGCAGCAGGAGTGCCAGATCGGTAGAGGACAGTTGCAGGCCGTGTATGCCCTCCGGGCTGGAGAGACGCTGGTATGTGCCCGCTTCCAGCCGCTTGTACCAGATGGCCAGACCATCGTGGTCCCAGTACAGCAGCTTGATGCGATCCTGTTTTTTGTTGAGGAACACAAACAATCCCCCGTCGAGTACGTTTTGCTGCAGGTAGACTTCGGTCATTCGCAGCAGGCCGTCAAAACTTTTACGCATATCAGTGGGGACCGTGCAGAAATAAATGCGGGTCGGCAGATTCAGCATGCGCGCTGCTCCAATGCGGCGAGCACGGTTTCGAGCGTGGTCCGATCACAGCCGTTACCGACGCGAACCGTGGTGCCATGGGAGAAGACGATTTCAATCGACGTGGCAGGGAGATGGACTTCAACGGGCAGAAAGGAAGCTGCAGCGGTTTTCGCGGCATCGCGTTTTTTCAGTTCCCGCCGCCAGTAGTGGTAAGCTGGTTCGCTGAGTCCCTCACGCTGACAGAAGGCACGGATCGAGAGTCCGGACTGCAGTCGGTCTGAAAGGGTTTGTCGCCAGAACGCTTCACGGTTCGGGTTCCGTCGCTGGTCGGCACGCGGGGTTGGCTGGGATGCGGACATCGCTTTTGCTCCTGAATATGCTGGTGATTGAAACACATTCAGAATACGATACACGTCAAGGTGTATTTGGTGGGCCGGTTACGACCCTTCTACCAGAAAGATGATCTCCGCACTGGATATTCAGGTTCTGCAAGCCGCCTATAACAGTGCGGACGGAGCAGTGATCACCCCTCTGAGTGCACCATTGATGGCATCCAGCCTGCGTGACGTTTCAACAACACAATCTGCTCCCGCGATGGAACCCGTTGCTCCCGTCATGAAACCTGTCGTCGCGCCAGAGCAACAGCAGCTCGTGACTGATGCATCACAATCATTGGGACTGCAGGCAGGAACTTTACCTGCCTGGTATCTGGCTCCTTCTCTGCCTCTTTCAAGTTCCAGTCTGATCGTGGAACAATCAGTGGACCAGGATCTCCTGATCGGGTCAATGTTCGATGTTTCCTATGAAACAGATCTATCAGATGATCTGGAACCAGAAGAAAGCACTTTGGAGTTCAATTTCCATCCTGAATTTGATCTGGATGAGGTCCGGGATTCTGATGTAGCCGATGAAGAACTGGACAGCCTGTTTGCTGACTGGACGGGCCCGCTGGTATAAGTGTACCTGCGGCAAATAGATTTCATGTAATATCAAAGAGGTGAGAACCGGTTTCTCACCTCTTTTTTTACGGACAAAACTCTTTCCATTCGATCCCAAAGGTTTCCGCAACAGCACGATTAGTAACCTGCCCCTGATAGACATTTACTGCCGTCAGCAGGCCGTGGTTCTGCGCACAGGCTGCGTTCAATCCCTGACTGGCAAGTTTGAGTGCATACGGTAACGTCACATTACATAATGCATAGGTACTCGTGCGTCCGACCGCACCGGGCATATTCGCAACACAATAATGCACGACACCATCGACGACAAACGTCGGATCAGAGTGCGTTGTGGGTCGGGTCGTTTCGATACAGCCCCCCTGATCGACGGCAACATCTATCAAGACTGCGCCGGGTTTCATCATTTTCAATGCGGACCGGGGAACCAGTACCGGAGCACGGGCACCGGGAATTAATACAGCCCCAATCACCAGATCAGCCAGTTCCAGTTCCATCCGGATATTATGCCGATCGCTGTAGAGTGTATTCACATTCGCAGGCATGATATCTTCGAGATAGCGAAGGCGGTCGACATTGATATCCAGAATCACGACATCCGCCTGAAAACCTGCGGCAATTTGAGCGGCGTTTTTCCCGACCACGCCGCCTCCCAGAATCACAATGTGCGCTGGAGGAACGCCGGGAACTCCTCCGAGGAGAATCCCGCGGCCTAATTGTGGACGTTCCAGATATTTTGCCCCTTCCTGAATACTCATTCTCCCCGCGACTTCACTCATCGGCGTCAACAGAGGCAGTTGGCCATTGGGGCCTTCCAGAGTTTCATAGGCAACGGCAGTGGCTCCCGTCTCCAGAAAACCACGCGTTAACTTCTCATCAGCGGCAAAATGAAAATAGGTAAACAGAATCTGCCCCGGTCTCAATAAAACCCATTCTGCCGGTTGAGGTTCCTTGACCTTGATCACCATATCCGCGCGAGCAAATAATTCCTCTGCAGTTTCTACAATCTCAGCGCCATTCTCTTCATAGAGTTCATCAGGAATCCCGCTGCCCAGACCAGCCCCTCGTTCGATCAGTACGGTATGCCCGGCAGCAGTCAGTTCTTCGGCTCCCACAGGAATCAACGCGACGCGATACTCATCCTGTTTAATTTCACGAGGGACTCCAATAATCATGCTCTTCTCCCAATTACATCTCGGACTGCAGACTGGTATGATACATACCATAGACATTATACGCATTCATTTTATATTATTCGTCTGAAATTCATTGCAGGCTTGAATCTTAAACACTGCACTGGATTAACTATACAGTGACACTTAGCAGGAAAGCTCGTTTTTTAACAGTGACAGTTCCCTTCAATGACATCCAGAAAAATGCAGCCGGTATTCTGATCAAACTCGCTCTGGAAGAAGATCTGCAGCAGACAGGTGACCTTACCTGTCAGGCGCTGATTACCCAGACGGATCAAGCGGAAATTCAGATTGTCGCGCGGCAACACGGCATCCTGGCAGGATCCCCGATCACATCACTCATCTTCAGTGAACTTGACCCCAGTGTGGACTGCACACACCATCTGTCAGACGGTGATACGCTGGAACCAGGCTCAATCGTTACGACATGCGCCGGCCCTCTCGCTTCGATTCTGATTGGCGAACGGACCGTGTTAAACTTTCTGACACACCTGTGTGGAGTAGCCTCGCTCACGGCCCGTTATGTGAAAGCAGTCGCAGGCACGAGCGCAACCATTCTGGATACACGCAAAACTCTTCCCGGCTGGCGCGTGCTGGAAAAATATGCTGTCGCTGCCGGCGGTGGAACCAATCATCGAATGGGCCTGTATGATGGAGTTCTGATCAAAGACAATCATCTGGCTGGCTGGGCTTCTCGGACTTCTCAACCGACAATTGCCGCTGCGATTCAACAGACACGCGAATCCGTCGATGGCCAGAAACCGATCGAGGTTGAAGTGGACACTCTGGATCAACTGGCAGATGCGTTGCAGGCAAAACCCGAGATCGTACTGCTCGATAATATGTCACCAGAGATCATGATACAGGCGATTGAACTGCGGAATGTAAATTCACCGGCAACACTGTTGGAAGCCTCCGGAGGCATCACTCTGGAGAGTATTCAAAGTGTGGCAGAAACTGGCGTCGAACGAATCAGTGTGGGTGCACTCACGCATTCTGCGATTTCACTCGATTTAGGATTCGACTGGAAACGGCGTACTTAATGTCATCCTTTCGACTCAAGACTTCCTTTCACCACAATTAGATCTTCACCATGATTAAACCGGCTGTCAACGAATCCGCTCCGGCCTCTCTCGAGGACCACCCGGGGTATCTGTCTGGTGCAATCGTCTGGATACTGCTGTTTTTTATCATCTTCATCAGTTTCACACTTCCCAACAGTAATCCGGCAACCAGTCGCTGGGACGTATTTACTTATCTTCCTGTTCTGTTAATCGATCTGATTGACCCCCTGCCCGTTGAAAATGCCGCTCCCTCAGGCTGGGCTTTTTTTCCGCAACGATTCCCTTTGATGGGAATCGCACTTACGGTCCTCGCAGGTGCCTGGGGGCTGGGTATCCTGTTGACGCGGCTCATCAAAATCCCGCTGAATCCGTTCACTGCAGAGCGCACTGTCTTCGCTTATGGTGTGGGGATTTCTGTGGTTTCTCTGCTGACACTGGGGGGCGGTCTGCTGGGAATTCTCTCACAATCGCTCTGTTATCTGATGCTGATTCTCTCAGCGGTAGTTGGCATCGGCTCTGCTGTTCAGGAATCAAATCACAAAACCGGGACTGTTTTACCATTCCGGCTCAGGCTGCCGGAAAGCTTTGGATATGAGGAATTGTTTCGCATTGCCTGCTTTCTGCTCATGACTCCGTTTGTACTGAGCATGTTATTGGGATCGATGTTACCTTCCACCGATTACGATGTATTGGAATATCATTTTGGAGGGCCGAAGGAATACTATCAGCAGGGATATATTGGATTTCTGCCGCACAATGTCTACACGAGCTTTCCTTTTCTGACCGAGATGTTGACGCTGCTGGCGATGACATTGAAAGCTGACTGGTTCTCTGGTGCGCAGGCCGGCAAGCTGATTTTAATGACGTTTTCCCTGTTCTCAGCGTTGGCCGTATTTACCACTGCCCGTCGCTGGTTTGGGTCGCATGCTGGCTGGTTGGCGGTAACGATCCTGCTGACGACTCCCTGGACGTATCGGATATCGATCATTGCTTACACGGAAGGTGCGCTCTCTTTTTATCTGATCGCCAGTCTGTTGAGTCTGATCCTCGCGATTGAAATATTGATCAAATGGTCGCAAAGCAAATCGCAAAATGTTGCCAACTCCCAGGCTATCGAGACTGATCCCCCCCCACCTTTATGGGCGTTGACCTGTCTGACCGGCTTTCTGTCTGGCTCGGCAATGGCCTGCAAATATCCGGGCGTTCTATCAGTTGTGATTCCTCTGGGAATGACTTTGCTGGGGTTCAGTTGGGTTCTGTTACAACAGGATAAGAAGCTGCGCAACACTGTCACTATCAAACTGGCTGTGATCTTCTCAGTGGGAACACTGCTCGCTATTGGACCGTGGCTGCTCAAAAATCTGGTGGAGACGGGAAACCCTGTCTACCCTTTACTTTATTCTGTATTTGGTGGAACCGATCTGAGCGAAACACTTAATCAGAAATGGAAAGGCGGACATAGCCCTAAAGACCACAGCCCCATTGATCTGGCGATCAAATTGATTGATGTCACATTCAAAAGCGACTGGTTGAGTCCGCTGTTGTTCAGCCTGTCACCACTGGCATTTTTAAAAACTCAGCATCGTCGTTTGATCTACTGGTTGTGGATTTACGTCGGATTTCTGTTTCTTACCTGGTGGGTATTTACCCATCGGATCGATCGCTTCTGGATACCGATGATTCCAGTAGTGGCGGTGCTGGCGGGGATAGGTGCGACCTGGTGCTCCCGAACGATCTGGAAAGTCTGCCTGTCGATCGCCATCTGTCTGGCAGTCCTGTTTAATCTGGGAATCGCCACGAGTGGGTTGAGTGGTAACAACGCGTATCTGGACGACATGAGCCATGCAGAGAAGTTTGCCCTCGCGATGACCGGGCCGGAAATTCTACAATTGAATCAGATGGATTTAAAACCGGATCAGGTGGTTCTCTCGATCGGTGACGCCGAACTGTTTTATGCAAAGTTCCCCGTCGTGTATAGCACTGTCTTCGACGAAGACGTGTTCAAGCAATGGACTGCACAACTCAAACCGGATGTGCCGGACCGATCGTTGAAAATGAAACCCGCTCAAGAAATCAAAGAGAAATTCAAAACTGAGCAGATTGCATACGTGTATGTGAACTGGGCAGAAATATTAAGGTACCGCCTGCCTGGCTCATACGGATACACTGACTATGTCACTCCTGCTCGCTTTGAACAACTGATTCAAGAAGGTGTCCTCGAACAGCCCTTACCTAACAGGCATAGCTACCGAAAGCTCGACACATTCAGTGAACGTGATTTGAAAGCTTTGCTGGACTGGGCACCGGAACTGATCGTGGATCGCGAAGGTGAGCGTTATTTCATTACAGCTCAAATCTTTCCAGTTGCAACTTCCCCATGAAGTTCTCAAGCGGAACGATCAGCCCACGGGTGGCACAAAGTCGTTAATTTCGCGGCGGGTAGCACGCAGATCCCTGGCAAAATCAGGAATGATGATATCGCTGTCATCCAGATTCTGATAGCCGCGAGGTTTGCTCTCAAGGAGACAAAACCGTTCTAATTCATCGATGTGAATTGAATCGCAATTGATGGCTTCCGCCAGTTTTTCATCTGTCATATTCATATCTAAATCCCCTCCTGTACAGCCTGTGAGGCTGACTGCCCCACAAATCGCATCACGCATTCTATCTGGTTAAAGATGAAAAACCTACAAAATTCTGACTGGACACTTCAACTTTTTTATCTAAAACGTCACAAAACCATGATACCAAAGTACATATATCAACGTTCCAATCCATCAATCCTGCTTTTCCGGAGTGAACCTTCCCTGATTCTAAACCGTCCAACTTGCGGGCATTGACCATCAACCCCCGGAATTCAATAATGGGTTATTGCCACGTTTCATTGAACCTACATTAGTATATCTGAGCCAATTATGACTACGAGTTTATCAAATGTACCTGACGCATCAGGTCGTTTTGGAGAATTTGGTCGACGCTTCGTCCCTGAAACACTGATGCACGCTCTGGAAGAGCTGACCCAGGAATACGAGAAAGCCAGACAGGATCCCTCATTCCAGGCAGAACTGGACGACTTGCTCAAAAACTACGTCGGGCGTCCCAATCCGCTGTATTTTGCTGAGCGACTCACAGACCATTGTGGCGGCGGTAAAATATTCTTTAAACGGGAAGACCTGAATCACACCGGCGCCCATAAAATCAACAACACCATCGGCCAGGCGTTACTGACAATGCGGATGGGAAAAAAACGGGTGATTGCCGAAACCGGAGCCGGCCAGCACGGAGTCGCTTCCGCTGTCGCCTGTGCCCGCTTTGGACTCGAATGTATTGTCTACATGGGTGCAGAAGACATTCGTCGTCAGAAACTGAATGTGTTTAACATGAAAATGATGGGGGCAGAAGTTCGTGGCGTCACCAGCGGGTCACGCACACTCCGAGACGCAGTCAATGAAGCGATGCGTGACTGGATGTCGAGCGTGGAAACCACACATTATATTATAGGCTCCGTCATTGGTCCTCATCCCTTCCCGATGATGGTCCGGGATTTTCAGTCCGTCATTGGAAAAGAATCGCGGGCACAATGCCTGGAACAGACGGGGCGTTTGCCTGATCAGGTCATTGCCTGTGTCGGCGGAGGTTCGAATTCTGCAGGCATGTTTTATCCCTTCATCGATGATGAATCAGTCAAGCTGACTGGCGTGGAAGCCGGGGGAAGAGGTCCAGAACCGGGTGAGCATGCCAGCACACTCAGCTATGGCGCCAAAGGCGTGCTGCATGGCAGTTTTGGCTATGTATTACAGGACGATGATGGCCAGACAATGGACGTACATTCGATTTCTGCAGGACTGGATTATCCTGGTGTCGGCCCTGAACACAGTTACTGGAAAGACTCCGGACGCGTCAATTATACTGCCATCACAGATGATGAAGCCCTCGAAGGCTTCCAGACCATGGCAAAACTGGAAGGTATTATTCCAGCGATTGAGTCATCACACGCCATCGCTCACGCAATTAAAGCGGCCCGGGAATCTGGTCCCGACGAAACGATTGTCGTCTGCCTATCCGGACGAGGCGATAAAGATGTGAATGAAGTGGCCCGCCTGTTAGGTCGGGAAATCTAATCTCGCTGTTTTCCTTGCTCCCTGCATCCATATCCTGATCATTTTCATAAAGTAGTACCGCGAACCGTGACAACATCCATCTCAGAAAAATTCGCCCAGGTCAAATCAGAAAACCGTATGGCCTTCATGCCATTTATCACAGCAGGTGACCCTGATCTGGAAACAACCGTCGATGTCCTGAAAGAACTGGCAGCACAAGGTGTCGACCTGATTGAAGTTGGTTTTCCTTATAGTGACCCAATTGCAGATGGTCCGGTCATTCAGGAGTCATATACTCGCGCACTCAATAATAAATTTCACGTTCACGAACTGTTTGAAAACCTGAAAACGCTCTCTGCGGACAAAGCGGTCAGCCTGCCACCTCTGGTTGCCATGGTTTCCTATGCCATCATCTTTCGCTATGGCGCAGAGAAGTTTTTACAGGAAGCTCTGGGAGCCGGTTTTTCAGGTCTGATCGTACCAGATCTACCCGGTGATGAAGCATCAGACTTTGCAGCGCAGGTTAAAGCCGCAGAACTGGATCTGGTACAACTCGTCTCCCCGCTGACACCGGAGGGCCGAACAAAACGTATTGTGCAGTCCGCCAGCGGATTTATCTATTGTATTTCAGTGGCTGGTACGACTGGCGTGCGCGACGACCTTCCCCCCGAACTGACAGCCCATCTCGAATCGTTACGCGACCTGACCGACCTGCCTTTAGCAGTCGGCTTTGGCATCAGCAATCCGGAGCACGTCAATACGCTCCGTGGAAAAGCCGACGGATTTATCATCGGATCTGCCATCGTCAAACAGTTCGCTGCTTTTTCTGATGACAGTCAGAAACGCGAAGACATCATCGCCCGTATTGGTGACTATGCCGGCAAGATGGCAGCTGCGACCCGCGGCTAGAGCGCATCACATTTAACCATAGCGTCTCACAATCTAGTATACTCGGTCCAAATGACCCTGGAGACGCTACAGTAAAACGGGACACAGTCTAATCTTCAGGCTTTCTTTCTCGTTCCCGGATTTTTGCGGACAAAGGGATAAAACCAGACGCCGTAAGGCAGGTATTCAGGGACGATCGGTTTCTTAAGTCGCTTCGGATTCGTCAGCTTCCAGCCAAATTTTCCTGCGAGAAGTTCGGCGGGTACACCGGCAGCAGAGGCGTGTTTCTCGGTCGCGGGAAATGAATCGACAATTTCTACCGTACCAATCAGAGTTCCTGTCGGGAGCGTGGTTACATCAATGCCTGCTTTCATCGCTGCTTTTTCCGCATGCGGTGGGGTCGCCAGTTTTTTGGACGCATAGACATAAATTGTTCCCCGAATTTTTGTCTGACTGGAGCGAATCTCAATGGTCTTTTCGCCACGCAGAATCAGTTCTGCCCAGGGTTGCCTGATGCCTAAGGCCGGCAGACTGTGATCGGGGTGTGTAATCGATTTGGTCATCAAAGCACTACACTTCAAAAGATTCATGATACTGGGGAATCACCGGGTCCTCATCACACTGATCGCGGATTAATGCTGCCAGGGCAGTCGCCGATTCTGGTTCGCCGTGTACTAGAAAGACCTGCCCGATATTGCCGCGCTTTGCCGATCCCTCATACCACCACTTGAAATCCTCGACATCCGCATGCCCGGACAGACCGCTCAATTGAACCACCTTGGCTTTGACTTCGTAGTAACGGTCGAATATTTTGACCTTCGGGTCTTTATTCTGTAAGCGCCGACCTAAGGTATGCGCGGCCTGATAGCCCATGAGCACCACGGTATTTTCTACATTAGAGATACCGTTTTTCAGATGATGTCGCACACGGCCATTTTCACACATCCCGCTCCCGGCAATGACAACGAATGCTCCTTTGCGTTTATTCAGGGCAATACTTTCTTCACGCGAGGAAACATAATCCAGCAGAGAAAAACCGAATGGATCCCGGTCTGATGAGATCACTTCCCGTACATCATCATCCATATCCTGGAGATGGGCACGGAAGACTGAGACCAGCCGCGTCGACAGGGGACTGTCTACAAAAATGGGAATATGAGGAAGTCGTTTTTCATTGTAGAGATCATTCAGGTAATAAATAATCTGCTGCGTACGACCGAGACTGAACGCAGGAATGATGACACGCCCTTCCAGTCGATAGGCTTCATCCAGTATCTGGAATAACTCTTCCTTGACATCTGAAGCTTTTTCATGGACTCGATTTCCGTACGTACTCTCTGAAATCAGTACATCACAACCTGCAATCAATTCCGGATCTCTGAGTAAAGGCAATTCACGTCGGCCCAAATCACCGGTAAAGACCAGATGCCGCCACTCACGCTGGTCTTTGATTTTCAGTTCGATGATGGCAGACCCCAGAATATGACCTGCATCCAGAAAACGCACCTTAAGATCCTCACCCAATTCGTGCCATTCCTGATAATCCAGACGCTCAAACAGTTTGGCAACACCCGTTACATCGTCTTCGGAATAGAGTGGTTCGATGGGCGGATGTTTGTCTGTCAGTTTTCGTGCAAGATAACGCGCATCTTCTTCCTGAATCCGCGCGCTGTCCTTCAGCATTATCTCGGCAATATCCGCCGTCGCCGAAGTGCAGAAGACTGGTCCTCGAAATCCTTTATTGAACAACCGTGGCAAATTCCCGCAGTGATCCATATGGCCGTGTGAGAGGAAGACCGCATCCAGGGATTCGGGAGGATATGCAAAGTGACTGTTTTTCAAGTACGCTTCTTCCCGGTGCCCCTGAAACAGGCCACAGTCCAGCAAAATACGGCGGGAGTCAGTTTCGATTAAATGCTGGCTGCCCGTGACTTCTCCAGCAGCTCCCAAAAACGTAATTTTCATCTATGGCTTCATTTCCAGATTAAGAAACAGGATCGACCTCAATACTTCCTGAACACCAAACATATTCAGATGATAATCTCCTGCTCATTCTGAGTTGCTGTATCGGTGCGTTCAGAAATGCTGTAAGAATCCTGATGACGGCCTGTATAAGCAACAATCAATTCCGCCAGCAATCCCAGGCTGATGGCCTGACCGCCCAGAAAAGTCGCTGCGATTGAATAGGCTAACAGAGGCCGGCTTCCAATCGGGCCGAATCCCATACCAAACACGTTTGTCAAAATCCAGATGAGCCCCAGGTATCCCAGTCCCAGAAATCCAATCAAAAGAAATCCCAGACCAATGGCTCCCAGCATGTGCTGAGGTCGTTGTCCGTACCCTGTTAAAAAGCGGACTGTTAACAGATCGAGGAAGCCCCTGAGGAATCGACGCACTCCGTACTTGGAATAGCCGTGCTGTCGTTCGCGGTGATGCACCGGGATTTCCGTCACTTTAAAACCGCGGGCGTCTGCGAGTACGGGAATGAACCGATGCAGCTCGCCATAAATACGAATTTCTGCAGCGACTTCTTTCCGGAATAACTTGAAGCCACAGTTGTGATCGTGCAGCTGCAGCCCGGTCAGCTTGGCAATCATCCAGTTAAAGACTTTACTCGGGTAGACTTTATGCCAGGGATCAAGGCGGCGTTCCTTCCAGCCATTGACGACATCATAACCCTCGTTGAGTTTCTCCAGAAAGCGGGGGATCTCTTTCGGATTATCTTGCAGGTCAGCATCCATCATCATAATCACCGAGCCCCGGGCGGCTCGCATACCAGCCGTCAATGCTGCTGCTTTGGCAAAATTACGGCGAAAGCGAATCCCGGAAACACGGCCATCTTTCGCAGCCATGCCTGAAATAATTTCCCAGGACCGGTCAGAAGAACCATCGTCAATAAAAATAACTTCGAGATCAATGTTATGCTGCTGACTCGTATCGCAGATCTCCCGATACAGTTGAGGTAGACTTTCGGATTCATTTAACACAGGAATCATGATAGAGAGCACAACAAACACCTTTCGCTCGACAAGTATACTACGACGCTGTTTCATTTGTATCGGGAGTCGGCTGGTTCCGGACTGAACCAGTACCGGATGAAGTCCGACTTCCAAAACGATAGTATAAAACAAAGGCAGACAGTATTTCACTAGCAAATGAAACGATTCGTACCAATATCGCGGCAACAAACGCATTCACATCGCCGATTACAGGAGAACCGGCAAGAATTGCCGAGATTAACCCTTCCCTGACACCCAGACCTGCAGGAGCAAACAACGCCAGAAACCCCAACGCATACGCAGCCGACACGGCAGCCATCCAGCGAGGCCATTCCTGCCAGACCAGACCCTGATCGCTGATCGAGGCCAGAGTCAGCCCCAGGCTCAAACCATGCAGGCTCCAGCTGAGCAGGAACATCAACACGCCTGCATATAACAGTCGCAGGGAAAACTCCGGCTGTGGTTCTTCGACTGTTGCTTCCACATTGGATCGGGAGAACTTTTTCGAAAAAAGATTTAACAGTCGCGCCACCAGAGGCAGAGAGATAAAGAGAACAACCAGAATTAAGGTAGGGACAAGGAAAGGGTGCGATTGAAGATACTGAACCCACGCCGGCCAGTCATCCAGTTGATCGACGTTGATCACAAACGGTATCAGCGCCAGAAACAGGACCAGGCCAACTCCCATGACCGCCAGCGTTTCATACGCGGCTGTCACAGCGGCAATCGAAACACGCACGCCAAATTCTTTGAGCAACGTGGCGCGAATCAGCAGGACGGTCACTTTTCCGGGAATGTACTTTCCCAGATGACCGCAATAATAGGCACGCGCTGTCGGCCAGAAATCGACCTTTTCCCCGGAAGCAAGCAGCAGTTGCCGCCAGAACCAGACGGACGGTAACCAGGCGATGAAATAGCAGATTCCTGACAAAATCAGCCAGACGGGGCTGATTTGAATTTCTGTGATTGCTTCCTGCTGCTGCTCGTAAAGTTGTGAGCCCTGTTGCCAGACAAAGTAGAGTACCAGCGCCAGTAAACCCCATTTCGTCAGTTTCCAGATCAGCGCAGAACCAGTTGTTTTTTTAGAGTCAGCTGATTGATCAGACATGAAAACGGAAACTTCAAGTGAGAACTGTAAAGAAGTATATTCGCAGAACCGGTTAATTGACGGGCTGACTTTTCTGGCTGTTTTTCAGAAATAACTGTTTCACCGAATCTCGCAGCAGAACCACAATCGTGGCGATACCCAACAAGGTACCAAACGGAAAGATCGGACATTCACAAATGGCAACGATCAGACAGAACCGATAGTTTTCATAACGTGCCAGCGACTGACCAGCCAGAATGATACAAAACAGGATCGCGAAACCAATCAGGTAAAAGATGACCCCGAAGCCGATCAGCAGGGAAACTTCTAACTCAGGTCGAGTCTGCCCCAGGTAATCGCGGGTTGCGTCTGACAGGTCCTTCACAACCCAATAAAAAATCAGTGTCACAAAAATATTCAATATTCCATAAATGATCTGTAACTTGGAAAGCAACTGCAGATGTCGCTGATCACGGTCCATACTAAACGCTCATTTCATTCAGACAGGTACATATATGATGTGAAACGATAAAACTGATATCTCAGTTCCGGACAACGATTATGGCACTGTTACTGTCTGAGGTACAGGAATCGGCTGTGGTTTTCCTGAGTCACGAAAAACACCTGTCTCCAGAAATCGCAGTGTATATGAAATCGTTTCCGGATCGTTCATCATGAATGAATGCAGAACGGGTAACATGATAAAATCAGCCGCTCCCGGCAGGCGGGTACTGCTGACGGCGACGGTGCCATCGTTATCGCCACGAATCAGCGGATTGTAACCTTTCAGAGTATTTCGCCCCCCGGCGATCACTCCAAAAGAAAACGGAGGGGTCGGCAGGTTGCTGATAAAATCGCTGTTGACTTCGGTAACCAGTTGCTGACCCGCGGGACCAAAAATGGCTTTGAACAGTAAATTGGAGCGGAAGCGATCAGCCATATCGGCTCCCTGGTTGGGAACTCCCAACATGACCATGCGTTTCACGCGCGGGTCGACAACATCCTGTTGAGCCAGCCATGAGCGAACGATCAGCCCCCCCATACTGTGTACTACCACATTAATCTCTTCGATCCCCTCAAGTGATTGAATTACCTTTCCCAGATAGTTCGCATTTTCGGGAATCGTCCGCTGCGTACTCGGGTAATCAAAGGGGACCACCAGCCAGCCTTTCTGCTGACAGGTCTCTTTCATTTTTACAAACGATTTGGAAGAACGGATGATGCCGTGTACCAATATCACCGCTTTCCCCCGCATAGGTGGGAGTTGTTCGGCTGCTTTAATCTCTTCCAGGCGCTGCTGACAATCTGCCAATGATCCACTGGCATGTCTCTGATCTTTCGGATCCAACAGGCGATAATGCTGGCTGATGACGTGTTGCTGAATCTTCCAGCCCTGAAAAAACTGTACATCCCCCCAGAATTGTCGTCCGCCCATGGTTTTCATGACTAGTTCCTTCGCTGAGTATTTTTCGTTTTTTTTCTTATCTGACGACGGAGAAGTTTCTTCAGCCGGACAGAAAGAAGACAGAAAAAACAACAGTGTCAGTCCAGTCCCGACGGAGAAAAATTGCTTCATATTCTCTGCTCTCCGGTACTAACTTTCCTGTAAAAAAGGTAAACTGCTTTCAGGCATTGTATCGTTTTCCCGAATCCATAAGAATGCCTTTTAAACCAGCGCCTGTTTATTTTATGATAACCTGTCTCATCAGCTGCAGAGCCGGTTTTCGTATCAATAACCTCTCAATTATGCATATTATCAATTCCCCTCGGGAAGGACAGTTTCACAAATGGATCAGCAATCGAGTTTAACAGATAATCCCCTTCTGGTTTTAGAGGGCCTTCCACGTTTCGATCGTATTGAACCGCAACATATTCAGCCAGCTGTCAAAGCACTTCTGGAGCAATCTAAAGCGGATCTGAAAAAAATCGAAGAGGAAGCACAGCCCTCGTGGAAAGGTCTGCTGCGGCCTCTGGAAGAACTGGATTATCCCTGGGAACGTTCCTGGGGTTCAGTCGGTCACCTGCTGGGAGTAAAAAACACTCCCGAAATCCGGGAAGCCTACGAAAG
The DNA here is from genome assembly GCF_007746795.1 of Gimesia algae. Classification (NCBI taxonomy): domain Bacteria; kingdom Pseudomonadati; phylum Planctomycetota; class Planctomycetia; order Planctomycetales; family Planctomycetaceae; genus Gimesia; species Gimesia algae. Next base: position 3,732,171 of record NZ_CP036343.1, read on the forward strand.
CGTTTTGCCGGACATTGTTGCATTTTCATTAAGTGCCAGACAGAGCAAACCCATCTATGAGACATTAGTCGCTTTGCGAGACAGTGAAAACTGGAATACGCTCAATGATGCCCAAAAACGAATCATCGAGAAACGGATTCTCTCAGCCGAGCTGGCCGGGATTGGCCTTTCCGGAGAGCAATTGACACGGTTCAATGACATCGCCACGGAACTTTCAAGCCTGTCCACTAAATTTGCCAATAACGTACTCGATGCGACCAAAGCATTCACACTCATCATTACCAGCGCTGATGATGTCGCTGGCTTCCCTGACAGCCTCAAGCAACTGGCTGCACAATCCTATAACAGCTGGGATGAAAAAGCGCCTGAGGTCGAAGCGACTCCGGAAGAGGGCCCCTGGCGAATCAGCCTGGACTTCCCCTGCTTCGGCCCGTTCATGCAACACTGTCGCAATCGTGTATTACGGGAAAAGGTCTACCGTGCTTTTATCACTCGTGCATCAGAGGGAGAGATCGATAACACGCCGTTGATTCCTCAGATTCTCAAATTGCGAAAAGAAAAAGCGCAACTGCTGGGATATGCCAACTTTGCTGAAGTCAGTCTGGCAGAAAAAATGGCGCCCAGCATTGATGCCGTACTCGAGATGGAAGAACGCCTGCGGACAGCTTCCTTTGATAATGGCCAGCAGGATTTGAAGGAATTGCAGGACTTCGCCGTAGCGCAAGGCGAAACGGTACCCATTATTCAATGGGACTTCGCCTTCTGGTCAGAACGTCTGCGGGAGCAGCGATTCAGCTATACCGATGAAGAATTGCGACCTTACTTCTCGCTGGAAAAAGTACTGGATGGGCTGTTTCAACTGGTCCACCGTATCTTTGGCATCACCGTAACCCAGGTCACGGATGATATTCCTGTCTGGAATAAGGATGTCCGTTATTTCAACATCGCTGATGAGTCCGGTGAAACGATTGCCGGTTTTTACCTGGATCCCTATGCACGCCCTGCCGACAAACGAGGGGGTGCCTGGATGGATGACTGTCTGGGTCGCAAAATTGTGAATGGAAAAGTACAACTTCCCGTCGCCCATCTGGTCTGCAATTCCACGCCCCCGGTAGGTACAAAGCCCTCACTGATGACATTTCGAGAAGTGGAAACACTGTTCCATGAATTCGGGCATGGCCTGCAGCATATGTTGACAACGATTAACGAAGCAGATGCTGCCGGCATCAATGGCGTGGAATGGGATGCCGTCGAACTCGCCAGCCAGTTCATGGAAAACTGGTGCTATCACAAGCCCACCCTACTGGGGATGGCCAAACATTTCGAAACCGGTGAAACACTGCCCGATGAGCTCTTCGAAAAAATCAAAGCGGCTCGCAACTTCCAGGCAGGCACTCAAATGCTGCGTCAGATTCAGTTTGGCGTTGTCGATTTAAAACTGCACAGCGAATTTAATCCCGATGGCAGTGAATCCGTATTTGACGTGCAGCGTGAAATCAGCCAGAGTACATCGGTCCTGCCGATGCTGCCCGAGGATCGATTTTTATGCTCGTTTCAGCATATCTTTGCAGGCGGCTACGCTGCCGGCTACTTCAGTTATAAATGGGCTGAAGTGCTCAGTGCGGACGCGTTCAGCGCGTTTGAAGATGCGGGTCTTGACGATGAAAAGGCCGTCGAAAAAACCGGACGGCGGTTCCGAGATACAATCCTCGCCATGGGAGGCAGTCGCCATCCCATGGATTTATTTAAAGAATTTCGTGGTCGGGAACCCAGTCCTGAACCACTTCTACGGCACACGGGACTGCTGTAAAACGAGGATAGTTCCAGCACAGGCTGAGCCGGTTTCGAACACTTGTCTAGTAGAAAACCGGTCTCAGCCGTGAATGGTGCCTGACCGCTAAAATGCTTGCAGGAAATAAGTTCGATTGATATGATCCGGCGAATTCAGCTGTATCATTTCCCTGCATTTAGGAACGAAACAAGGACGGTAATTAGATGGCAAATCAGCTTGAGCAGGCGATTAAAGACAAAACGGCAACCATAGGAATTATTGGCTTAGGCTATGTCGGGCTGCCTCTGATTGACGCTTTTGTAAACAGCGGTTTCAAAACCATGGGTTTTGATGTTGATCAAAACAAGGTGGAACAACTGCAGGCTGGTAAAAGTTATATTCAGCACATTCCTTCAAAAACAGTCGCAAACTGGCTGGAGAAAAAGCAGTTCGAAGCAACTGCAGAAGCTTCGCGAATGAAAGAAGCAGACGCCCTGCTGATCTGCGTCCCCACCCCTCTCACACCGAGTCGCGACCCTGACCTGACTTATGTGGAAAAAACCACTGAGGCGATTGCTGCCAGTTTGCGTCCCGGACAGCTGGTCGTTCTCGAAAGTACGACTTACCCGACGACGACCCGCGATGTCCTGCTGCCGATTTTAGAAGCGACGGGGCTCAAAGTCGGCGAAGATTATTATCTTGCGTACAGCCCGGAACGGGAAGATCCCGGCAACCCTGATTTCTCTGCCGCTGGAATTCCCAAAGTGGTGGGCGGGTTAGATGAGAACAGCCTGCGGATTGCCGCCGCTTTATACGAACATGCGGTAGTTAATGTCATCCAGGTCTCCTCAGTGGAAATTGCCGAAGCCTGCAAGATTCTGGAAAACACCTATCGCGCCGTTAATATTGCGATGGTCAATGAACTCAAAACACTATTTGACCGCATGAACATTGATGTCTGGGAAGTCATTGATGCTGCGAAAACGAAGCCCTTTGGCTTTCAGGCCTTCTATCCGGGTCCCGGACTAGGTGGTCACTGCATCCCCATTGACCCGTTTTACCTGAGCTGGCTGGCACGCAAGGAAGGACAGACAACCCGTTTCATCGAGTTAGCAGGGGAAGTCAATACTCGCATGCCACGCTACGTGATTGACCGACTGTCAGAATTTCTCAATCAGCATGCCAAACCACTCAAAGGCAGCAAAATCTGCATGCTGGGTGTGGCCTACAAAAAAGATGTCGATGACCCACGCGAAAGTCCTTCTTTCCACCTGCTCGACCTGCTGCTGGAACGGGGTGTCGAATTTACTTACAACGATCCTCATATTCCGAAACTTCCCAAAATGCGACACCACAATGTTCCTGCAATGGATAGCCAGGAATTAACCCCTGAGTATCTGGCGGCACAGGATTGTGTGCTGATTGCCACCGATCATACAGCTTATGACTATGACTTCATCGTCAAGCACAGCAAGATGATCCTGGACACACGCAATGCAACCAAAAATGTGAAAACGGGACGCGAGAAAATCTTCAAGGCGTAAGAGCACTGACTTATCAAGAACACAGCCCGGCTCCCTGGAACCGGGCTGTTCTCATAGATATGCAGAGGTTATTGAGCGCTGGCAACGACTTCCTGAAACGCCTGCCCTGCTTCCTGGAACTGTTCTGTATTAAGAACGGGCTGCAGATTGCCTGTGGCATAGTCCTGTGAGAGTTCTACCCAGGAATGACAGCCCGCATAACGGGATTCCTGGTCCACTTCAAAAGGATGCTCCAGACGGAATACGCGAACCAGCAATACAAACAGTCCCGGATTTTTATATTCAAACCGCTGCTGAATCGTCTCCTCATTCAACACCTGCAGCGCCTGCAGTCGTAAAAGCTGCGACGGATCCTTGAGCTCCAGAACCGCTTCAACGACAGAATAGAGTGCCAGATTCAACTTCCCGGTAGCTGGCTCCTGAGCCAAAGGCAGACTCAACAGACTGCTTTTCTCAGACTGTAGTTGTTCTGCCCCCTGATGAAAGCGTGTGGGAAACATCCAGAACTCACCGTGCTCAACGCGAAAGCCGGCTTCTCCTTCGTGAATGCCCCCTTTCCGAACAATCACCGATTGAGTCCCCTGCTCCAACGCAGCGCAGACGGCTCCCCATTCTTTCAATGCGATTCGATTCTGTGACTGCATTCGTCTGCCCGATCACGGCTTGAAAACGGAATTACTTCGTTGAACGCGGATTTTGCATCCAGTACAGGTAACCATCTTCGGCTCCGACAATCAGATCGCGCACTCCATCCTGATCCCAGTCAACCGTGCAGGGACTACTGGTGTGCCCGGCCAGTTTTCGCGAACTGAGTGGTCCCATTTTCTTGAGAACCGTTTTCCCATCGACTGTTTTTTCATTGCGGTATAAGTCGGCATTCATACTGTTTACCAGTAAGTCGAGTCGACCATCACCGTCCCAGTCAACCACATGCAGTTTATAGCGTCCACTTCCGCCGGCACGTTTAGGATTGAGTTGAATCGGCTTGAGGGTTTCATCGACAAAGATCCGCTTCCCAGGCAGCAACTTCAAATCCTTACCGGTTCCCGTCCGTTCGAAATATGACAGGTAACCTTCATGGTCCAACATCACCAGATCCATCAGACCATCCTGATTATAATCGACGGCGACAGGCGTTGTACGCCACTGCGTCACCAGTTGATTGCCTCGAGGATTCCACCAGTTCCATTCCGGCTTCGGTATTTCACCATTCCATTCGACTTGAATTGTCTGTGCCGGCGCCAGTTCCGGCCTGGTGCGTGTGCCAATATTCTGGTACCAGAGAATTTCTCCCCAGATCGAATTCACCAGCAAATCGGGCAGGCCATCCTGATTCCAATCCGCCACGGTCTGGGTCGTGTATCCCCACTTTGCTTCACAGGGGCCTTGAATAGAACCATTGGGTCCGGCCTGAATTCGTATCGGCCGTCCTCCCGCCTGCAGATAAACGGGTGCCGCCAGCCTGGGTTGCTGAGGATCCCCATCCAGATTTTCGATCAGGCCAATATAACCTGCTGTATTTCCGACAATCAGATCTTCATCCCCGTCACCGTCCCAGTCGTACGCATAGGGAGTTGCGAGCGCTCCAAACTTGACTCCGGCTGCTTTCTGGCGGAAATAGCGAGGAGGCAGAAACTGAGGCAAGCCCCCCAGAAGCTCTCCCGTATTCTCCATGAAAGCCACGCGGCCATCCTCATCACCAATCACCAGATCGACATCTCCATCCTGATCCCAGTCAATCGCTGAGGGAACAATCATCTGCAGATCCATCTGTAAAGGCTGTCCGTTATTATGTAGTCGACGGCCAGCAACATAACGGGGCTTTGTGCGGGAACCGGTATTCTCAAAATAGGTCAATTGATCCAGAAACTCACCACAGATCAAATCCAGATCGCCATCGTGATCAAAGTCTGCAAAGTTGGGAGAAGGCCAGCCAAACACTTCCAGAGGCTGATCGCCAACTTTGATCTTCGCCGGCTTTTCATATTCCGGTTTTTGATCCGTCCCTGCGTTGTTCAAGACATACACGAATCCATGCAGCGGCCCATTCGTCCATTGCCCTTCTGAATTGTAGGCATCATCCCAGCCATAATCGCCCCAGTCACCGACGGCTACGACCAGATCCTGATCGCCGTCGCCATCATAATCAACATAGTACCATTGGTTGGCACGTACTTTTTTCCCGTGTACATTGCGGTCAACGGGTAAATCACTCAGCTTGTCAAATCCGTGCTTCTTGAAATCAACCACTTCGCGTCCTGATACCAGCACACGCGGGACTCCATTTACATTGGACAGACACGTATTATGATACCCTTTTCCCAGACGAACCCCCGGCTCAAAGACCGGCATTTTATCTTTCCCACTCGAACGGTTTTCGAAAAAATAGGTACCATTGGATGGCTTGTCCGGACAGGAGACCAGCAGATCCATATCGCCATCACCATCAAAATCCAGGGGTAGAGGCCAGGCCCATAAACCAACTCCCAGATCCACTTCGAGGCCTGGATGGTGATAGGTTAACTGTTCCAGTTCATCTGCTTTTGTTACGTCTGCTGCAGCGAAAAACAAACAAACAGAGCACAAAGAAACAACAATTTGATTGCGAGGCGAAGCGACCATAATGGAATTTCCTAAATCGGAATGAGTAGTATCGTTCAATTTGTAATGACGTGCTATAATCCCACGGCTTTTGGTGTACCCCTATTTAACTCGAATCTACTGGAAGAATCCAGTCGTTCAATTCAGTACAAAATCAATAAGTTGAATATATAATGAACTGGTTATTGTTATGTCGTCTGCTGGGGCTTGTGGGCATGCTGGTGGGAGCATCCATGGTCTTCAGTCTCCCCTGGGCTTTCCCCGTATTTGGCGAAGCAACGGAATTCGAGACAGCAGGGTTCTGGGGGATCTGTGGCGCGATCGCCTGCAGTCTGGGTTCCGGTTCCCTGCTCTATCTAATCGGCCGAAAAGAGCATGGCACAATCTTACGGAAAGAAGCGCTGGCCATCGTGGGCCTGAGCTGGATTTATTCCGGAATTCTGGGCTGTCTTCCCTTTCTGTTTTCGGGTTCCATGGTGGCACCCGATGTCCCGATGACGATTCCCGATGCACTCTTTGAATCCATCTCCGGGTTTACCACAACCGGGGCTTCTGTTCTCCGTGAACTGGAAGACCCGGCGCTGGTGCCCCGCTCGGTTCTGTTCTGGCGCAGTTTTACTCACTGCCTGGGCGGAATGGGAATCATCGTGTTGTTCGTTGCCATTCTGAGTCACCTTGGCGCGGGCGGTAAAGCACTCATGAAACGAGAAGTGCCCGGTCCTACCAGCGAAGCGGTCAGGCCGCGCGTGCGGGAATCGGCGATTGTGATGTGGGTCATCTATGTGGCATTCACCCTGGTACTGGCCTTGATCTTGTGGCTGGAAGGGATGAGCGTATTTGATGCGTTCTGTCACAGCTTCGGTTCGATGGCAACCGGGGGATTCAGTACGCACAATGCCAGTGTCGGCTATTTCAACAGCTGGCTGATTGAATTTACAATCGCTGTGTTCATGGTAATCGCAGGGACGAACTTTTCACTCTACTTCCTCTCTCTGAAAAACCTGCGCTCCTCAAAAGATCATTCCTGGAAACATTTCTTTGCCCCTCTGCGAAATGACATCGAATACCGTACGTATCTGATTATTCTGGCTTCGGCTACGATTTTTCTGACTTACAACCTGTTGAGCAATCAGATCTACAACAACCTTCCAGAGGCTTTGCGCTACGCCGGTTTTCAGGCAGTGTCGATCATGACGACCACCGGATATGGAACGGGTGATTTTGATACCTGGAATGAATCGTCCAAAATGCTGTTGCTGTTACTGATGTTTGTCGGCGGATGCGCCGGTTCAACCGCGGGAGGGATCAAAGTCATTCGATTCGTTCTGTTTGCCAAGATCATCTGGCTGGAAATCGAAAAATCATTTCGTCCAAATGTGGTCCGTCCTGTCCGCGTTGGTTCAGCGAATATTGAACAGGGGGTCCGGAATGATGTTACCGTCTACTTCAGCCTGGTCCTGATTATCTTCATTTTCAGCAGTCTGTTACTGACGGCAATTGAACCGAATACCGAATGGCGTATGAATAAGCCCGAAAAACTGATCGACTGCACCAGCGCTGTCGTTGCCACTCTCAACAACATTGGTCCAGGCGTCGGCGAACTGGGGCCCACCGAGAACTACGCCGACTTTACACTCTCCGGTAAAGTTCTGCTGACCCTGCTGATGCTACTGGGACGACTGGAACTGTTCGCCATCCTGGTACTGTTTGTTCCTTCCTTCTGGAAAAACTACTGACAAAAACAGAGCACAGTCTGTATCAGACGGTGCTCTGTGAAAACCGTTCTAATTGTCGCCGGTTATAGTTTTTTCGGCTTTTGCCCTGTTTTGTATTTCCTGGGTCCCGTGCCGGAATTGTTAGGATCGTACTCACCCGCCAGGTCTGTTTTTGCGCCGTCTGCAGGAATTTTGCCTTCCATTCCCAGTGACCACAAGATTCCATTCAGAGCCAGTTTCCTGACATTGGGATCTTTAAAGTCAAATGGGTGTGCAGTCGTTGTGAAGAAAACACGGCCTTTGGACCCATCTTCGCCGGTATAGGTTTTAGTCCAGGCTACCGGATTATCCAGAGGATACTTTTCCAGGTTTCCTTTCATCTCATGCCCGGATTTGAGTGAGTGCCCGGTCAGTAAAGGCTGACTGTCACCTGCCAACTGATGTCCTTCACTTCCTCCGTCGACATGGTACAACCAGGAGTAAGCTTTGTAGGGTTCCACGCCTCGCAGAATCGGGTGATCTTTAGCATCGTCGTTAATCGTCACTTTGGTGAGGTGCTCATGTCCGTCACCGAAGTGGCCGTGATGCGTGATCCATTTCTGTCCAACGAGCTCTGCAATTTTTTTATCATTCCATTCTTTATAAGGACTTTCAGGATCCCGGAAGAGAAATGCATGTGTTGCCGTACGAAAGCCGACGACCGGTTTTCCCGATTTCACGTACTTTAAAAAATACTGAAACTGTTCGGGGGGCAGATCGCGAAATCGAGTGAACAACACCATCAGATCAGCATTATCAAGGGCTTCCAGACCACTGATAGACTTCTGATTTCCCGGCGAGATATTTCCGTCCTCATCCAGGGAATAGCAGACGGTCACATCAAAGCCGTAATCGCGTTTCAGAATTTGAGCCAGCATCGGCATGGATTCTTCAGAGCGATATTCATCGTCCCCGGTTACAAATACAACATGTGGTTTTTCAGCAGCCTGCGTTTCCACAGTAAATAACGATCCCGATACTAGCGAGAAAAAACCAATCCAGAGAAAAGACCACGATTTCATGAATACTCCTGCCAACGCTGAGGGCTTGCGGTGTGCGAAGCAGAACAACCAGCTTCGTTTCAGCTTCCATCGTAGCGAACCCGGTTACCCGAAATCAATTGTTGAACAGGAGAACTCTTGACCTTGGCCCTCAGATTCTGCATGCTGGAATATTGTACTGGTCGCTCTTTTTCCCGTTCACAACAGGAACTACAACCTTTTTTGAGTCTCAATTTATATGAAAAACTTTGCACACAGCGCTCGACTAACCGCTCTTATTGTTCTGCTGACGATCTTTGTATTCAATGCAAGCTTAACCGCTGCGCCTCCGCAGAATCTTCCTGCGGTATCAGACAAGCATATCCATCAACGCGGCAGCTATCTGAACAGTAAGCATCAATTCGAATCGGCCAAAGCCGGGCATGTTGCTTTTCTGGGCGGCTCCATTACGGAAATGAATGGTTATCGCCCGATGGTCATGGCGTTTCTCGAAAAGACTTTTCCGGAAACCAGATTTCAGTTTACGAATGCCGGCATCTCTTCTACGTGTTCCAATACGGGGGCTTTTCGCACCAGTCGAGATGTCTTGAGCCAGGGGCCCGTGGATCTGTTTTTTGTGGAATTCGCCGTCAACGATGACCAGGATGCCGGCCACTCTGAAACCGCCGCCATTCGGGGTATGGAAGGCGTCATTGCCCAGATCCGCCGCCATAACCCAAATGCGGATATCGTGATGGTTCACTTTGTGAATCCCTCGATGCTTGAGACCATTCAAAACAAGAAGAAACCCCTCTCCAGTTCCAGCCACGAGCAGGTTGCCCGCCACTACCAGGTCTCCACCATCGACCTGGCGAGTGAAGTCGCGCGCCTGATTCAGGCAAACCAGCTGACCTGGAAACAGTTCGGGGGCACCCATCCTGCTCAGTTTGGAAATGCCATCTGCGCAGCGATGATTGAGAAACTGTTGACAAAAGCCTGGCAGGAATCGGGAGAACCGGTCAAACATCCTGTTCCCGTGAAATCACTCGATCCTCACAGTTTCAGCAAGGGACACTTTATTGACATCAAAAATGCGAAGATCGAGTCAGGCTGGACGATTGCTGTTCCTAAGTGGGATGACATCCCCGGCAGTAAGCGCAGTCGCTTCACCAGCATTCCCATGCTGTCTGCAGATGAAGCCGGCGCGGAACTGGAACTTGATTTTGAAGGCACTGCCCTGGGCGTTTATGTTGTCGCGGGCCCTGATGCCGGCATCCTGGAAGTCAGCATCGATGGGAGGCCGTTTCAACCATACGACCTGTATCATCATTACAGCAAAGGCCTGCATTACCCGCGTTCTGTGATCTTTCACAGTGAGCTAAAACCAGGCAAGCATCAGGCAAAGATTCGCATCAGTGAGAAAACTTCCAGCAAGGGACACGCCGCGCGGATCATGTCGTTCGAGGGCAATTGAACGATCAATATCAGTCATCTAGAGCGCATCACATTTAACCATAGCGTCTCACAATCTATTCTACTCGGTCCAAATGGCCCTGGAGACGCGACAGTAAAACTGGACACAGTTTAGACGACTGTTTAAAAGAAATCGAGCCGGGCGTCAAACAGTTTCTGGCGGTCGCCTCGATTTTTGAAATCATCCAGCATGGATTCCATATCGGGCCGCAGGAAATCATTGAACTTCCGCTGACCGTCGATGCGCACTTCCAGGCGTTTATCAAAATCGACCAGTTCCGGATTAAGCCAGAGCGTATTGATCTTCCCGCCTGAACTGACATAAATCACATTGCCCAGTTTGATGCTGACCTTCAGGCTCACCGGGCGGGCGCGGAGACGCTGAGTCCCGGTATAGGCAATGGGGCGCATGATTTGAGGCGGAAAGCCTTCTGTGCGAACCCAGTAATACCGGTTATCAATTGGACGCAAAATCTTCTCGTCCAGTTCTTTGGGGTACTTCAGGCGCTGGTGCAGTTCCATCCAGTTAAACAGATTATGAATCTCCTCATAATAGCTTTCATAGCCGCGACCTTTGTACTCGGCATAAATGATATCATAGCCATTGCGCATCATGCGATTGATCACCAGCGAATTATGCTCCAGGGTATCCCGATCGAGTTCGCCTCCCACAATATAGAAGGGCAAATCTTTGGCGTTTTGCCAGTAATGCAGGTTGAACGCACTTGTTTTACCGGCGATCGGCATCACACCCGCGAACAGGCCCGGGTGTGACATCCCGATATCAAAGGCCGCATCAGCGCCGGTTCCGTGTCCCGATAGAAATACACGATCGGAATCCACATTGAATCGCTTGCGTGCATCACGAATCGATTCAATCACTGCGTAATGCGCGGTGACATTGTCCTCGTAATTTTCCTGATCTTTCTGCAGGTATTCCGGGGCAATCACGATGTAACCGCGGCGCTGTGACTGGCCAGGGCCATTCTTAAACTTTCCCCACCAGTTTAAAACAGAGTTCGCATCCAGAGTGGAAGGCCGCAATGCGACAATCATCGGATAGGTGTGATGCGGATCATATTCAATGGGCAACAAAACAGAATAGGAAACGGGCACTTCGGCGTTCGGATCTGTTACGTGGACGGGAAAAGAATCTGCAATATTTCGCACCGGTGCATCCAGAATGGGTGGCAGGAGCGGAATCATCTGTTTGACTACTGCGGCAGAGATGCCTTCCAGCTTACTGAGTGTTCCGAGCATCTGATCGCTCAACTGTTCATTCTCGGTCCTCAGGTATTCCAGCACCTGTGCCCGTGCCGTCCACAGGTTCAACGCGGTATTCAGGTCGGTCACAACATTCGCCGCGCCGACAATCCAGCCTGAATAGGCCAAAGCCAGTTTTTCCCGTGCGGACAGCGAATCATCACTTTCCAGATTCAGGAACGCCCCCAGACGGTTGATCGTTTCGAAATTGAGCTGGGTCATCACCTCGCGACGGTAGGCCTGCAGAAGATTTCGCGTTGCGGCATCTTTAATCTCTGCTTCCAGCTCTCCCAGTCGAATGCGTGCTTTATCAATCTGCTCCTGCTGTTTGTGATAATCATCCTGAACGTCACGGATCTGTCGGAGAATGGACTGCGATACATTATTGGTCGGAAACTTCATAATGGCATTTTGCGCCAGACGATGCTGGCCCGCTTTGCGACGCTGGTTCAGTTCATTCAGCAGTTGCTGGCTATGCAGTGTCCGCAGCTCAGCGACATACGTCGCGATCTTATCTTTATACTCAGGGAAATCAGCTTCGATCTTATCAAAGGCTTCACCGGCGGGAAGATAGAGACCGGCCTGAATATAGAACCGGGCGACCGCGATGCGCTCATTCGGATTCAAGTGATCGATGGCGTTGTTCAGCATGGCATCGAGGACTTCTTCCTTGATCGAAGTCGTACGTAAACCGAGTTCCCATTGCTGCTTGAGCCCCGTCAGCTTGAGGTGATGGGGTGTGATTTCGGTGACACCCTGCAGTAATGGCAGATTGCCTTTACTCGTATTCAAAGTCACGGTCCGCCGACCAAACTTATCGAAATCGGTCACATCAATATAGGACCCAACTGTCTTCAGCATCTGATTCCGGCCTGTGACCTTCTGCGGCAGCTTGAACGTTTCATACCTCGAGAGGTCCTGATCGTTATTCATGCGGACCGTCGTTCGTCGGGGCACAAAATAACGAACCATTCCATCATCGACCAAAATGATCGGATACGATACCAGCTTACGGGGAGGCAGGGTCACTTCGGCATCACTGGTTTCAAGGCGGGCGGCCAGATTTTCCGTCAGCCCCAGAATCGGTACGATAGCACCTCGGATAATCGTGCCATGCTCCAGCTCCACCTCTCCTGCTTGAGCAATCGGAAGCTGAGAAAAATTCACCCCAAGGAGACACAGAATCAGCGCGTACACAAAACGGGATGGCAATAATCGACCCGAGTTGAGTTGGGAAACAGAATCGAATTCAGGAAATAGTCGTACAGTCATATTGATTTCATCGACAGACTGCCTGTCGGAATTTGAGAAATTAAATACCCCTGCTGATTACCTACGCTTCCTGAATCCGTTCATTGGCAATCGTTCGGGATCAATCCCTGATTTTAGCGATGCAGTGCCCAAATACCGGCATAAACAGATAATTGAGGCAATCTGTTCCGACTGAAACGATATTCCGTTTCGCCCCCGAAACAGAAATTCAACAGCATCCAGTATAATCTGCCACATACTCCATCGCCAGATTTTCCTGAGAATCAGCGATATATCAGGGCTGACCTACCAACTGCATGCCTCGCCGGTCAGCATTTGAAATGCTTCAAAGTACTTCTCGCGGGTTTTCATCACGATCTCATCGGGCAGTACAGGCGGCGTGCTGTTTTTATCCCAGGTGGTGGTTTCCAGCCAGTCACGTACAAACTGTTTGTCCAGCGAAGGCTGAGCGACTCCCGGTTGATACAGGTCTGCAGGCCAGAAGCGGGAACTATCGGGAGTCAGGACTTCATCGATCAGAATCGGTTCCCCGTCCAGCAGTCCGAATTCGAACTTGGTATCTGCCAGAATAATCCCCTGCTGGCGCGCGTATTCTGAACCCTGCTGATAAATCTGAATGCTCAGTGCACGCAAGCGGTCAGCCAGTTCATCGCCGATCGCATCACGCATGGTCTCGAATGATACATTCTCATCATGTCCGGTCTCTGCTTTAGTAGCAGGTGTGAAGAGCGGCTCGGGCAACTGGTCACTCTGCTGCATCCCTGCAGGCAGTTCGATGCCACAGACGGCACCATTCGCCAGATAATCTTTCCAGCCAGATCCGGAAAGGTAACCGCGGACGACACATTCAAACGGGACAACTTCCGTTTTTCTAACTACCATACAGCGTCCGCGCAAAGCTTCCAGATCGGCATCAGCGGGGAGTGGCAAATCAGAAGGATTCATACTCAGCAGATGATTGGAGATACCGGTAAAACGTTCGAACCAGAAACGGCTGATCTGCGTCAGGACCCGGCCTTTATCAGGAATTCCGGGAGCGAGAATCCAGTCAAAAGCACTGATGCGGTCCGTCGCCACGAAAAGCAGCCGATCCCCAAAATCATATACATCACGAACTTTTCCCCGTTTCACGGGAATACCGGTAAGCGTGCTTTCAATAAAAGCTGCTGAAGCCATATGCAGTGACCACCCTGATTAAAATCTAATGAATTTGAACTTCCGAAGTGTAGCGGGATCAAAGCTGCTAAACAATTCAAGGCAGATTATAACCCGTAAATCCCTTACAAAATGGGGGATCGTCAGGTTCACGCCAGATCCAGCATCTCTCCCCATCATGTACATCCATACGACTCTACACTTGCCTCCCGTCCCTCAAACGCAATAATGGAGATTAAGGCCCGTTCTCTTGCGCGTCCGTCCTTAAAACCCATAACATCATTCATCCTGTGCGGATCAATCCCAAAATCGTTCAGGAGTAGCTACAATAAACCCGATTACATTCTTAACTCTTTCTTTCTAAATTCAGATAACGATTGCGACCCGTTACATGGGCAACCTGCGTTTTTTAATTGCACCCTCTCAAGTTCCTGAAGACTGGTCTGATCTTCACCGTGCCTATCTGAATGCTGTCGATGGTCGTGTGTTTCCTACCCGGGTTGAAGTAGACGGTAATGTCCTCACCTTCCGGAGGCAGACTTCTCAAAGCTGTAAACTTAACATTGTCTGGAATATTACTGACTTTGGTCGCCCCGTTGTCAGAACCGCTTCGCTTCCCGAACGGGAAGAACCTTATGTCCTGATGCTCGAACTGGCGCGGGGAAAAATTTCGACCCTCAAAGACCAGCTCAGTGTCTGGCAGATTGCAGGTCTGAATATACCGGCAGAGTTAATCAAGTTACACGATGAAGCCTTTACTGCCTTTGCGCAGGCAGCTGTGATTCAGGACAAAGTTGAGGAATGCTCTGAACTGGCAGGAGTCGCATTGCAGAAAGCACACGCTGCGGCTGAAATGCTGGTTCAGATTTATGCACGTCAGCGACTGACCATTCTACACCAGCGTTCACAGGCCATGAAACTTCCGGTCTCGCTGGGCTGTAATCTAGGTGAGTTCATCCCCAATGACAGTGAAGGCAAACAGATCTGCCAGGCCTTCGACGCCGCGAATATTGATCTGGTCAACTGGAAACTGATCGAAAAACATGAGGGAGATCAAGACTGGGAACTCTGCGATCAGCAGGTAGAATGGTGCGAAAAAAAACATCTGCTGATCCGGGGGGGCTGCCTGCTGGATTTTGCACCGCATGGTCTGCCTGACTGGCTGGAATCCTGGAAGCTCGACATGGTCAACTTCCAGAGCATTATCTCGCATTTTATTGAAACTGCCATTACTCGTTACACCGGCAGCATTCGTACCTGGACGCTGGTTTCCGCGATGAATACGGGAGGGGTATTTGGCCTGAATGAAGAGACACGCCTGACACTGACTGCCCGTGCTATCGAGATCGCCAAGCAGACCGATGACTCCATTCAATGCTACATTCGTGTCGAGCAACCCTGGGGAGATTATCTTACAAAGGGTCAGCATCAGTTATCGCCTATGCAGTTCGTAGACGCGATTGACCGCCTGGGTGTCGGACTTTCCGGTATCGATCTGGAACTGCGGATCGGCTACTATCCTAACGGTTCCCATCATCATGATCTGCTGGATATCTCCAAATTGATCGATAAGTGGAGCGTGTTGAACCTGCCTTTGCACATCACGCTCGCATTCCCCAGTGATGACGCTGTAGTGGACGAGAAAAACCCATCCATGTCCAAGGTCCAGGCCAATCAGTGGAAGACCGACTGGAGTGAAGCTGCCCAGGCCGAATGGGTCGATCTGTATCTGCCACTGCTGCTGGCCAAACCCTCCGTCACGGGTGTGTTCTGGTCCCGTTTTCGAGATCAGGATGCGAGACGCTTTCCGCATTCCGGCCTGATTAATCCCGAGGGACAGGCCAAACCCGCTTTGGATACGATCACGAAGTACCATAAGCAGTACTGGCGATCGTAACCAGAAACTCCTGTCTCAGTTTCATGAGGCACACTCAGTCGAAAAGCCGGTGTCAGACTGTTAGAATATTTGTATGTGAATCACTGACAGACCGATGCCTGTGATGTCAACAGGCTTGCAAAGTCACGCAGTATTCGACAGGCAACAGTGCCCATCTACTACCCTCAATCTCAAGGCCTCATTCTCAAGGAATTCCAAATGGCTACCGAAAGCAAAGTACCAGAAGCTGGTAAGCGTGCTCCTGCTTTTAATCTTCCCGCATACCCGGAAGGGAAAGTGCGTCTGAGTCAGTTCAAGGGAGAAAAAAATGTTCTCCTCTACTTTTACCCCAAAGATAACACACCTGGCTGCACTACGGAATCCTGTGATTTCCGGGATCGTGTTGCCAAATTCAAACGCAACGACACCGTCATCTTAGGCATCAGTCCTGACTCGGTCACTTCACATGAAAAGTTCGCAACCAAATTCGAACTCCCTTTTACCCTGCTCTCCGATGAAAACCATGAGATCGCGGAAAAGTACGGCGTCTGGGTGGAAAAAATGAATTATGGCAAAAAGTACATGGGCATTCAGCGATCCACCTTCCTGATCGACAAGGATGGCAAGATCGCAGCTGCCTGGCCTAAAGTGAAAGTCGACGGACACGCAGAAGAAGTCACCGCCGCACTCAAAGAACTGAAATAAAACAGATACTGAAATTTCAGCTGAGAAACGACACGCTGACTGGCTGTTTTAACCGGCCAGTCGGCGTTCTTCTGGAGGAAACTGAATGAAAGGTCCCACAGCTCCCTGCTGAGTTCCATCCCACTCGTGCTCATTCACTGCTGACAGCACCTGATCGGCAACCTGCATTGCCTGCAGCGCCTGTGTACCACCTACCAGCGGTGCCACTCCTGTCCGAATCGCATCTACGAAACTGGCCAGTTCTGCAGTTAAAGCATCCGCTGCAGAAACTTCCGGGGTCTCCACTTTCAGAAACGTCCCAAACACATCCTGCTTCAATGCTTCCAGATTGGCTCCTGCTTTCCGGGCACGCTCGAGTGGAGGTGTTCCATACAGAAGCGTTTCAGAAGGACGATAGGCGGTGACTTCGCGACTGGTAAAATCAACGCTGACACACCCGGAAGCGCCCCAGAGCTGCATGGCCCGTTTCGCTGAAGGTGAAATCCGGCTCGCGGTCAGATCAGCAATACAACCATTCTGAAATCGCAAACGTGCCTGCACGGCGTCTTCATGTTCGCCCATCACGGAAATCCCAAACGCTTCGACACTTTTGACAGTCGATTTCACAACTGAGAGTACCAGGTCGATATCATGAATCAGCAGATCGTGAATCACGCCAATATCTGTTGAGCGGAATGAATAGGGGCTGACCCGTTCGCTGCGAATGAATCGCGGATTCGGACAACGATCAAAGGCAGCCCGTGTCGCAGGATTAAAGCGTTCGACATGCCCTACCTGCAGCAAGGTACGATGGGCTTCGGAGATTCGCACCAGTTCTTCTGCTTCTACCAGATTGCAGGCGATCGGTTTTTCTACCAGAACCGGAATCTGCCGCGACAGGAATTCACTGGCAATCGCCAGATGCGCGTGTGTGGGTACTGCCAGCGAGACGGCATCCACTGTCTCAAACAGTTCCCGATAATCGGCAACCCAGCGACTGCCAAACTGCTCTGCAATGGCTTGCCCCTGAACGGGATTGGTATCAGCAACCGCACACAGATTGACGCCTTCCAGACCTGCCAGGATTCGAGCGTGATGGCGACCCAGTGCCCCGACTCCGACGACCGCTACATTCAATGAACTCATGCTGCTCTCCGTGTTGTTTCCTGATTGTTTTCTTCCGGGTTGAATTTTGCACTCCGAGCGGCTGCTTCACGCCCCCGTCCTGCTTTACTGCCCTGAATTCCCTGAAAGTGATCAAACAGGGTTTGTAAAGCCATGGGAATCACGCCTTCCAGTTCCTGACTGAAAATCTCGCGGACTTCTTCCAGTTTTTTATTCTTGCGGTAAAACAGTCGGTGTGCCCGACGAATGGCGTTAACAGAACTCTCTGAAATTCCTGCACGTTGCATACCAACCATATTCACAGTTCTCACGCGAAAATCATCGGATCCGGTGCAGATCATAAAAGGAGGTACATCAACGGTAGTACGGGCTGATCCACTGATAAAAGCCAGAGTCCCGATGGTACAGAACTGATGCACGACAGTATTACCGGAAACGATCGCCCGGTCATGGACATGAACATGGCCGCCCAGCAGAACACCGTTGACCAGAGTCACATCATCAAAAATCCGACAGTTATGTGCCACATGCGCGTTGCAGAGAAAGGTGTTCCGATTTCCAATGCGGGTACAGTAATCTTCTTTTTCGGCTCCCCGATGAATCGTGCAACCTTCACGAAACAGATTGTCATCGCCGATGAAAACTTTTGTGGGTGCCCCAGTGTAGCCACCATCCTGGGGTTCACTACCAATCACGGAAGTAGGAAAAAAACGATTCCGTTCTCCGATAGTAGTATGACCCGTTATGGAAACATGACTGTCCAGAACCGTTCCGTTTCCGATAGTGACATGAGGTCCGATATGACAGAAAGGCCCGATAGAAACATCTTCCCCGATTTCAGCCAGGGGATCGACATAGGATAGATTTGAAATTTTTGTCGGCATATTCGACATCCTAAAAAGTCTGCAGTCAACGACTTACCAGAACGTAATTTTGAAGCTGCTCGCAAGCAACCGATTATTGGGATTTTTCAGGCAACTTTCCAGGTACTGTCAGACTGAGCAGACATGTGGGTTGCTTTGATTTGTTTGATTAACTCACGGTTTAAAGCGTGTCCGGACTGATGAGCACAGAAATAACCCTGCAGATCACAACCAATCAAAGCAAAGTCACCCAGGCAGTCCAGAATTTTATGACGCACGCATTCGTCTAATGTTCGTAATTCATTGTCGATCGGACCTTGTGCTCCCAGCACCAGCAGATCTTGAGCAGACAGTTTCTGTCCGAATCCTAACGTCTGCATGGCTTCCACTTCCTGCTCCAGCACAAACGTTCGAGAAAAGGCCAGCTGCTTCATCCAGGTTTCTGGATTGATTTCGAGTGTCAGGCACTGCGGAGCCACGGGAGAATCGTCGCCGTAATTCAGATAATATCCAATAGCCATGACAGAACGGTTTAATGGTTTGGCCTGAATAAAGCTGCCCGCTTCATCTTCGACTGTCACCGACTGTTCAATCCGGATCTGTTTCCTTTGAAAAGGCTGTTCGACAATCCCGGCTTCCAGCAGCTCCTCTGAAAGCTCCTGTGCCGAACCATCAAAGCAGGGTGCTTCCGGGGCATTGATCTCGATGCGGCAGTTATCAATCTGCAACCCGGCCAATGCCGCCATCACGTGCTCAATCATTTCGACCGAGGCGCCCTTAAATTCGATGGCAGTTCGTCTCTGCTTAAAAACAGCATTTTCAATTACTGCAGGGATCGGCTTCGAACCAGCCAGATCGGTTCGTACAAACTGGATCCCATGATTCTCAGGTGCCGGACAAAAACGGATTTTTACATCGCTGTTGGTAAAAATCCCCACTCCGGAACACTGCAATGATCTGGCCAGCGTTCTCTGATTACGAGTTCGCATTGCCTACTCCTTCACTGACGGTCTACTGGCGGATGCTTTGAAAAATCGCAAAAAGGATGCAGGCAGGTATGAGAACCTGCACTACATCCAATGAGAGTGGTCACACAACTGTCAGCTTAGCGTGAAGTGCTTGCTTTAGGGCCAGTTGCGGTTCCTTTAGGCTTATAACTGCGATTCAGATAATCCAGAACAGACAGTGTGATGTCATCGTCGGCACGGTGAAATACGACCTGACGATTCATACCCTGGATCAGCTTCTTGGGATCATCCGTGTCCAGGCTTTCCCGGTTAAACCGCATGATCAGAGTGTAGTTGTAGATCTTGGCATACTTCTTGACGGTGTCTGTCACTTCCATATAGATGGTGTGATAGATCCGTGATTCTTTTCGCAGAAAGTCGCGCTGTGCCACTTTGCGAAATGCTTCGAAATCAGAAGCAGCCTGAGCCAACTGTTTTTCACGAGCCAGATATTCGGGGCTTCCCTGTTTGAAGTCCTGCATTTCTTTCTGAACAGCCTGAATCTGTTCCGCCATGGCTTTGGCTTTGCCATCGCTCTGCTGGATCTCTTCTTTTAACTCTTCACGCAGTGCTGTAAATTTTTCATAATTTTTGAACACATGGGCCATATCAATCAGGCCCACTTTGTGTACCACAGAGCTGGCACCTGCAGCAGGCGCGGTGCCTTGTGCAGACGCTGTCTCAGTGACACACGTAAAACAGCCTGCGATGGCAATAACTGTAGCTGAAGCAATAAATTTTTTCACGACCGAAGCACTCCTTTGCAGAATGGACCACTCTCCGTAGTGGCGATCAAACGAATTAGAATTTCTCTTGATTTGGAAAACGAAACTGTACCCAGCCTCTTAGATTGACAATTTCGCGATCGAAGTCTTTTTGGAAATGTGACTTTACTTTCATGATACAGCTGAAATCATGTCATATGAGACAGCGAACCATACTGAGAGAACGATAATTTTGCATAGATTGGATTTTACGTCAATACGAAAAAGTGAGCATTTGCATTCATTTTCAGATCGATGCCCATTCCCCGCTCATTCAATCTCCACTTTTTGCCATTAATCTTCTCAGTAAATTTCAGACGCCCTCGCTCTGCTTCGTTTTTGGCCTTGCCATATAATTTGTTTTTGATTATTAAACGCTCCTCTTTCAACTTCTCTACCGAGACCTTTCCCCTCTATTGAATCCACTTCGATTCGAATAATCTGAACATTTCTGTTGAATTAATCACATTCGACAACTCATAAATACTTTTCAAATGGGCTGTTTATAGTCAGCACGGAGGCTTATTCCATGTGTCCGTTAGACCGCTGGATTCTGACACCTTTATTAATCACAGGGCTCTTACTCAGTCTTGCTGACGATAGTATTGCGGCGAAACGTACTTTTCCCTACGACGCTGTCGTCAATGCGGAAGAAGCGCTGGTGCGCAGTGGGAATGGAACCCGCTATTATCCAACCATGAAACTCAAAAAGGGAAACCCCGTCACCGTGCATCGTCATGATCCGGGTGGCTGGTTCATGATTTCTCCTCCCCAGGGAAGTTTCAGCTGGATTCGCGCAGAACACGTGCAAAAAACAGGAAATCAAACAGGGCGAGTCATTGAAAATGGTGTGGTGGTTCGCGTAGGAAGCTCTTTTAGTGAATCACGGGATGTCGAGCAGATTCGACTTTCTAAAAATGATGAAGTGACGATTCTGGGCAGCAAAAATGTTCCTACCGAATTTGGGAATGTGCTGATGTACCAGATTAAACCACCTACGGGAGAATGGCGCTGGATTGAAGGGCATCTGATTATCCCGACTGACCAGTATCTACCTGGAAAAACGGTACCCGTTCCCGTCGATCAACCCATTGCAGTCAATCAAAATGACCCTTTCAGTCAGGGCAATTCACTCAACAAATCGCTTGCTCCCAAGCAGGAAATGATCAAAACCCCCACCGATGGCTCAGCCCGTCGCAGTGTTCCGGAAGAAGAGCAGATGGCTGCTGCTAAAGATGCGATCAAAACGATCGACACTCAGTTCCGTGCCATGATCGAAGCAGAACCAACTGCCTGGGACTTAAATGGGCTGGAACAGGATTACAAAACCCTGCAACAGGAAATCAAACATCCTGCGATTGCCAGCAAAATTGATCTGCGGATTGAAGCCGTGAATCGTTATCGAAAAGTTCAATCCGAGTACCAGGATTTTCTGAAGCTGGCTGAAGAAACCAGTAAACGCGATGCGGAACTGGTTTCAATGGCTCCGGAACAGAATAAAACAAGCCGGTATCCCACTCCCGATACAACCATTACACCTGGTTCAGAATCATTGCTGCCGCCGACTCCAGAACCAGCCTCAGAACCGACTGCACCCACTCAACCACTGACGCCACTGCCACAACCCAGTGCGCCTCAGCCTTCAATACCACAACCGGGGGCGATACAGCAGCCAGCTCCATCTGCCCAACCACAGTTCTCTGGTGCAGGAATCGTTCGCCGGTTAAGGAATGTTCGTCAGGGAATGCCCACGCATGCACTGACTGCCCCGAATGGACAGTTCCTGGCCTATCTGCAGCCGGTCTCACCACAAATCAACCTGGACGCTGCCATCGGACGCCCTGTCGGCGTTACCGGAAAACGCTGGTTCCGCAATGATTTACGCGGAGAATACATCCTGGTTGAATCCATGATGCCCGTCCGACTGCAGGCAGCTCCGGTTCCACGTCAATAATTGACCGCGTCCCAATTCACACGCTGAAAACAGAAACAGCCCTCTGCTCACCGGGAACAGAGGGCTGTTTTATTTTCATCAGGCGGAAACTTAAACCATTTCTTCTGTGCCTGCTGCCTTGGCAACGTCTTCTTCTGTGAGTTCCTTTTTAGGATCGTCTTTAAACAGGATCAGGAAGATCACCATAATCACGAATGCGGTTGCTGCAGGAATAATCCAGAATTCTTTCCAGTTGAGTAACCTTTCAGCCCCTTCACCCGTAACAATCTCGTTTTTCAGTAAGCCCATGACTTGCGCCCCGATCAGCATTCCAAACCCCTGTGTCGCCAGGACCAGGAAGCCCTGTGCCTGGGCACGAATAGAGGGACCTGCCTTTTGTTCCACATAGATCTGGCCTGTCACAAAGAAGAAGTCATAACAGATACCGTGCAACACAATTCCGGAAATAATCATCCAGTAAACGGCTTCCGAAGCTCCCGCTGCAAAGAATGCGTAACGCAGCACCCAGGCGAACATGCCAAACAACAGCATGCGTTTAACACCCAGGAATTTGAAGAAGAACGGCATCAATAACATAAACAGAATTTCTGACATCTGGCCGAATGTCATCTCAAAT
Source organism: Gimesia algae (assembly GCF_007746795.1). Taxonomy (NCBI): domain Bacteria; kingdom Pseudomonadati; phylum Planctomycetota; class Planctomycetia; order Planctomycetales; family Planctomycetaceae; genus Gimesia; species Gimesia algae. Next base: position 3,754,873 of record NZ_CP036343.1, read on the forward strand.
GCGGGATCCGCTATATTGGCATCTCCGACAAACATCGGTGCAAAATTATAATAGGAGGCCAATGGAATGCAGATTAATAGTGAGCTCGCCATGAATACGAGGAATGATCGGTCCTTGAGGAGCGCCAGAGAGTCCAGGCCCAGAATATCGCGGACAGAAATTGCCTTTCCTTTGGAAGGCGGCGGAGTATGTGGCAGCGTCAGGCTGTAAATCCCCAGCAGAACTGCCGCTCCTCCAGCGACATAAAACTGATTTGGAAGAGTATCGGCGTGCATGAACTTACTGACAATAATTCCAGCAATAATCCAGCCGATGGTCCCGAAAACCCGAATCAGTGGGAACCAGACCTGCTGATTCTTCAAATGTGAGAAGGCGATCGTATTCGTCAGACCCAAAGTAGGCATGTAACATAACATATGAACCAGCAAAAGCAGAATGAATGCAGTACTACCTTCTACGATTGGTTCGGCTGCGTTGGGATCATATACAATCACACTCGGAGCATAAGCCAATACCACCCCGCCAATCACTAACAATAATGCCAGAACGCGTTCTGAAGAAAAGAATCGATCCGCCACCATTCCTAACACAAAAGGAGAGATAATTGCAGCAATGGGGCCTACGGTATACGCCCAATGCGTTATACTTTCCATCCCATGCGCCTTCATGTAGTTGCCCACGGTCACATACCAGGCCCCCCACACGAAGAACTCGAGAAACATCATGATGGAAAGTCGAATACCTATAACGACTGGCGATTGCTGCGATGACATGTTGGGCTGGCCCTTCTTCTGATCTGTGGCGTATTACCGTGAGCTCTGAATCAATGATCGCTACGATCATGTCCCGAAAATACAAATCAGGCAAGTATAAAGGGATTCACTCCCGCGAATTTCTCCTGAAAGATCCCAGATCGTCACCTGGAATTGTCTCAGCCGCCTCATGTTACTCTCGCTGTACCTTTGCTTTTGCAACAGGCACTGGTTTCGCCTGATCGTCAACATCTCTCAACCAGCGTAGGGAGATGAAGTTGGCTTGATGAAATACAGCCAGGCTCTCAACTTTATATTATGCTGTATCTCATTTTTATATATAGACTTAAGGACCTATAGTTCAAACAATCCAGAATTTATCCATATTTTATATTCAACTCACATTAACATTCATGGAATAATCGCTACAATCCCATCTATCCGAATAATCGTTAGAATCGGCACAGGCGGAACTCACTCTCACCTCACTCTCAATTAAAATGTCACCACTTTCTTGAGAGGTCTGTTATGAATCTGTTGAAAAATTTCTGGTACGATGAAGCTGGTTTAGTAATGTCAGCTGAACTGGTCGTACTCGGTACTGTAGGAGTCCTGGGTGCTACCGTTGGGTTAAGTGCGGCTTCAACCGCGATTAATGATGAAATGGTTGAGTTCAGCGAGGCAATTCGCAGCCTCAATCAGAGCTACCACATCGAAGGGCACCAAAACTGCCGCGCCTGGTCGGCTGCTTCCTCTTATCGTCAGCAGGATGTTGCTGTTTCACTCGCGGACCTGTGTGGTCAGATCGAAGAAGCAGAAGGAACTGTCGATAAGCGTTCCCACCTGAAACGACAGGCACCCCCCAAATCCAAAGAGCTGCGCAAAAAAATGGAAGCAAAGAAGAAAAAAAATAAAGAGAAGAAAAAGAAGAACGAAGCCTGATCAGCTGGAACTACAGACAGCTTGAAACAAAAAAGCCCTCTTCGAGTCAACTCAGAGAGGGCTTTTTCAATTAGACTGTGTCCACAGTTTAACTGTAGCGTCTCCAGAGCCGTTTGAACCGAGTATAATAGATTGAGCGACACTTTAGTTAAATGTAATGCGCGCTAGCTGTTTTCAGTGACTCTGATTCCACTCGTCAACCTGCTGCAACACTTTAATCACCGCCTTCAACGGGTCAAGTGCTTCTGCCTCGAACCGGTAGGACACTCGCGGATTGTGCGGTGGCGAATAGGTACAGCTGAATAAAAATTCGTCAGGGCGGATACCAGGTTTGAGACTATAATCGCGAATTCCCAGCTCATTCAATTTTTGGACAGCGGCACTCCAGGTAGCTGAATCTCGTCGCAACATCGTTTCTGCACGCTGCCGAAATTGCTGATCGATGACTTTCCTCTGTGGGACTTCTGCCTGTGAAGGTGTCGGTGTATTCTGATCAAATGGATTCGTTACAGTGTTAAGCTGTTGAACCCCGCCTTGATTGAAGGGATTCTGTGAGCTTGTTGCATCGGGCTGGTTTTCAAATGATGCCTGTCGGATTGGATTGCCGCCCTGTGGCTGACGCTGTTCCAGATCAGGCGATGTGAGTCCCGTCATTTTTTGATCGGGCTCCCTCTGAGCAGGAGCCGAATCCAGTTGCCAGCCTTCCAAAGCTCCTGCGGGAGGCAACCATTCTTCACCCTGCTTATGCCCGTTCTGAGTGGAAGCAGCTTCACCAAACGGATTCCGCATACCAGAATCTGCCTTACCGGATCGGTCCGCTAAAGAGGATTCATGCCCTAAATCAATTTCATGCGATGAGGCATCGAACGAGATTTCTTCAAACGGGGACCGGGTAGAATCTTCGTTTTCGAAGAGCTCATTTTCATTGAGAGCCGACTTTTTAACGGGAGCGATTTCCGGAATACCGAAAATTGCCAGCATCGGTACTGCGACCAGAGGTATCAGTACGAGCAGCGTTGAAAAAAAGTCATTTGATTTGGAGCGCATTTGCGTTTCTCCTCCATGTTCGCAATCACGCTATCGGAAACTATCCGATTTGAACAATGGGAACAATCCTTGTTCTCAATGCTTGGTTACCAGAAACCATCTTGGCCAACCACATTTCCCAATCACTCAATGGCCTGTCCCAGGCTCGATTACAACCTGGGAATCTGTTGAGTGATTGATGTCTGAACCAAACGGACCGTTGAAAAAACAATACGAGCCGACTGGTTCAGGGGTGCGGATCATACAGAAAGACCGTAATTGGAACAATTGAACTTTAGCGAATTCTCTTCTTTTCAGGAAATCTACTCAAAAACTCCTGTTTCATACCCCCCCCCTCAACTGTTAAAATGGGTCAGCAGGTCACCTTGGAAAACATAAATGGTACGCATCGCAATAATGCGACAAGTCAATTTGAAGAATCTGTCTTGACAATTTATAAAAAAACAGAGAGAACACGCGATCTAATTGATTACGGTTTGTCTTGAGGTTCGATCTAATACTATAGCATCAAGTCAAAATACAGATTGGATCTGTGTTCGGCATTCATTCAAAAGACCTTATCATTTCACTGCAGAAAACCCCTCAGCGGTTTCGTAAATCTGTGTGGTCTATATTTCTTACTGGTTTTAGACAGTTTTTCCGCTAACAGTGCTCAGCCGGAAATCAGTCCAAAGCAAGTGGATTTCGACAAAGGGAGTCACGGAATTCAATGGTTAAACAGCACTCTTACTTACAAAATACAGTTCTGGTCCGCCAGACAAAGAAGTTCGTTGCCATCGCAGGAGTTCTGGCTCTGACAGCAACTGCCTGCCTGACACAGGCGAGCCCTCTACAGGCACAGTCAGATCATGCTCTTGATCCTGCAATTCGCCTGGCGATGAAGAGCTACGAATCAACGGCGGAAGTGAAAGACTTCCAGGGAACCTTTATTAAACGTGAAAAGGTAGGCCGCAAAATGCAGGCTACCCAGACGATGGCGATCAAGTTTCGCGAGAAACCACTGAGTGTCTATCTGGGTTTCCAGCAACCACACGCCGGCCGGGAAGTCATCTATTTCCATGGACGAAATGGAAATCAGATTCTCGCTCATGAAACAGGCATCAAAGGACTCGTCGGAACTGTCTCTCTGCAACCCAACAGTCCACAGGCAATGGATGAGAGCCGTTACCCGATCACAACGATCGGCATTCGTAAAATGCTGTATCAGATCTTGAAACAATGGAAAGAAGAGCGAGCCGTCGATGCAGGCGTTGCCGTTAAATATTTCCCGGACGCCAAGCTCGGTAACATGCAGTGCAAAGTTCTGCAGACCAGCTACCCGCAGCAGAAACAGGGTATCCGCTTCCAGATGACAAGACTCTATATCGACAAAGCAACAAATTTGCCCGTCCGTGTCGAACAATATGACTGGCCTACCAGAAAAAACAGCCAGCCGGAATTAGTCGAAGAATACACCTACACCAACATCCGCACTAACGTCGGATTAAGTGATGCTGACTTCGATCCTAAAAATCCTGGTTACAATTTCTAAGCTCAATATTAAACATCACTAATAAATCAAAAGCCGAAGACTTGGTTTCAGTCTTCGGCTTTTTTATTGTGATTGCATCGCATTTCCTTTCTGAGAATCATCAGAACAAGTTGCAAGTGCCTCTTTTGCATTGATATAATCAGATATTCTCATATGTTTTTATCTGATGTCCTTTTACTTCTGTCCTCACAGAATATTGATTGCCAACCAGCATTCCTCGTTCAATCGACGTATCAGATAAAATGCCACCAATTTGATCTTATTTCATCGAACTGCCAAGGAGCCCAGAATGAGTGAAGCGCCCCAGAATGTCTCATCCCGCCGCGATTTTTTAAAGAACTCCAGTAAACTCGCAGCCGGGGCTTCTGTCTTAGCCGGTACGTCGATCCCCCATGTCTATGCTGCTGATGACAGCACCATTAAAATTGCGCTGGTTGGATGCGGCGGTCGCGGAACAGGAGCTGCTGCCAATGCGCTCTCCACTACCAGCGGACCGATTAAACTGGTCGCGATGGCCGACGTCTTCGATCATCGACTCAATGTCAGTTACAAGAGTCTTAAAAAACAGTTTGATGATAAAGTTGATGTTCCTGATGATCAGAAATTTATTGGCTTCGATGGTTATGAAAAAGCCATTAGCTGCCTGGGACCGGGAGACGTCGTACTACTCGTGACTCCTCCTGCATTTCGCTGGGTGCAGTTCGGTTACGCCATCGAAAAAGGCATCAACGTCTTCATGGAAAAACCCATCACCGTAGATGGCCCCAGTACCCGCAAGATGCTTGAGCTTGCCAAAAAATCAGAAGAGAAAAACCTGAAGGTCGGCGTCGGCCTGATGTGCCGTCACTGCAAAGCGCGTCAGGAACTTCACGATCGAATCAAAGATGGTCAGATCGGCGACATACTGGAACTTCGAGCCTACCGCATGGCCGGCCCGACTGGTTCTGCAGCCACAGGACCCAAACCGGAAAACATGAGCAGCGAACTGCTGTATCAGATCTCCCGGTTCCACGGCTTCCTCTGGGCCAGTGGTGGCGGCTTCAGCGATTTCCTCATCCATAACATCGACGAAAGCTGCTGGATGAAAGATGCGTGGCCCGTTCAGGCCGATGGTTCCGGTGGACGTCACTATCGTGGCGACAATGTCGACCAGAACTTCGACAGCTACAGCGTGGAATACACATTCGCAGATGGCACCAAAATGTTCCTGCGGGGTCGAACCATTCCCGGCTGTCGCCAGAAATTTGCCAGCTTCGCACACGGTACTAAAGGGTTGGCCGTTATCTCAACCTCAGCCCACCACCCTGCGAAATCGCGGATTTACAAAGGCTATAACGAAACCGATGAAAACCTGGTCTGGGCTTACCCGCAGCCGGAACCCAACCCGTATCAGGTTGAATGGGAAGATTTGATCAACGCCATTCGTAACGATCAGCCTTACAACGAAGTGCGACGGGGAGCGGAAGCCAGTCTGGTGACTTCAATGGGCCGCATGGCGGCTCATACCGGTCAGATCGTGACCTACGACGAAATGCTGAACTGCAAACAGGAATTTGCTCCGGATGTCGATAAACTGACGATGGATTCACCAGCGCCCGTTATTGCCCGCGCTGATGGTTCTTACCCCGTACCTTTGCCCGGGATTCTCAAAAATCGTGAGTATTAGAGCGCATCACATTTAACCATAGCGTCTCTCAATCTAGTATACTCGGTCCAAATGGCCTTGGAGACGCTACAGTAAAACTGGACACAGTCTAAGATTCACCCGTCCTGTCTCTGAGACGGGTCGAGGAGATACTTCTCTTGCCCGGCGGACTCTGAAACACTTTCAGAGCCTCCGCCAGGCAGCTGAAGTTTTTATCTCATTTCACAGACTTCTACACCTCCCGATTCCGCAATATCCGCGAACTGCCCATCGCATGCTCACTGTCAGGTTTCCTGTTTTCATCTGTGTCATATATCCAGCTTGACACACTCACGCCTCTCGACAGACTACGTGGTATGCGTCGCGCGCGTAGCACTGTTTTTCACTCGCTGCGTGCATGAGCACTCGTGGTGACGGCCCCCCGTTTTTCCCGCATTATTCCGGTGATATTCAGCTGAGCGTCGGACACCAGTGGCTGATCATCACTCATTTCCTGGTCTGATCAAAGCGTCTTCGAACCATTTTCCGCCTCATTTCGCGCACTTCTCACACCTGTGTGGGGATCGGATTGGGACAATCTCGCGCCTGTGGGAAACTGCAATACCTGGGAAGAAAAATTCGCCACATCCCTTAGCAGTCATTGCTAATTTTAGACGATGCCAAAGTGTCACTTGGCGATCATAATCATTTCCCGCGTTTCATCAACGATGCCAAGAGCATACAAATTATACTCAGCAAAACCCTGTCTACGCAGATGAATACACGCCACTTCATGCACTCAAAGCCCCTTCAATTTTCATAAGTGGGAATGACTTAAATCGATCCGTGCGAACGCTATTTTCGTGAAGAAAATTGTTCAGGTGAAATGAGCGCTGATCAGAAAAATTGACAAAATCGACAGAATTGAACAATCAAAGATTGCCTTTTCGGAAAACCAACGGTAAATTCGGTCCTCAGTGGGTTTCCTACCCAATTGATCTTTGATAACTAGTTGATTGTGGGTTATCCGCCCAGTACAATGTCGAACAGCTTCGGAATCGCTGAGAGTTGATACACACATCCCCCCCTCGGACTGGCTGGCTATGAGCAGTGAAACATTTATTACGGGAGAGACAAAGCGAACGGTCGACGACCGCTTTCGCATTTCGCTTCCCGCAGAAATGGCTCAGGCAATTACTGACGATTCGGGGGAAACGATGTTAACCAAGGAGCGAGCAGGATGTCTCAGTCTCTGGAAAGCCGCCGACTGGCAGAACAGACAACAGCAGGGTGTGGATCTGATTAAACAGAAAATTCAGTCACACCGCCTGGAGAACCGCTGGGACGAAGTGCAACGCCTGGGACGATTACTGTCCACCAGAAATCGCACCATTCAGTTAGCAAATCGCTCTCGCTGCACGATCCCGGAAGGCTTTCGCGAGTTTCTGGGAGTTCAGCCCAATCAGGATGTCATGATCGTCGGCGCAGTGATCTGCGTGGAAATCTGGAACCTGGAAGCCTGGCAAAATCTACTGGAACAGGACATGCCCGAGTTTGGCACCCTCTTCAAAGATTTATCCGGTTAACACACAATCAAGTTACAATACACATTGTACTACAGCGTCTTTGACTACAGGAGCGGGTTGCGACTCATTCAGTATCCCCATCACATCCGGTAACCCTAAAGGCTTATATTCCATGGAAGGTCTTTTTGGCACGGATGCCGCTTTCTTCTCTTGAGTCAAATGCGTTTTCCCCATTCTCAATCTCAGGCAATTTTGAGAATGGGGATTTTTTTGCGCCGGTCACTTTTGAATGTCATCCTCCAACAGCAGCACTTTCAAGAGCAGTTTAGAGCGAATCATATTGAACTATAGCGTCCCTCAACCTATTCTACTTGGTCGAAATGGCCCTGGAGACGCTGCAGGAACACTGGACAAAGTCTATACCCGCTCTGCCAGCAGCTTCGCAAACTTCCTGCCCGTCACCGACAGGGGAAACGACTCCAGTTCATTGAGCGATACCCACTGATAAGCAGAATCAGTCTGCTGATGGTTAAGTTGAGGCGACTTTTTTTTCGCCGATCGCTGTTCCAGTTGCGCGACGAAACAGAGCAGTCGAATCTTATACCGGGTCACACTGTGTCTGATTTCAGTCATCAATTCCTGCAGGCTTGCTTCAATTCCGGCCTCTTCTTTCAGATAACTTTCGAGTCGGGGAATCACAGCCGGAGAAAGCCCCTCGGGAATCTCAACCCCCACATTCTGCTCTGCCGGGAATAACGCTTTTTGGCGATCCGCTTTTTTACGACTGGCAGCGGGATGCGGACTCCCATTCATTTCTTCAAGCGTCAGCCGTGGAAAGTCCCACAGCCCGGCCCAGCGTTCTCCCGCTGTTCGCTGCCGAATCATCACCTGTCTTCCGGAAAAAACAGCGATACTCACATCGGTCAGTGGTGTAATTTCCGGCCTTGCTTTCGGCACCGGAATCAGATGCTGCCGCTGACGCAGAAATGCTTCACAGCCCGCACTGACTGGACACGTTTCACAGTCCGGATTCTGAGGCGTACACACCAGGCTCCCCAGGTCCATCAATGCCTGATTAAACTCTCCCGGTGACTTGCGGGGCAGAATCAGTTCTGCAAATTCCCAAAGCTGGTTCTGCCCCGACTTCGAACGGGGATCCTCTTCCAGACCGATCAAACGCGAATACAACCTTAACGTATTCGCCTCAACAATCGGGGCCCGCGTGTCATAGGCAAACGAACAAATGGCGCCCGCGGTATAACGACCAATTCCCGGCAGCTTCTGCAGCGCTTCCAAATCGCGAGGGAAGTTGCCATCCAGTTCACCGGCAATCAGTTTGGCCGCCTTGTGAATATTTCGCGCGCGGCTGTAATAGCCCAGCCCCTCCCAATGCTGCAGGACTTCACTCTCTTCCGCAGCCGCCAGGGTCTGCACATCGGGGAAGCGGGTCATAAACCGTTTAAAGTAAGGAATGACGGCAGCCACCACGGTCTGCTGCAGCATAATTTCGCTGATCCAGACTACATAAGGATCGTGCTGTCGCCGCCAGGGTAAATCTCGCTGATGCGATGCGTACCATGACTGCAACTGTCGGCGAAACCTCTGCCGCCGACCTGCATCAAATAATTCACTGAGCTCAGACATCGAATTCCATTAAATGTAGACGCCACTCTCAATGCATTTAACAGAAACCCAAGCCTATTGTGGCGATGCATAACGATGCGTAGGCACAGGTCTCCCCGGACGGAAACTCTGTGTCTGGCGAAACTCCAGCTTCGCATTCAACGCCTGAGCACAATTCTGCAGCACCTGCATCACCTGCGCTGTCAAAGCTTCGGGATCGCAGGCTACGCGCGCGTTCACAATCAGATCCGCTTCCGTTACCGTACAATCAGATGATAACGACAATCGGGGTTCGCTGTCATTACTGACGAGATTCGCGACTCCAAAAAAACCTTCCCACAAGCCAATTGTTTTCAGATGCGCAGTTTCGACCGACTGTTCTTTGAACGAAGCCTGCAGTTGCGAAATGACATCCATCAGCAACTGGTCCAGCGAAAACGAATTCTCCGCAGAAATATGCACGCTGCTGTTCAACCAGCCCAGTTCTGCTTCCCCTTCCGCATAAATTTCGTAATCAATATCAAGGATCTTACTGCCGAAGTCGCCATCCTGCTCCAGAAATTCAACTAACGAATCAAAACCTTCCCCCGTGAGTGCGGACGTGCGCAACACAGGAGTTCCCGGAAACTGCTCATTTACCAGTGAAGTGATTTCATCAACATCTTCAGCAGACAGCTCATCAATCCGGTTGATCAGAATCAGGTCTGCCTCTTCCAGCTGTTTCTTCAGGATGTATGCCGCCTTGGGAGAAAAACCGGACCCTTTGTCGTTTTTCAAAATTTTCAATCCATGGCTGGGTTTCATCAGCACCGCATACGGGTGAATGGAAAAATCCGCATCAAACAGTCGTTTGATCGGTTGAATCACAGTCGCCACCAGATCCGTACAACTGCCCACCGGCTCTGCGAGGATGACATCCGGCTTTTGCTGAGAACCCAGTTCTTCAATTGTCTCCATCAGTGCATTAAAATGGCAGCAGAAGCAGGCCCCGGCCACTTCTCCTACATGCAACCCCTGAGACCGCAGTGCGTTTGTATCCACCAGATCGGCTGCCTGATCGTTGGTGACCACCCCCACATTCAAACCCTGGTCGGCATAATATTTTGCCAGCCGTCCTAATGTTGTGGTTTTTCCTGCTCCTAAAAAACCACCCACCATGATAAATTTGATTTGATGTGACATAATATGACTCACTTTAATATTAAAGTTGCTATACACACAAGAAGCTTTTCAGGCTGAGTCGGTCACCATCCGACGAGCCCGCACTACTTTTATTTTAATCTAACGTTCTTCAGAACAATACTATGTTCCCTACGAATTCCGATTTCGTAACTTATATTTGAATCGGTTCCAGCACCAATGAACAGCCTGCTCTCAGAAAAACCTGCGATTCTCGGCGGAGACCCTGCTATTCCTGGCGGGCCTCCCGAATGGCCCTTCCCCGATATCGCCATCAATCGGGTACTGCAACAGGCACAACAGACGGGGGCATGGGGCAGGTATCATGGCCCGTGTGCCAAACAGTTGCAACAGAAACTGGCTGAACTGCATCAGACAGAACAGGTCATTCTCTGCTCAAGCGGGACGGTAGCGGTTGAACTGGCTTTACGAGGTCTGGGGATCGGACCTGATGATGAAGTCATTCTTGCCGCCTATGACTTTGAGGGGAACTTTAAAAACATCGTGACGGTCGGTGCGACCCCCGTAATGATTGACGTTGATCCGCAGAATTTCAATCTCAACCTGAATCTACTGGAACAGGCCATCACCGATTCTACGAAAGGCATCCTGGTCTCCCACCTGCATGGTGGTCTGGTCTCCATGCAGCGACTCACACGCATCGCGCATGAACGCGGGATCCCTGTGATTGAAGATGCCTGCCAGGTCCCTGGCGCTGTCATTGAAGGCCAGATCGCAGGCAGTTGGGGCGACATCAGTATTCTCAGCTTTGGAGGCAGCAAGCTGCTCACAGCGGGGCGAGGGGGGGCGATCCTGACACGTTCTCCGCAAATTGCGCAACGCATCCGCCTTTATTCACATCGTGGCAATGAAGCCTACCCGCTGACCGAGTTGCAGGCTGGCTTACTGCTGCCTCAACTGGAAACGCTTGATACACAGAATCAGATTCGTCAGAAACATGTGGACATTCTTCTCACACAGCTTGGTGATGATTCGGGACTGATCTCTTTCAGAAATCAGCAACTGTCTTCGCAGTCCGTCAGTACACCAGGCTATTACAAGCTGGGCTTCCTGTATCAACCTTCTCATTTTTCGGGACTGACACGCGATCTGTTCTGTCAGGCCATGCAGGCGGAAGGGATCGCAGTCTACCCGGGATTCAGGGCACTCCACGCGATCCACAGCCGACGTCGCTTTCGCCAGACCACCGAGCTACCTGTAGCGACAGAATGCGACCGGAACCTGGTAGTGCTGCACCATCCTGTCCTGTTGACAGGCGCGAGCCACATGGCTGCTATTGCAGGGGCCGTGTTTCGCATCGCCCAACATGCGGATCGAATTCTCAGCCTCTCTGCCAGCGATCAGCTGTAAGCGACTCACATTCCTTTCGTATTGCCCTGTTCAAGACAGCAGAGCACCGGTCAAGACAGCAGAGCACCGGAAAGTGATAGACGTAAAAAAAGCAGCGACTACCAAGGAAATTAGTCGCTGCTTAAAAATGACCCCAAGGGGATTTGAACCCCTGTTTTCGGGATGAAAACCCGATGTCCTGGGCCTAACTAGACGATGGGGCCATCGAGAAATGTAATCTAAGCTTTCCATCGGATAAGTCAAGCGGACGGCGTTAATAGAATTCAGGATCTCTGAAAAAAACTCTTAATTCATCTACCTGGACCGATTTCCGCTGAATTTGAACCGATAAAAAAAGCCGCTGTGAAGCGGCATGTTAGTATTCATAGATGCACAGAAAAAGAGATTACTGCAGCAACTCTGAAGCATCGCTCTTTGTTTCAGGAACCGAATTCGGTTCTTGCGGCACAGAATTCTGCTCGTTCTGAATGGCGTCATAGACTTCACTACGATGAATGGGGACTTCTCGAGGTGCCTCGATCCCCAGGCGGACTTTATCACCGCGTATCTCGACGATCGTGATGACGATGTTCTCGTCAATCACGATTTTCTCATTCTTCTTTCGGGATAACACTAACATGCCATTGTTCTCTCTCAGGATACATAAAGCATCCTACGTAAATCCTGACGTGATGCTTACAGTTAGGATCCTGACGTGATGCTTACAGTTAGGACTGACACCACTACGATCTATCAGTGAAAATACTAATGATCTATTAACGTACAGATTTTACATGTCCACATTTAGAGCGTCAAGAGGCTGGCGCAATGCACCAACTCACTGATACCCTAAACGGGCTCAAAGAGAATCAGCTGATTAGCATCTGAGGTATTACACTGCAATCGCAAGATATAACTCAAGAAAGACTTACGACAAACTGTACATTCACAGTCCATGCAGAATCACTCTTTACAAAAAACGCCTAAAATTCAAATAAATTTTGTTATTTTAGAGTTTAAGACCTGAAATCCGACCATACATGAGAAAAGTCAAGTAAGTTCAGAACAGGTTGTGACAAGTGAGTGAGGCACTGAAACGGGAACGCGAGTGACCGACAAACCTACGAGATGCAGCACCTGAATCAGGAGCTGCACCTTTGAGGTTGTAGGTATATCTCAGGAAAAGCGATGGGGAGCTTAGACCATCTCTTTCAGTGCTTTGAGAGGTCGTACTTTGACGACGTTGCGAGCTGGCTTGGCAGCAACCTGCATCATTTCGCCCGGCTTGAATGGGTTGGGGCGAGTGGTTGCTTTGGTGGCAGGTTTACGCTGAACCTGAATCTTCAGAAGACCAGGCATGTTGAAAACACCAGGACCACGCTTGCCCAGATTTTTGGAAATCAGAGCGCTTAATTCATCCAGTACTGCGGTCACTTCTTTTTTGGTAAGTCCAGAACCTTCAGCCAGTGCATTGAGGATCTCTGTTTTGGTAAGTGGCTTATCTTTAGTCGTAGCCTTTGCTGCCATCGTGAACTCCTGATTCTGGAATTTGAAAATGAAAGAAGTGGATTTTCACTTCGTCATAATGAGTTGCCAATTTGTTTTCAGACTTGGATTCAAGAGCAAACACTCTCCAAGCCAAGCGTAAGTAAAGTAATCTTAATTCCAAAAGTCAATGTATTTGCCCTGTTTTTCAGGACTTTTTGCTATTTCCTTCGAAATAAAAACATTTGCCGTGTTAATTATTAGCGGCTGTGGGATAATGAATAGCATGCTTTTATCACAAGATCATTGAATTTAATTACGGACTTCTATTGACGAATTACAACTGATTAACTCAACGCATTTGATACCAGGACAGTCTCTGCAAACTTAACTTTCTGCAGATCATTTCATATAGCAAACCCGCCCGATGAAATCGGGGACACTGAAATGGAGAGTTTCCACAATGGCTATCAATGAAATTAGTTCAGAACTCACTTCATCTATCGTCAATCGAATCCTCGTTGTAGAAGACGAACAGGACACAGCGTTTTTCCTCAAAACACTGCTGGAAGAACACGCTTTTCATGCCACTGTCGCAAAAGACGGCGGACAGGCCCACTCTTCTTTCAGCATGCACAAACCTGATTTTGTGATCCTGGATCTGATCATGCCCCAGGAAAGCGGGTTTGAAATCTGCGAACGCATGAAGCAGCAAGCAAGTGAAGTTCCCATCCTGATCCTGACCGCCATCGACTCACCGGAATCACGTCAACTGGCAAATCGCGTTGGTGCAGATGGCTATCTTGTTAAACCGTTTGACATCGATGAACTGCTCGAATTGATCAAAGAAATTTCAGACGATGTCTGGGAACACGCACACAGCGAACCAACTGCGAGTACTGCCGAAAAACATCTTCACTTTTTCTGCTCCTGTGGAAAAAGGATCAAGGTCAAAGTGAAACATCGCGGACGCACCCTGACCTGCCCTACCTGCAGCGAAGCACTGATCGTCCCTCTGCATGATTAATCAAATAACACTGTTTTTCAGGAGTAAAAATCACTTCTGTTTCTGATAGCCAATTTACATATCCAGTTTTTCATCTTGCGCGATCCATGAAAACTGATACCGCCAAATCAGCCCTTACCTGCCATTCAGCCAGGCTTGAACGCCTGACGTTATTCAGAGTTTATATCTCCGAGTTCACTTACTCACTTAAGGGCCATAGAGTATGACAAAATTCATTATCCAATCGGGAAAGTACAAGGGAAAAACCCTGAAACTGCCGGAAAGAAAAATCACTATCGGACGGGAACTCGACTGCGATGTCCGCGTTACAGATCCGGATGTCAGCCGCAGACACTGCGAACTCCAGATCCGTGACGGACAGCTTTTTGTAGTCGATCTGAACAGTCAGAATGGCACATTCGTGAATGACAAACCTGTGCAGACAGAAAGCCCGCTGCATCCCGGGGACCACCTGCGCATCGGCCCGATGCTGTTTGAATTGGCGCCCCACCGAAAAGCAATTGCCAAACCAACTAATCTCAGCCCTGATAAATCGGCGCCCCTGTCTGATGATGAAATCTCGACCTGGCTTTCTGAAGAGTCTGGCGAAACGGAAACGGCCTCTGGGGACACCACCATTATTCACGCTTCACAGCTGCCTCCCCCAGATGCTGCAACTGCAAAACCTGCTACCACTGTTTACCGGGAAAAAAAAGAATTCCACTCCATCGCTGAGGAAGCCGCAGAGATTATCAAAAAACACTGGGAACGGATCGCCCGGGAACAGCAGGAAAAGCACTGATCCTTCTCATTCCTTAACAGCCTCTATACAATCGCCGAATAAAAGCAAATTGATTACTCGTGTGCGCCCCATAATGGTTCACACCCGTTCTATTGAAATGGCATTACAGTGCGAATTATTGCAGGCAAGTATCGTCGTCGGAAACTGCATTCGAATCCCGGACAGACCACTCGACCCATTACTGACTTTGTCAAAGAAGTCCTCTTCGAATGGCTGGGCGATACCGTGAAAGACAAACGCGTGGCCGATATCTATTCAGGAACAGGCTCCCTCGGCCTGGAAGCACTCAGCAGAGGGGCATCCAGCGTCGTCTTCATCGAACAGGACCACAAAGCCCACGAACTGCTCAAACGCAATGTGGAAAGCATCGGAGCGGGAGATACTACACTCTGCTGGAAAACCAATGCATTGCTCTCTTCTTTTCGGCCCAAAAATGTTCCGGACTTTGTGCCTTTCAGCCTGATCTTTTTAGACCCGCCTTACAAAATGATTGATGACCTCAAGCCAGGCTCGCGTCTGTATGTCTCCATGGAACGTATGTCGAAGGAGAATGTCTCCTCCGCCGATTGCCATCTTCTTCTCAGGACACCCCGGGATGCCGAATTCCAATGCCCGCCAGTCTGGGAACGCTACGAACTGCTGCAAAAATCGAGCATGGACATTCACTTCATGAAAAAACGGGAACCGGAATCATGATACGTTCTGTGGGGTGCAGCCTGCTGTTTTTGATCATCAGCCTGTTTTCAGAACTTGCCGGTCAGGCCGCCTTTCCAGAAGAACCCGTGGATCCCCCTTTTAAAACCTCTGCCAATATCCCGTATGATGCAAACATCATTATTGGAAAGCATTTTAAGAGCCTCGACATTTATGCCCCTCCCTCCGGCAAGAATCACCCTGTGGTGATCTGGGTGCACGGCGGTGCCTGGAAAATTGGTGACAAGCGTGGTGTCGACAGCAAACCGTCTGCCTTCACACAGCGGGGCTACCTGCTGGTCAGCATCAATTATCGACTTCATCCCCAGGCATCTTATGATCAACAGGCAGAAGACATCGCTCAGGCGATTCACTGGATTCACGCGCACGCCACCGAGTACGGCGGCGATCCCGATGAACTCTTTCTGATGGGCCATTCTGCAGGCGCGCATCTGGTCGCGCTGGTCTCCACAAACCCCGTGTATCTCAAACAGCAGTCACTCTCTCTGAAATCAATCAAGGGGACGATTCTGCTTGATGGTGCCGGCTATGATATTGCAGAGCACATGACGACCACCGGCCCGACCGCCCGGAAGATGTATTCAGCTGTTTTCAGCGATGATCCCCAAATCTGGAAAGCAGCCTCTCCCGTGACTTACGTCCGCAAAAATCAGTCGATCCCCCCCTTTCTGATCCTGCATGTGGCCCGCAGAGCAGATTCGCGAAAACAGTCAGAAGCATTCGCCAGGATACTGCAGGAAAACAAGATTAAGGCGGAAGTCATTGCCGCACCTGGCAAAACACATCTCACGATCAATCGGGAAATCGGGCTGCCTGACGATTTGCCTACTCAGAAAATATTCGGTTTTCTGAATCAGCACAAGTAAGTCACTCGCAGACCGCTGATGCCACTCAGGTCTCCAGAGACCGTTCCGACTGCGACCTCTTGATTGCATGCGACAGATGAGGTTTTGTTTCTTTGCCATCCTGCAGCAATGGCACACTCTCAGCCAGCTCCCGCTCTTTTTTCAACGAAGAGACGATTAAAGACCCGAGAGGCCCTGCCAGTAATGCCGGGAGAAAAATGATGTCCGCGAGTAACGCAGCAGTAATCAACGCACACATCAGAACCCCGAATCGACTTACCAGCAGCAGTTCAGCCGGATACAGCATTGCCAGGCTGATACCAACGGCGGCGCTGGTCTGCCACATCGCAGGACCACAATGGCCAAGCGCTGCAGCGACTGCTTCGCTTTTTGTCTTTCCTTCCCTGATGCCGATCTTGAACCAGGTTAACAGATGCAGCGTACCATCCACGGCAATCCCTAACGCCACCGAGGCAGTAATCATCGTGCCAATATCCACAGAGATCCGCATCCAGGACAACAGACCAAAGATCACGCCAATGGGCATCAGGTTCGGCAGCATGGTAATCAGGCCGGCCAGTGTGCTGCGCAGCAGGATCATCATCACAATCGCAATCACGGCAAACGCCAGACCAAAACTTTTGATCAGACTTTCCAGAACTGCCTGTTGAGTTCTTAAAAACAGGGGAATTGTGCCTGTCACCAGATGCGTCGTGCCAGCGTGATCACGCAGCACGGACTGTGTCGCCTGATTCAATTCGCTTGTCAGAACACCGTAATCCAGGTCGGACATAATTGCCACCTGTGCGGTGATACGCCACAATTCATCCCCTTTTTCCACAACCACAGAACGGGTCCCGTAGTCCGTTTCCTGCTCCATTTCAACTGTTTTATCAGCGACATACAGAAACGATTTGACCGTTCCGTCTTCCAAAGACTCCTTCACACGGCGTTCTGTTTCATTGACGCGTTTCGCATTGCGGAGCTTCTGAAAGGTACTGGCATCAGGTGGTAAAGGTTCGGAGACCGGCCGAAAATCGGCCAGAGAAATCGAACCACTGATTTCAGGGTGTTCGGCGATTTTGTGTTCGATCTGGCGGACCAGTTCCACCCGTTCGACGAAATTCATGTTTTTCTGGGCCGCTTCATCAAAGCAGATCACAGTATCAACGGGCGTAATTCCCGACAGGTTTTCTTCCAGGAACAGGTAGTCCTGAATCACGCGGGAAGAATCCGGGAAGTAGCGGATGACTTTGGTTTCCGTTCGAAACCATTTGAAGCCATAACAGGAAACGACAAAAATGATCAGGCAAGTCACCGAAACCAGCATTTGATGACGAGACAGTATCCGGCCAAACGTATGCCAGTGCTTGACATCAATCTCAGACGCTTTGGGAGGCTTGGCGGGCCATAACTGTAACAGCGAGGGCAATCCGTATAACACCATCAGCAGTGAAATCACACAGCCAATCGACGAATACAGGCCAAAATCCCGTACAGGCGACAGCGGACTGGTCAACAGCGAGGCCAAACCAATTGCTGTCGTCAGGCTGGCCATTACACAGGGGGCCCGTGCCATTTCAACGGCTTTTGTGACAGCAGTTTTCATATCGACATGCGCAGCATGCTTCCAGTAATTGGCGACGTGGATCGAACCGGATAGCGTCAACACCGTTAACAGGGTCGGCATGACGACCAGCACCATATTCATGGTCCCCCCTGTCAAAGGCACAATTGAGACAGCAACAAATGTGGTGTAGTAAGAGACCAGCAGCACCAGACAGGCCAGACGCATACTTTTAAGCATCAGGAATGCCAGTGCGATCCCAATCAAACCGGAAAACAGCGTGACGGAACGTCTATGAAACTGCCAGATTGGATAAGCGGTGTTCCAGGAGGACTCTTTCACCATCCGGTTCAAGGCAGCCCCGGCGACAGGTCGTCCCCCCAGATGCAGACTGTCTTCAGGGATCCCGGCTTCGACAGCCGCCTTCTTCACAGCCGCAACTGCGGCGGCATGGTCGGCGTCCCCCGTATCAGACAACTCGACCGCGATGGCAATCGGCGTCCCCACAGCAAAAAAACAGTCTTTCACCAAAACCGGTTGGGACTCCGAAGTATCATTGCCCCCCGGTTTCTCAGCAGCAGAGGTTCCCGGAATAATTCCAGGTCGCTTGAGAGAAAGTGCCAGCCCTTTGATCTGCTCTGTCAGTTCAGTGCCAGGCTGCATGCGCGGCCAGATCAGCTGGAAATCATGAGCTGGAATAGCAGCCACCAGAGCTTGAAAATCTACCTGGTCTTCATCGTCGTCTGGCGCATTCTCCTCTGGTTGCATGCCCTGAGATTCATCAACAATATCCACCCACTCTTTGAAAGCAGGTTTGACAGTCAAATCCACTCCCAGTTCCTGCTTTGCCTTGGAAATCAGCTCCTGGATCGTCTGTTGCTGTCGTTTGCGGCCTGCTTCGGTCAATTGCACCTTCAGCATGCCCGTACCAACCAGAACCCCTTTCAGACGCTCCTGTGCTTCGTCCGGTTCGATGTGGTAATCCACCATTTTCTGAATGGCGTCCTGCGGTGTAAACACTTCCTGAATATACGGGGAGCCACCACGACGGATATTCTCTTCATCTGGTGTACCGAGCAGAACCTGTTTCAAACGGTTCGCGCGCAAATCTGAAAGTGAACTGCCATCCCAGGAAAGCAGCAGACGGTCTTCAATACCGAAGCTGTTACGATGCCACGACAAAACTTTCGATTGGGGATCATCTTCGGGCAGCCAGTTCTCGACGTTATTTTCCTGCCGGATCTCACGCAGCACTCCAAAGAGGAGCGGAGTGACGAAGATCATCAAAACAACAACCCACAATGACAGACTATGTCCCCATGGATCGCGCTTTTCAAAAAACGAAGCCATTAATTAATCCAATAGCCACAGAGGCTTTATCTAATCTATGAATTTCAGCCCAGAAAGGCGGGAATTAAAATTCGAATCGAATATTGTTTGTTCCAAAACTGGTTTCAATTGCATCCAACTTGAAACGGATTCCGAAAATGACCGGTGGTTTTCCAAATCAGATCTCTTGAATTGTCACTGTTTCGCAAAATGAATCAATCTCGAATACACAAAAAAAAAGAATTGCCCGCTTCGAATGCGGAAGCAAATCGTTTTTTACGATCGCCTCGTCTTGGTATTTTTCGTCGTCGTATCGGGTTGAACCTGTCGCAACACAAACCACATTTTTGATTGTGATAAGGATCATGCTAATAATAGCAGTTTTGCGAAATATAGCAGCAGGAATATCACTGTCCGTGCCCTGATCTCACGCAAAATATGTAAAAAAAAGCGGCTCAAAGGCCGCTTTAGACAAACTGTTCATCAATGGGACGCAGAAAAACTGACGAAAACCAGCTTGAAAATGAACAGAAAGACACATGCCTGAGACGGTTATTCTGCGGTTTCGGGGTCGAATCCCTTCAAAAGTTCCTCGTCCCACTCATCCTGTAACGGCCAGTCGACGGCACAGGTTCCAAAGTCGGCCATATGCAGATATGTATTCAGGCGATCAATGGTCGACTGTAACAGTTCCCGCTTGTTTTGGAAAATCGGGCCGTGGCTGGGAAGCAGCCACCTGGCGTCACAGTCGCGAATCCGTTCCAGTGACTTGATAAAATCAGGAATATCAGACCCATGATGGGCATCGATGTGGCCCACACACCCGTCGCGGTAGATGTTATCTCCCGAAAACAGCAGCTCGCCAAATCGAAATGCCAGCTGACCATCGGTGTGACCAGGGGTGTGCCAGACTTCCAGCTTTACATCTCCCCCCAGGTCGATCACATCTCCCTCGTTCACTTCCAGATCAATTTGACAGGCGGGCATATCAATGGAAATCCCCTGCGCACTGATTTCCGCATAAGTACTGATGCGGTCTCCTACTTCCAGTAAGCGCGCTGCACTGGGATGTGCCACGACCTGCGCTGATGGCAGCAACTCTTTGGCACGGCTCAATCCCTGGATATGGTCGACATCAGCATGCGTGGCAATCAGATATTTGCAGTTAACCAGCGGAAAATCCATCTGGCGGATCATTTCAATGATTTCCGCAACGGTGTCTTCATACCCGATGTCAATCAGCAGCCATTCATTCTGGTCGTTGAATACGAGATAGACACAACATCCCAAACGTTGTCTGGCCTGATAATTGATTTCAATAACGTGTGGAAATACTTCGCGGCGGGGCAGCATACCCGTAAGCTCCTCGTGGTCTATACTCAGTGACTGGTTTTATGGATCCAGACAGGAAATGACTGGTTAAGAGATCTCGAGCGGGAAAGCATGCTCAAACGTGAAGTGTTTCAGAGAAGACTGCCCCTGTCGAATCTCAGTACGCAGGTCATTCTATGCAGGCTAATTCGCTGAAACAACCATTATCAAAGCCGATGTGGTGGTATTCAGCCCGATTTTCTAAAGTATTGAGCCCTTCCGCGATCAGCCACCAGCCTGCGGGGAGTCAGACTCAGCAAGCTTCCAGTATTGGGGCAGACCACGTTTCGTCTCAAGCAGGATTTCCAGAATGGCCCGCCGGTCTTTTGCACTTAAATGGGCATACTCACTGCTTTGATCCTTGCCCGACAAGACTTCCCACAAACGACGGTAGACCACATCCAGCACCGGTTGCGGCAGTGCCTCGAACGATTCCGAATAGATCAGGTAACTGCAGGGATATTTAAATAACCGCCGTTTCAGATCAAAATCCCGCAGTGAACGCCCGCGACGATCGCGTGGACCTGTCCGTGGAAACTCCGATTCAAATCGGGACGTGCCCCGCACCTGACCTTCCAGTTGCAGTTCGTCGACGAACAGCATGTAATCCACCAGTCGATTCGCGGCACTCTCATATCGACGTTTTGTGCTGTCACTCTGAAACGTCGCCTCCCGTTCCAGCATCCGATTCATCACCGTCGCGTCTCGCTCGGTAATGCGGCCTTCAATCTGTGCCCGGGTAATCAGGTTATGCATTTTGACCTGATGTTCCAATACCATCAGTGACACAATATCGCTGTGAGGCGTCAGATACGCGCTGGTATCAAACCACTTCTCCAGGTCAACGGTATTCGCCCCCGGTTCACGATTCAGGTTGCGAGAGCTGTCCCCCTGGCGAAAAATCAGGTTTCCCATGTGACGCATATCGCCATGTGTGCCTGACACATACCAGCCACCCCACCGCTCAGAAAACGGACTGGAATGATCGCTGCGATAGGTGCCTTCCCGAAACGCAGGCATCCCGTCTGGCCCCGGATAGACCGACCGCATGATGTGCCCTGGCACTCCCTGTGTCATCGACGAAGCATGACACTGGGTACATTCAAACGTCTTGCGTACAAATGTGGGATGCGAGGTCTGCGATTGGGACATGGTATAAAACACGGTTCCCAGCTTAGGATCGCTGGCTGAGAGTTCCAGCACCGGCCCCCCCTGAACAATGCCCACATACAGATCGTCATTAAAATACAAAGCGCGCGGGGACTGCGGATCGATATGCTTCACCTGCAGGCTCGTTTTCGAGAATACCAGCGTCTGAGAGGAAACCGGAATCTTCAATGCTTCCAGTACCGCAGGCAGATAGCCGGACCGGTTCTTCCGCTGATATGCAAGTTTGATCTCACCTGAATCCAACCGTTTTTGAAAACGGGAAATCAGATTGTCAGGCTCAGCCTTATTGTAGTTGATGGGCGCTTCTTCAAAACTGAGCTGGGCCGAAACGACCGCCGGCAGAAGCAACTCACATAACAACAGACCGGCCGCAAAAATTGCCCACTGCTGAATTTTGGAGCCCCGTTTTATTTCTTCACAACGGTACATCGGCATGCTACCCTGTTTGTTTGAAAGGCGGGAGGCTCATTCTTGCCGCTGAAACCAGACAACAAAAACAGGCCTGACTCTGGTAGGAATAGTATTATTATCGGATAATCACATCCATTTTAATGACCCTCTGAGCTCTGTCAACTCACTTTTCAACAAGATGACACTCCTTAAGACTGTGAAGCATCCGGATAAAATACCGTTCAGCCAAAACACGAAGTCAGCTAAATAATTCACTACCCAGGCGACCAGGAATAGCCTCTCATGTCTCAACCCCCTCTCCGCATTCAACTTACTCTAACGATTATTTTTCTCATCAGCCTGCTGACATTGCCCGCGCAAGTCGAAGCAGCGCCGCCGATTCGAATCCAGATGATCGGTGATTCCACCATGGCAACGTATAAAAATCCCCCCAAAGATCGTCCTGACATGACTGGCTGGGGCCAGATCTTTGGTGAATACTTTAACGATGATGTCACCATTCTGAACCGCGGTGCCTCCGGCCGCAGTTCCAGCAGCTTCATCCGGGAAGGGCGCTGGAAAAAAGCGCTCGCGGAAAAACCAGACTACCTCTTTATTCAATTTGGCCACAACGATTGTCCCGGCAAAGGGGATCGCGAAACTGATCCCGCCACCACATTTCAGCAGTACCTGAACCAGTACATTGACGAAGCAAGGGCTGCAAATATCAAACCGATCCTGGTCACTCCCATGACCCGCAGGCGGTTTGAAAAGGGACAGATCTGGACCACCCTGCGACCTTATGCCGACGCCATGCTCAAAGTCGGTAAAGAGAAGAAGGTCCCCGTGATCGATCTACACAAAAAAAGCGTGGCACTGTTCAATCAACTGGGAGACGCAGGCAGCAGCGACTTCAACCCCAGCAAATCCGATCGTACGCACTTCTCACGCAAAGGGGCACTCGAAATCGCCAGACTCGTTGCGGAAGAAATTCCTACTACGGTTCCCGAATTGAAGCCTTATCTGAAACCATCCAA
Source organism: Gimesia algae (assembly GCF_007746795.1). Lineage (NCBI taxonomy): Bacteria > Pseudomonadati > Planctomycetota > Planctomycetia > Planctomycetales > Planctomycetaceae > Gimesia > Gimesia algae. The sequence goes on from NZ_CP036343.1 coordinate 3,778,163, forward strand.
CCCCCAAAAAAATTGAGGAGCGAATCGCGCTGTGTATCAGCAGCAATCTCACATGAAAGTGCATTTATTGCAGGGAGACACGCTCACACGCGACACGGTGGCTTCTCTCAGTTTTCGATACTCGGGAGAGTTATAAACTTCCAGTACATGCTGATCATTCACGTTGCCAATCGGATACTCTGCCTGCCCGTCGGCACAGCAATGAGCGACTTCGCCCGTCGCAGTAATCGACAGCTCGAACCAGCGTTCACAGCCCATATTAGGAACTTCATTGACTGCTAAACCCTCAACCTGTCCGGTCCAGGACATGCGGGGGAAGACGCTCGACTTGAACAGTGGATAGTTAATGCTGCTCCATTCTACAAATTCCTGATCTGCCTGTGTACCATCTCCCACCCGCGAGAGTACCACTGAGAAATACACATCCCCATCGGCGAAGGTATCGTGAATCATTTCCAGTCGCTGGATCGTTCGCTGATAATTCAACCCCATCACACGCTCGTACTCATCTTCGCGATGATCATTAAACGAGATCCACAGATAGCCAATGTTCTTGATCTCCTGCAGCACTTCCAGCTTATCTTCCGTGATCGCCGATGCATTGGAAGTCAGCGCGATCTTCGCCTGTGGCAACAACCGGTTGATTTTTTCCAGCGTGTCAAACAGTCGCGTATCCAGAAAAGGTTCACTGACTTTGAACGGCGAAATTTGAAAGTTCATTTCCGGAGGAATCTCAGTCAGTTCGTTCAACACCTTATCGATGAGTTCATCACTCATTTTCGCATGCTTGCGATTCAGATTGGGATACGGGCAGAAATTACAGCTCGCATTACACCGCGCCAGCGTCTCCAGATGCACATGACGGGGATAGTCCAGATAATGAGAATGACGCATCCGGGCAATCCCGGCATCATACTCCGCGCGCTGTTGACTGAAATAATAAGGGCTGAGTATTTCCAGCATTTCGATGACTCTTCCTTGAATCGGGGATTTGCGATTAACCCTGCTGCGCAAGCATCGCAGGCAACCTGAGTTGTGTCAATGAGAGTTACCGTGCCCATCATCCGGAAGAGTATCACACCTCTGACACCTCGTTCAGTATAAACTCTCATCCAGCTCCAGAATTCCAAAACCGGTATTGTTCCATTGTCGGCTGATTTTAGTATGATTCATTAAAGAATTCTGCCATCACCACACTGAGACAAAACACCTAAACCGTATCATTGAAAGCAGTTACCCGATGCATCATTTTTCCGATCGACTCAACGCCGCCATTCAAAAGAAGAAAACCCCCGCCCTGGTCGGCCTCGATCCCCGCTTTGACTGGCTGCCCGCCGACATCGTCAGCAATGCCAACAAGAACCATCACACCCAGGCGGAGATCGTCGCTGCCGCCTTTGAAGAGTTCTGCCTCCGCATTATTGATGTTGTTGCGCCACTGGTTCCCGCTGTCAAACCACAGGCTGCCTTCTTCGAAGAATGGGGGCCCGCCGGTTGCGCTGCCCTGCAGCGTGTCATCTTGAAAGCGCGCGAAGCGGGGCTGGTCGTTATCTGTGATGCCAAGCGGGGCGATATCGGATCCACTGCCGAAGCGTACGCCCGCGGCTACCTCGCCGGAGAAAACATCGACAGCGCCATCTGGGCCGCCGACTGCCTGACCGTGAACCCCTACCTGGGCAGTGACACACTCGAACCGTTCGTCAACGTCGCGGTTGAACGGGGTGCCGGAATCTATGTCCTTGTCCGCACCAGCAACCCCGGCGCAGGTACGTTTCAGGATCGTAAAACGGAAGGCACGAATCTCTACGAATGCGTGGCCGCCGCGGTTGAAGAACTGGCGGTTAAAACCAAAGGAGCAGGCAACTACGGTTCCATCGGTGCGGTCGTCGGTGCTACCTATCCTGAAGAACTTAATCAGCTCCGCGCACTCATGCCTCACACCCCCCTGCTCGTCCCCGGGTATGGCAGCCAGGGCGCGGGTGCCGGCGATGTCGCAGGGGCCTTTGATAAACAGGGCCTGGGCGCCATCATCAACAGTTCGCGAGGCATCAACTTCGCCATTCGCAAGGCTCCGTACTCCGAAAAGTTCGCTCCCCAGGAGTGGGAACAGGCAATCGAAATTGCCACGATCGACATGATTGCCGATCTAGCGAATCATACACCTGCCGGTAATCTGCAATGAATGACCAAGCCGCAACATTCCGGAAAGCGTCAAAACATCTGAGCAAGGCAGATCCGTTGCTGAAACCTGTCATCAACAATATCGGCCCCTGCCCGCTCAAACCGTATCGGTACCGCTTTGCACTCCTGCTGCGTTCGATTGTCTCCCAACAAATCTCCACTTCCGCCGCCCGCACGATTTATCTCAGACTGCACGCCTTAACCGGTAAAGGTCAGCCGACGGCAGAAAAAGTCATGCAACTCTCACACGAGCAGCTCCGTTCGGTCGGTCTGTCCAATCAGAAAGCGACCTACGTCCGACATCTGGCGGAAATGGTCATGCAGAACAAAGTCCGACTGCATAAAATGCATCTCTTGAGTGACGAAGATGTCACCAGCGAACTGATTCAGGTCAAAGGCATCGGCGTCTGGACCGCACAGATGTTTTTGATGTTTGGGCTCTGTCGTCCCGATATCTTTCCCCATGGTGATCTGGGCATACAAAACGGGATCCAGAAAATCTACGAATTGAAAACACGTCCCGACCAACAAACCTGTATCGAAATTGCAGAACGCTGGCAGCCTTATCGTACGGTTGCCAGCTGGTACTGCTGGCGTATCCTGGAAATGGAAACACCTGACGGGCCCTGGTAATAAAACACTTCTGAATAGAAAGACTTCACCATGCAGAACACAGTCTCCTGCTTTCAGGTTAATAAAAATGAACAGAAGGAAATCTCTTCGGGTCTGCAGACTGTTCCGTCCGCCGACCTCCCGCCTGGCGATGTGACGATCCGTGTCGTTTATTCTTCCATCAACTATAAAGACGCCCTTGCTGCAACCGGGCATCCCGGTGTCGTGAGAAATTTCCCGCATGTCCCCGGCATTGATGCCGTTGGCTTTGTGGTCGAGTCAGAGTCGGATCAGTTCACGGTCGGAGACCCTGTCATCGTCACCAGCTACGAACTGGGCGTCGAGCGCTGGGGCGGCTGGTCCGAATTGATTCGCGTTAAACCGGAATGGGTGGTTCCGCTGCCCGAGGGGCTGACGCTAAAAGAATCCATGATCCTCGGCACCGCCGGCCTGACCGCCGCGATGTGTGTTAACAGTTTGATCCAGCATGAGGTACCCACCGATTCGGGAAGCGTCCTTGTCACAGGTGCTTCGGGGGGAGTTGGTTCATTCGCGTTGTCGCTGCTCAAACGCTGTGGCTTCCATCCGGTCGCTGTCACGGGTAAACGTTCCGCAGCCCTCCGCCTGATCGAACTGGGTGCCCGCGAAGTCATTGGTCGCGATGAACTGGAGGACGATTCAAAAAAACCACTGCTCAAGGCTCGCTGGTCCGCCGCCATCGACACGGTAGGTGGCTCAATGCTGAGCAACGTCATTCGCTCTCTTCAACCCAATGGCTGCGTCGCCGCCTGTGGGAATGCGGGTGGTGCAGATCTCGACCTGACCGTCTTCCCCTTCATCCTGCGGGGCGTCACGCTGGACGGTATCGACTCAGCCTGGTACCCGATTGAGAAACGAACGACACTCTGGTTGAAACTGGCGACTGACTGGAAACTGCCCGATCTCGACTCCCGCGCGAACGTCATCCCGCTGGAACAGGTTCAGGATACCGTCAATGCGATGCTCAAAGGGGAGCATCAGGAACGCACGATCATTCAGATCAGCGCCGAGTAGGCTAGAACGCATCACATTTATCCAAAGCGTCTCTCAATCTAGTATACTCGGTCCAAATGGCCCTGGAGACGCTACAGTAAAACGGGACTCAGTCCAATAAACAAGCGGTCCTGCGTTTCTGCAGGACCGCTTGTTGTTTTCAAACCCTGTTTCCGTTAATAACGGGCCAGGTCGGCGGCTTCAGCCTTGAGATTTAAACCGCTCACAATCCGCTGGGCATCGTTGAGCATGAATTTCACTTCACTGCCACACGCGATGAACCGCCAGCCTTCTTCGATTCGCTGCTGTACGGCTTCGACCGTCTGCACATGCAGGCCCACCGGCGTTCCGGTTTTCTTGCCGGTCTCCAGAATTTTCTGCAGCATCACTTCCAGCTCATCGGGGGAAGGATGCACGCCGGTCTTTTTGCTCATCTGGAAGGTCAGGTCATTCGGTCCCACGAAGATCGCATCCACGCCTTCCAGGCTGTAAATCTCTTCCGCGTTCTCCACACCCTCGGGGGATTCGGTCTGCAGAATGACCAGGATCTCATCGTTGGCATGTTTGTAATAATCGCCGGCAGTCGCATCGAAGTTCATCGCATGCAGCACGCCACCCACCGAACGGTTCCCTAATGGCGGGTACTTGACCGCATCGATGACCTCTTTAGCCTGTTCGACCGTGTTGATCATCGGTGCAACAATTCCATGTGCCCCGGCGTCCAGTGCCCGCTTGATCAATTCATATTTTCCCAGCGGAACCCGACATAAGGGGACACAGCCCGCATCGGCAATCGCACCAAACAGATGTGCTGCCTGCGACCAGTCGATGGGAGAGTGTTCCATATCCACAGTCAGCCAGGGAAAGCCCACGCGGGCCATCAGCCGGGTCATCATGATATCCCCCGAAGAGAGCCATGTTCCTACCTGGGGTTTCCCTTCACGCAATGCCGCCTTGACCGGATTTTTTTTCATCAGTCTGTGTTTCTTTTCTGAAATCGGTTGGAAATAAAAGTGTGTTGAAAACTGCTGTTTACCCTACCCATTCTCGACAGGCTCATAGTGGATTGCAAGCCAAACGCTTTCCCGATCCGCGGCCGTCGCGTCGACCCGATGACGACAATGCGCGGGAATGTTCACTGCATCCCCGGGGATCAGCGCCCGTCCCTCGGTTTCTCCCTCAAATCGCAGTACCGCGGACCCGGAAAGTAAAATCACCCATTCGGCATGCTCCTGATCGTACCATTGTCCCTCCCGCGTCGCCTGACCGGTCGACACAATCCGCTCCACGCGGCAGGACTGTCCACGGAAGAGATGTTCGAAGAGTTCTTCGATCGGGGGTGTGTCTTGCGGGGTGAGCAGGTTGGTGATGTCGGGAATCATGACGGAACTTTACTGGAATCGAATGAGGATGGAGCAGTGTTGTGGATTACTTTACTTTAAGGGAGGAACGCTGTCACAACAACCGTGGACGATGTGTATTGTCTCAGGAACCCCACTCGTTTCCAGTCGATCTACAATCAATAACGCGGATGGCCCCGAATGAAATTCGGAGTTGTCGAAGACAACAGGAAACTGACAGAGCAATCGCACGATCTGAATGACAACGTTCCGATCCAGGATCATGATGCACTGACATCAGTTTGCGTATTCATCAATCTGCTTGTCGGCTTACTGGGGAAGTGGTAGCATTGAATTCTCGCCGACAACCGATTCCCTTGCCCCTGGAGTGTTCCATGAAAATCACAGGCGTCGATACGTTTCTGGTAGATGTCCCCCTGCAGACTCCGGTTTCACCCTATCAGTCCCGTTACATCTGCTCCACGAGTACCGGTGCTCTGCTGATCCGCATGGAAACGGATGCTGGCATTATTGGCTGGGGCGAAACACCACAACGGCTCTCCTTCCAGAACGCCACCAGTTTTACCGGCGCAGAAGCCGACTACTTTCGACCGATACTGCTGGGCAAAGATCCGACCGACAACGCCGCCCTGTACGCCGACTGGGGTATAGAAGAACCCTATCTGCAGTCACTGGTCGAAATGGCCTGCTGGGACATCCTGGGCAAGCAGGCGGGACTCCCCCTGCATCGTCTGCTGGGCGGCTTGTACCGGGATCGCGTCGAAGTCACCTGCTGCATGGGCATTCGTGGCCCGGAAGAAGCCGCCACCATTTCAAAACATTATGTCGATCTCGGCTTCTCCACACTCAAAACCAAAGCGGGACGTTCGCCGGAAGAGGACCTGGCAATGGTCCGCGCGATCCGCGAAGCGACGGGAGATCGTTTGAATCTCCGCATCGATCCCAACATGGGCTATACACCGGAACTGGCTCTGCAACTGGCCCGCGACCTGGAACCGTATGATCTGCAGTATTTCGAACAACCGATGCACAAAGACCTGCTGCAGGAATCCGCCGAGATCCGCAAGCTGACCAGCACGCCGCTGGCGCTGAATGAATCGGTGACCACCATGGAAAACGTCCGCAAGATCTTAGAACTGGACGCCGCCCAGTATCTGCTGCCTGACACTTACCAGTGTGGCGGAATCTGGGCCGTCAAACTCGTCGGCGAAGTCGCAGCTTCCGCCGGTGTCCCCTGTATCTTCCACTGCGCCCACGACCTGGGTCTCCGCACCGCCACCATGCTGCACATGGCAGGTTCCTCACCCAATTTCCCCCTCGCCAACGACTGCACGTATTACAGTCTGGAGAACGATATCATCGCCGAGCCGTTTGAAATCAAAGCAGGCAGCATCGCAGTGCCGACGAAACCAGGGTTAGGGGTGGAGATTGATGAAGCGATGCTGAAACGGTATCTGGTGGGGAGTTCGGTAGAGTGATTTCCTGATTTAAAGTTAAAAGCAGGGGTGGCCCGAATTATATTCAGCCCTACCCGCCCCTTTACGGTTTCCGATCTGAGATGGCAGTGCGAAAGCTGTTTCGACAAGCGGGGATTCCGTTTAAGAACTGGTTTTCGGGAACAAAACCATAGTTTGACAGGGGATAGAACTGTTCGCGTTCAATGATTTCTTGAGCGCGTTTACCGGCAGTTGTCTGTGGATATTGACTGCTCAACTCAAGTAGTTGTTTCTGTGCCTGCCGAAGCCGATACAGAGCCAGTTCTTCCTGCAATAGTGCCTGTTTCTCAATCGCTCCCCGATTCAGGTCATCTTGTGAAAACAGCAACGCGCTATCCGGCACCTCAGTTCTGGAACCCAGGCTCTGTTTTGTAGACGTACTTTCTAAATCTGCAGATGTAATTTGAGACTGCATCAGGTTTCCGAAAATAAAGCAGCCCACTGGAATCACAAGCAAATACATTTTTCGCATCAGGTCACCTTCCCGTATCACGGAAACCGATTCGTAGCGAACCAATAAATGAGACTAATCTGCCATTCAATCCATTACGGTTACGGGCTGTTCAACTGCTGAAGACGATAACCAAGCTGACTGGTGGGCAGACCATTGATGTAGTAAACCCGGGGACCAGGACCGTAGTGAAACTTGAGCTGCGGCCCATCGATGCCCAGGGTTTTCTGGAGCCGTTTCTCTGCCGTTTTGCGGGGATAACGCTTCCGTAAATCGACCAGTCTATTTTCCGTTTCCCAGTTTTCAATTGCGGGAATGTTTGTCAGAAAGACTCGCTGATGTGGTTTCACAGCAGAAACAGGCGCCTCTGACTCCTCCGATTGCGCTTCGTCTGGAACCAGGCTGACCAGGGCCACCAACATCCCTGCCAGCAAAGTGAATGAAGTTTTTCGCATCTCTCCGATTCTCCTCTGATTAAGATTCCCAGTGCCTGCTGGTACGAGGCGGGATTTTATGCCAGAACAGAATTACAGGCAAGGTCCGTTTCGACAGGGCTCCTGCCGGGCTTCGACTTCATTTTATGCGCGACTGACGATCATGATTTGACAATCGGTACGAAAGGGTAATCCCAGCAAAAAACTGATCACAAACTGTCCTGTTTATTTTGTCAGGCTCGAAACTGAATAGTTACGCGAATGCCATGACATTTTCCTGAACGTCAATAAAACAGGGGAGTCGATTGCACTCTATCATACAAACTCCAAGCAGTTTATTCCCAATATTGTTCCCACTTTTCGGCAAAGGCAGCTTTGAGGCGACTCATATAATCATCGGTTTTAATTTTCGCCATCCAGAGATCAGAACCGGATCCACCTTTGCAGATAACACCTTCAGTGACATCGTATTTTCCTGCACGAACATCGCTTGCAAACTGCCCGTTGAATTTTCCTCGATAAACAACAGCTGCAACGGGTAGATGCCCAAAGTCATTAAGAAATGCTTCCGGTCCCAGTATCCCCGCTTCAGTAGCAATATCGAATAAAATCAACTGCTTGGGATCATCTGCTTTGTGCATGCCGGCAAAAGACTGTGGGCCGAAGAATTCCGTATACACGATCATTTCAGAATTTTGTGGATATTGTTCGCGAAAAATATCATTCAAAGGCTCTCCCAGAGTTTGTAGAAACAGTTCCGACGACTCTTCCAGTCCGGGATGTGCCTGATTAAATCCATTGATTCCCGCTTCATCCAAATCGAATCGGTTCCGCCTGGTACCAAACGCGTACCAGCCCAACTCACGCTCCCAGACCCAATGCAGGTTGGTACCATCGTACTTTTCAAAGGCAAAACACTTACCCAGGGGCGCATTGCTGCTGTCAGGAATTTTGGGATAAGCTAGTCGAATTCGTCCCATGAAATAAATCTCATTTCAGATTGAATCGAGGATTAAAAGCTCTACTACCTGAAAGACCAAAATTTCAGAAACGGGTTCATTCACAAGCACATCAGCCTTTGATTGACAACCCTGACACTTCCAAGTAGCCTGCAGAGACAGGGTTTCCTGCGACCGCCCTGTTTCCCACCTGCGATTTCCGGCAATAACCACCGCCGAAATAACAACCGATTTTAGAAAGTAGGCACCATGATTTCCCGCTTTGTTTTTCGTTCTCAGCTGCGGCTGTTCATTTCCAGTTTCATCCTCTGTCTACTGCTCACCACTGCCGCATTCGCCGCCGGTGGTCCATATGCAGTGGAAGTGCGCAAGAACGTCATGATCCCCATGCGGGATGGTGTGAAGCTGGCGACCGACGTCTATCTGCCCGTCGAAGATGGCGACGTACTCGATCAGAAACTGCCCACCATTCTGGAACGTCGACCTTACAACAAAAACGGCTGTAAATCGTCGGGCACCTATTATGCTTCACATGGCTATGCCTTCGTGGCGCAGGACACCCGCGGCCGCTACGGTTCGGAAGGCGTCTGGCATATGCTGACTGATGACGGCGTCGATGGCGTGGATACCGCGGCCTGGATTGGGAAACAACCCTGGTCGAACGCGGAGATCGGCATGATCGGCACGTCCTACGTCGGCGGTACACAGCATGCACTCGCAATGGAAAAAGCACCCGAACTGAAAACCGTGATTCCCGTCGATGCGATGTCCAACCTGGGTTATGCCAGCATGCGAAACGGAGGGGCGTTTGAACTGCGATTCTGGAACTGGATCTATCTCAACGCCGGCAAAGGGAGTCGTCAGTCACACGATCTCGGCACCGCGGCGGTCCTCAAGGAAATGGCAGAGAACCGCGTGCAGTACCTGTTTCGGCTCCCGCTTCGCAAAGGGACGACCCCGATGAAGCTGGCATCCGAATACGAAGACTGGCTCGTCGCCGGTATGCAGCATGGTGCCAACGATGATTTCTGGAAGCAGAACAACATCATCGATTACCCCGAACAATACAAAGACATTCCCGTTTACCTCGTAAGTGGCTGGTACGATTCCTGGAGCAGCAATAACACGGCGAACTTCCAGGTGCTCTCAAAAACGATTAAAGGCCCCGTGTATATGATCATGGGCCCCTGGATTCACGGTCGGCAAGGCTCTCATTCCCATGGACAGGTCACTTTCGGCAAAGAAGCCGCCATCGCCGATCCACTGGGCTGGCGTAAGGAATGGTACGATCACTGGCTGAAAGGCATCGACAACAGTGTGGGGACCGCTGCTCCCTTTGAAACGCCCGTCCGTATTTTTGTGATGGGCACCGGCGACGGTTCCAAAACCCAGGACGGCAAACTTCAGCATGGCGGCTACTGGCGCAATGAAAGTGAATGGCCGCTGAAACGTACCGTTTACACGAAATACCATCTGCAGCCGGAAGGCGGACTCTCCACACAGTCCCCGAAAGCGGAGCAGGCCGCGACCACCTTTCTGTTTGATCCTGCCAACCCGGTCCCCACGATTGGCGGCAATATTTCCAGCGGTAACGACATTCTCGTCCAGGGAGGCTGGGATCAGAAAGGGAGTGAGCATATCTGGAACTGGACGCAGCCGATCCCGCTCTCTGCCCGCAATGATGTGATCCTATTTCAAACCGAACCACTGGCAGAAGATCTCGAAGTGACCGGCGAACTGGCCGTCAAACTCTGGATCTCTTCCGATGCGAAAGACACCGACTTTACCGCCAAGCTGATCGACGTATATCCCCCCAGCGCTGACTTCCCCGGTGGCTTCGATCTTAACATCGGCGACGGCATCATTCGCACCCGCTTCCGCGATTCCCTCAAAACCGCGAAACTGATGCAGCCCGGCACTATCTATCCTGTGACGATCAAACTCTATCCGACTTCGAATGTCTTCAAGAAAGGACATCGCATTCGTGTTGATATCTCCAGCAGTAACTTCCCCCGCTTCGATATCAATCCCAATACAGGCGAACCGCTGAATAATAACCGCCGGTCACAGACGGCCAATAATACGATCTATCACGACGCGAAACATCCCTCGCACATCGTACTGCCGGTGATTCCTGCGAAGAAATAAACGATTCTTTGCCATTAAAAAAACGGCCAGAGATAATAGATTCTCTGGCCGTTTCTGTTTTACCGTATCACGGTTCGGCAGCTTAATATTCGCCGACCACATTTCCATCCGCTTTATTTCCCAGGTCCTGCCAGGTCCCCAGGTGAATGTTCTCAGAGACGAAGCGAATCCGCCCGTCTGCAAACAGGGTATGAACGCCACCCACGTGCTTACTGCGTGAGCCCAGGAGGGCTGTTCCGCCGGTGCTCTGGGCACATTCCATTAGATCTGAATTGGGACCGATCAGTGTGGTGTAGCTCCAGGCGTACATGGACTGGGCATAGAACCAGGAAAAACCACGCTGCTTCTGATTCGCAGTCCCAGTACAGACGGTACCGGAAGTCGCGTTGATGCTGGCATAAGGATGGCCCACAATACACTCGGAGGACAGCATCGTGTTCGAAGTTCCGTCTTCAATGTCCTTGATCTGTGTCTTACTGTTCAGGAACATGACCGAACGACCGTTGTTCTGATAGGTTGAACCGCCGGCAGCATATCCTCCGCTGTTCGCAGTGCAGGTGACATAGTTGGTGGGACCAAAGCTGGACTGTCCGGTCGTTCCGCGATTACCGGGATCACTGGGGCAGCGATAGGCGGGAATCTCATAATTCCGTGCTTCCGTATTGGCAGTGCCGCCACTACCCGGCTCAACACTCCAGTTGATTTTATTAAACAGGGGTGCCTGATCCATGTAAGGCAGAATGCGGGCCTGCCAGCCGATCATGCTGGTTTCCCATTCGCTGGCAGCCCCTTTGCGGCGGATGGTCGCTGGCGGGAAGGTGCGAAAGGTATCGTGATAATTGTGTAAAGCCAGGCCGATCTGCTTCAGATTGTTCTTACAACTGGAACGGCGGGCCGCTTCGCGTGCCTGTTGCACGGCCGGCAAGAGCAGCGCGATCAGAATCGCGATGATGGCGATGACCACCAGCAACTCAATCAAAGTAAATCCCTCGCGACGCTTCAGAAATAACGCTTTCATAGTTTGGTTTATCCATCTGAAATAAGAAAAGAACATCAGTACGTGGAATACATACTGCACGAAAATAACTATTTGGCTTCGAGCGTAAAGTCGGCGGTATTTTCGCCTGCTTTCACTTCGTACTTCAAAGTTGTTTGAGTGTTGTACCGGGCAGGCACATACTGCTGCATGATTTCGGTTTTCTCGCCGTCTGATTCCTGAAACTTGCCCGTTTTGCGGGTCGCATTGATCAGAACTTTATTATTGCCGACCGCCGGGCCTTCTTCGACAGAAAGCGAGTAGGACCCGTCTTTGATTAACGCCTGCGCCATTTTGCCACGCACCGGTTTACCGGCTGCATCGACATCGGGTACAAACTGGATACTGCCTTCGGGCAATGGCTTGCCATCGTAGGTCACAGATCCGGAGACGGCGGCACGTTCGATGTGCTCGGCAGAGCCACCAAAACAGCCTGTCAGGGTTAATGCGCAGAAAAACAGCGCAACGGAATTCTTTCGCGAAACGGGGAACATAGCGAGCCTGTCTGTTCTAACAATTTCGAAATTCAGTTGTCGGGTTTAGAAAAGCAATCGGCTTGAAATCTCAGCTGACAAAATCGACCGATGGGTCAGAATCAGGAGGGTTCCATGTGATTCTATGAGGCAGGTATCTGAGGCGTGATTGTTTCCATCTGAATTGAATTATAGATGACCTGGGCCCCCCTCCACAATGAAAAATACCCAAAATAACGGTACAAACAAGCGGAACACCCCTGAACAATCTGATCAGTCTTCCAGTTCCCGAGCTTTGGAAAGAGCGGAAGCCACCAGACCTGCAGGAATGGAAACGATGCCCAGACCCACGACAAGAATACAGAAAGTAAACATTTTACCACCAGCAGTTACAGGATAGATATCGCCGTACCCGACTGTTGTCAGTGTAGAAACCGCCCACCACAGACTGTGAAAGACGGAACTGAATGCTTCTGGTTGAGCAGGATTTTCGAAGTGATAAATACCCACTGCAGCCAGATAAAGTACAATCATGCTGGCAAACAGAAATAAAGCCAACTCTTCTTTGGCGATCAGGAAAGCACGATGGAATCGCTTTGCAGCAGCACTGTAACGGGCCAGCTTTAAAATACGAACCAGGCGCAGCAACCGAAATGATCTCAGAGACCTGAGATCCAATCCTGTGCTGAGATAAAACGGAAGTATCGCCAGTAAGTCAATGATCCCGAAGAATGAGAAGATAAATGCGGACTTGTCAGAGGCGACAATGACTCGCGCCAGGTACTCGACGGTAAAAATTATGACACTGAGAATTTCAATAAAATGGAGTAGCGATCTGCTGGCGTCAGTAAGGTCAGGCAGAGTTTCGATGGAGAAGCAGATTAGCGAGAAAATGATGATGGCTTGAATCACAAGATCAAATGCTTTACCTGCTCTTGTATCTGAGTCTTCAATAATCTGTTTTAACCGCTGCATTATGACCTTCCCCACGTTTCCCATCCGATTGACCAGCCTGCCGGGAACATATTTAACCCTTTTCCCACCCCACTCTCAACTTTGTAACGAAATATCCGATTCTTGATAAAGCACAGAGCGTACGATCGGGCCTACTGCGAATTTTCATCATTTTTTAAAATTCTGCGAACAGGAAACACATAACAGGGGTTAGATATGTAGATTTGCTGCTACACGATACCTGCCCGGCGTAAGCCCTGATCAACTCGATCCTCCTGAAGACGCTCTGAAACCCGCTTTCTCAATCAGCCAGACCAGCAGCCCGATTACTTTAACCCGATACCTTTCCACTTCTATTTTTAGAGTACAGGCTCGCCATGTTTCACGTTTCCCGTTCGACCTTTTTTGTGCTGACATTATGCGCTTTGACGCTCAGTGGTTGTTTTGGTGGCTCGAAAGAAAACCTGGAACGTGCCTTTGTTTCGGGGACCGTCCGTTTTGACGGCAAGCCACTGTCTGAAGGGAGTATTCAGTTTATTCCCGACCTGGATGCGACAGGCCAGAGGATTCATGGTAAAGCCGTTCAGGCCATCATCACCAACGGCGTCTATATGCTGGAAGCAGATCAGGGGCCGGTCGTCGGCGCGAATAAAATCATGGTCAACGCCACCCGGAAAACAGGTAAGTTTCAGAACTTTGATGGCGTTAAAACCGAGATCATGCAGCAGTATATTCCTGCAAAATACAACGCTGATTCCACGCTCAGGTACGAAGTGAAAGCCGGCGAAAACACGGCTGATTTTTCTCTCCAGACCCGGTAGCGATATTCTCTGCAGTCTGATGATCCAACAGATCATTTAATTTCATTTTTACTATGGAAACACCAATACTATGAAGACTACCTTACTGAAGCGTCGCCAGGGATTTACTTTGATTGAATTGCTGGTCGTCATTGCCATCATCGCCATTCTGATCGCATTGCTGCTGCCGGCAGTACAACAGGCACGTGAAGCAGCCCGTCGTTCCACCTGTAAGAATAACCTGAAACAGATCGGTCTGGCGCTGCATAATTATCATGATACCGCACTCACGTTTCCGTCCGCACATGTGCGTACCGTCGCGAACAGCTGGCTCTCGAGCCAGATTGGCTGGCAGGCGCGGATTTTACCTTATGTAGACCAGGCGAATCTGTACAACATGATCGACTGGAGTATCCAGCCCGGCAATACCGGAACCGAGAATACGACCGCCATGAAAGAGGAACTGCCTGTCTACCGCTGCCCCAGCGATCCCGGCAGCCGCGGAACAACCGGGCAGCCTGCGTATGGCCCGACCAACTATGTCGTCTGCTCTGCCCAGTACGGCACCTTTTCAGCCGGCGGAACAGATTTCGCCAACAACGGAAAGTCGGTCATGTTCCTGAACAGCGCCACCCGCATTCGCGACATTACCGATGGAACTTCCAATACAATGATCGCATCAGAATGTAACGTGGGTCACCCTTACGCCAGTGCCAATACAACTTCGGGAACCGTTTGCACCGGAACCGCAACCCAACTGCTGAGAGGCTATACCTGGTTCTGGGGACAGGCAATGCATATGTGGAGCTACACCACTCTGGTCGGACCGAACACCGACTTGCTTGAATGCTCCAGCGGAACCGGTGGACCGGCTCTGATGGGAGCGCGCAGCCAGCATACAGGCGGCGTGCATGTGCTCTTCGCGGATGGACGAATTCAGTTTATGTCCGAGAATATCAATCTTGGTACCTGGCAGGACCTGGGTGACAAGTCAGACGGTAATGTGATCGGTGAGTATTAAACGAACCCGCCAGCTTGCTGAAAACAGAATCGGCCAGTGGAGAAATCATTCACTGGCCGTATTTTTTTACGATGCCGTTCCCGAATGTGAACGGCAATCATCCGATTGATGCGTTACAGAACAGGATACTCAGTAACATCCAGACTTAAAACCGGTTCTTTTTATCAGAACTGGTTTTCGTTGGCTGATGAAGTTGACTCAAAGACGTTTCAACTGCATTGTTCCGCACCACGCGTGATGCCTCCTAGATCGGCTGCCAGTCGCTCTGCGATCAGACGGCACGAATCGGAGCATTCCGCGAGACCTTCGACAATAATTACTTCAGGAACGTCTTCGATCTGGAGTCCCAGTTCCTGCAGTTCCTCGTGACATTCAAACAGCACGTTTTCAGTCGGCTGAATATCAACGGTAATGATCAGCTGATTTTTGTTTAACTTCCAATGGCGATCCTCGGGAGAACTGGAAACTTCACCCTCCTGATCTTCGAGAATGCGTGCCACAGTAGAAGTCTCTGAATCACCAAACGCCTGCTTCAGAAAAACCCGACTTGCAGTAATGATCGACATACTTGTCCTCTCCATAAAATTTTCAATCAATCAAACATCAGAGAACAGAAGGATTGAAGCTTTCTGCTCAGAATGAATCTCTTATGAGATTTCTGAATCTGTTCCAAGATCAAGTATACAAAGGTGAGAGCCACTTGTCGCTTAAAAAACAGGAGTTCATAAAAATGAGGTCAGAATGTCGCGGACTGCACTTGCGATGAAATGTAGATATGCTAGATCGAATCACATTTAACCATAGCGTCTCCCTACTATGATACTTGGCCAAAGCCGCTGGAGACGCTTTAGTAAAACCGGACACAATCCAGCTCTGACTGCTGCAGAAGGAACTGTACTCTCGATTCACGACGAATCAGTTGCTTGCGGGATTTGAAGTGACTGACTTTAATGCCTGCCCAGGTCCCTCTTTCTCTGCAGGTGCAGGATAAATCCAAGTTCGCTGAAAATCATCTTCGAAGACCAGTTGTTTTTTGCCTGCGTACTGGATTTCTTTCGACATCGTTTTTTGCTGAGACGATTCGTTGAGGATTGTTTTCTCGAAATGGTAGTGGTCGCCTTGTTCGTCTGTTTTCAGATACGTCCACGTCACCTTGACACTTTGATCCGGTTGATCCGTTCCCATTGTCGCTCCATGCGTGACGGTGGTGTTGGCAGAGGCTTTCTGGGGACTGAACGTGGTCGTGGTCGACGGACCTTTTTCATATTTTTCCAGTTTCACCAGCACAGGATGGTACAGAGGCTCTGGAGTCTCAGTCGAAGCGGTCTCTTTTTCCGACTGCACTGAAACAGCTGCTTCTTCGGTAGCAGGTAGATCCCCGACAGGCGTGGTCAAAGACTCGCAGCCCGAAATGAACATCAGACAAAGAAGTATTAGCGTATGATATTTCATCAATCGTTTCCTCGATATCAGGATTGTGGTTGATCTACATCCATGTTGATGACAACGTGTCTTACTTTCATTTAATTTCCTACTTACGTTTTCCATAGATATCACGCAGGGCGGATTCCAGATCCGAATAGGAAAACTCAAAGCCCTCTTCCCGCAGACGACGCGAGACACAATAGCGGCCATACAAAGCCAGTTCGGGATCGGTCCGCATCAACAGCGGCGCGCCGATCCGTACCATCCAGCTCGCCGCAGGCAGGCCGATCGGCCTCTTGAGTGCTTTTCGTAAAGCACGCATGAACTCGGCATTCGAAACCGGTTCCGGAGCCGTCGCAAGATAAGCCCCCTGCATACTCTCTTCGGTGATCGCACGAAAGAAGAGGCGATTCATATCCAGTTCGTGAATCCAGCTCATCCCCTGCTGACCACTGCCCACCGTGCCTCCCAGTCCCCAGCGAACCAGTTTACTCAGCCGCGACAAAGCACCGCCATCACGGCCGACGACAAAACTGGTTCGCAAAATCACTTGACGCATCTCAGGCAGCACCGCTCGCGCATAAGCGGCTTCCCATTCGCGTGCCACGAACGGGGCCAGTCCGTATCCGAAGGCAGAATCTTCATCGCAGACACACTCCGGCGGATCTCCATAACGATGGGCCGTCGACATCTGCACCCAGACCGGGGGCGGCGTCTGAATGTTCCGCACCGCTTTACCGAGCACCTCAGTTGCTTCCACCCGCGAACGCAGAATTTCATCACAGTGATCGGGAGTCTTGATGCAATCCACGGTCCGTCCCGCCAGGTTCACAATGGCAGCCGCCCCATCCAGTTCCCTGCACCACTCACCCACGCTGCGGGCATCCCAACGCAGAAACCGCCACGTACCTTCTCGTCGAGGTTGAGTGCGCGAAAGCAGCACAACTTCATTGCCCAGTTCCACCAGATATTCAGCCAGGTTCAATCCCAGAAATCCACTGCCACCGGCGATCACAACTCGATTTGTCGTTTGCATACTGAGGGGCTTTGACTTGAAGAAGCTTACTGCGGTTAATACCGATAAGGTATACCAGGAATCTCAAAATTATCCGA
Source organism: Gimesia algae (assembly GCF_007746795.1). Taxonomy (NCBI): domain Bacteria; kingdom Pseudomonadati; phylum Planctomycetota; class Planctomycetia; order Planctomycetales; family Planctomycetaceae; genus Gimesia; species Gimesia algae. Next base: position 3,795,659 of record NZ_CP036343.1, read on the forward strand.
CTGATCCCTGCTGATGAAGGCCCGCAGGTTCTCGGAGGAGACGGAGTCCGAAATAAAATGCACGCCGCCATCGCAACTCAGAACCAGATACCCATGCGCAGTGAATCCACCAAACCGCGGAACCGTGGCGTCTTCTGAATAAGCAATATCAACCGGCTTCGTCCAGGGAGCTTTGCTGCGCGATTCCACCAACATCAATGTTGAAGCGGGCCAGCCTTTAATGTCCATATAGCTGGTAACTTCGCCGGGAGCAAAAGCCGTCCCCTTTCCCACTACAGCATAGTAAGCGCTTTCGGTGGAATCGGGTTTGTCGCTGTGATGATGATAGACGGGCGGCATTGTTTTCAAAACCGCCAGATTCGCAGGACTGTCCCAGGACTGGTTGATATCGTAACCGCACTCTTTGATCGCCGCATTATACAGTTCTCTGTCCATATACTTGAGATTGAAAGGCGCCGCGCCATCAACGAACTCTCTAAGTAACGGCAGCAGTTCTACCCGCCAGCTGTGCTGTGTTTTCCCATCCGGAGCATACACGACCGCCGAGGGAAACTGCCCAAACAGGTCGTGGTAGTTATGCATAGCCAGACCAATTTTCTGCAGATTCCTGTACCCGGCTGTCTTCTGAGAGAGCTCTCTAACCGCCTCGTACGTTTCCGGTTCCTGAAATGTTCTCTTTTCAGCCTGGTCAGCAGCGAGCAACGATATCGCAAACGCCGTGATCCCCAACAGCGTCACTCCTCGCATGGGTTTCTGCATAGCTTTACCTCTGAATCATTTCATCGAAATTCAGTCTGAAGAAATCTAGTGTACTACAAATTAGTATACTAGATCGCGTGACATTTAACCATAGCTTCACTCAATCAATGATACTCGGTTCAAACGGCTCTGGAGACGCTATAGTAAAACTGGATACAGTCTCTGTCCTGCATTGCTTATGAATCACCAGCTTGTCGTTTATTCAATTTGTTGCATATGCATTTGAGAATTATCGTTTTTCAGACCACTTACGCCAGCCACTCAATCCAGTCACCATGCCCGTCCGTGTTCGCTAATGGTATTTCACTCTGCTGCCCATCCCGATAAATCTGTAATCTCAACAGGGCATCATGTAGATTATTAAAAATATGAACCAGGTCGCGCTGCTGTCCCAGTTGATTCAGCGTTTTCAAAAACGATTCCCGTTCCGCTTGAGAAATCTGATTCGCCACATGCGTATGATAGATACAAAGCAATGAATCCAAAGGGACCTCTGTTGCGATTTCTTCCACCTGTGCGAAACCGTTGCCATTACGCAGATCAAGATCAAATTCAGACCGCCGCTTTATCGCGGCATCCATGAGACATCGTCGCCAGTGATGCTCCGGCCAGATCAATGCCCTCAGCCAGTCAGCTTCCGCAGGGAGTGAGGTATCAATCACATTCAGATCAACGCCAATCCGCTCTGAGACAGTCGGCATCGGATCGCTGAGCACAGCAGGTCTATCTGCGCAAAACTCCGCTGTAATCAGTACGGGCGAGGAAAGATCACCATAAAAACCGTATACATCGCCGCTCTCATCGTAATCATACCGATAACGGTCCCAGAGCAGATTCAGGCCGGCACTGCAGCCAATCTCCAGCAGCGCAACAGGCCGAGGCTCGTAATGCCGCAAGGCAAATTGAAACGCGGGTAACAGAAACGCACAGCGGCGGACTTCATTGGTCTGCACGAGTCGTGTCTGCAGCAGTTCGATGATTTCACGCTGATGACTCAGTACAAAATCTTTAAACGCCGGAAAGGCCTGCGTGGGGTCTTTTGGCTCCGCAGTGCAGGTTGCATAGTATTCTGCCAGGGGATGAGTGGGATCAGCGACCAGTAGATATTGCACCGCCGCAAACAGCAGATTCGGAACCGGCTGACCCGCGGGAGCCTGACCGGCGATCTGCAGCAGCGCTTCATCAGCGGCGACTGCTTCTGCCAGACTGCAGTACAGAGGCGATATTCCCCGACACTCCTGTCCCGCGAAGGAAAAAAAGACTTCCGACAGACGTGAGCTCATATTCTGCTCATTTCAAATCTCTGAGTTCTCAACACCCTCCCCCGGCAGAAAACGGACCCTGAAAATGATCTGCAGTCAGAGCGGGAAAAACAGCACTCTGTTTCAGCAGGAATTGCGGTGCTTCCGGATCGCTTTTCGCATCCGGATTACGCACCAGTTTGCCCGAAACAGCGATCGGTTGATGATTCCATTCCCAGGTTTTTCCCTGGGGCAGTTGGACTGACACGACCTCTCTGTGACCCGGCTGAAACCCGAAGCCCCCTCCGGGCTGAGTAAAATACAAGTCAAACTGATGCTTGTGGAAACCCTGCCCCGCATAGATGGCAAATCCTTTGAAACAGATGTCTTGTCCCAGCAGAGATTCCATTCGGCTTTCGGTATTCTTTCTGTCATTCACAATGGCGGCAAAATCGACACGTTGGAAGCCGGACAAAGCTTCGGAGCGGAAGCGGATTTCGTACCAGGTCAGATGCCAGACGGGTGCGAGCATTCCGCACACCAGGGAGAGCTGAATGCCACATCGCGCGAGCTTATGCCCACTGAGTTCGTAATGGCGAATGGACTTGAGCGCGACACATCCCAGCACAACGCCGGGAATCGCCAGCCATGCCAGCGTGGGGAAAATGAATCCCAGCATACAGAACACACCCAGCCCGGCTGATGTCACAGCCCCCTTGGAGATCGGTGAATAGCAGATCTGTTCAGCGAAAGGCGTCTGATCGCTTCGCGATTGTTGTCTTTGTTCTGGTAAATCCCTTTGATTCATCTTCTTAATCCCCGGAAACAGCAAGGTTACCGCTCCACTCAAACCGCTTTGAGTGAGGACAGAATCAGACAACTCTATCATAGACGATGTGACAACCGGGAATCTATTAAAACATCTCGTATCCGGTCACAAAATAAATCATCGAGTCGACGATCAGAGCCAGGCCGACCAGCGTCAGCAGAATGGGCATCAGAAAATTGCTAGTGCGGACCAGCCACGAATTGATGGTGCGTAAGATTTCCTGACTCTTCTGACCGGAAGTAGTGATCAGCACGGGAACCAGGGCAAACGGCAGTGCATACAGCACGTTGTAAACGGCCAACACAACCAGCGCCGTCATCGGTGTCATGTCGGCCTTGAGCATTTGATCTAATGCCGCAAAATAGGGAAGCGCGAAAGGCATGCCCATGAAACTGACCACCGCCCCCAGACCGATTGCCTTGAGGGGTGTCAACGTGCGGTTTTCTTCAGCCTGTTCTTTACTTTTCGTTTTCCAGGAGAGATAGCCTACCCAGAGCAGAATCACACCGAGCACAAAGCCGATGATGTAATCGATCAGTTGCGGATGCGACAGGTGATCGGAAATCTGCTCGATGCCCACCGCGATCACAATTCCCGCGAGATAATAAGCCAGCGTGTGTCCCAGCAGAACAGCACAACTGTTGATCACGGGACGATCGGTGCCAGCAGCATAGACCAGAAAAGCGAATAAAACCGGGTTGACGACATCCGCAATCAGAATCGGAATCAGGGTCATCCAGAGCTCAAACACAGACTCACTTCCTTTTGAAGTCTAAAACGAATACGTGATCTTCTCTGGGCCAACATCAGGAACTCTTACCACATTCACTGACATCGGGGAGCAACTCAGACAACGTCTGCTGTCATATTTTCATTCAGGACCAGCGCGGTCTCGTTGATAGCTGACTCGATATAATCACGATAAATACATCCCCAGAATGACTTTTCTTCCAGAGTATATAGTTTACCGGTATTTCGTTCCAGTAAAGCTGGAGTATGAAACACACACCAGCGTTTTCGATAGGTATTATTCACATCGGCAATCAATGCTTCCGAAAACGAGTCACCCACATAGATCGGCAGTAACGCGTAGCCACATTGAAAACCGAATGGCAGAATGGTGTTTTTATGCTGCCCGGCAAATTCGCGTAAGGCCGCATAGTCATCCAGAATCGACTGGTAATTTTCAGGCGTCCGCTCGATGATAAACACATATGTCACCAGTTGAGTGGCAATCCAGTTCAAGCGGAACGGCTCCTGATGCAGCACCTGTACTTCCTGATCGGCGTAGTTCCACGAATGCACCTGCCAGCCTTTGTTTCGAAATTTGGTCGTAGTTATGGACACGCTTGTCTGCCTCCTGTGATCAATTTTCCCATCCACTCTGTATAAAGATAACGCAGCTATGGTCAAATTGTTCATATTACTTTCAACTATTATTTATTTTCACTGCATGCGATCATGCATAAATGCAAAAGCCCGCTGGTAGGTATCGTCGATCAGTTTCGGATCGCCGCCCGCTAATCCGTGTTCGGCATTGGGAATCGTGACCAGTTCATGTTCAACGCCCTGCTGCTGGAACTGCTCTGCCATCAACGTCGATTGTTCGTAAGGCACATCGGTGTCTTTCGTGCCATGCACCATCAGTGTGGGAGGATACTCTTTCGTCACATTTTTCAGGGTCATGTAGGGATCAAACTTTTCCGGTTCACTGTGATGGTCCCAGCCAGCCACTTCTTGCGGCCAGATCCCCTGCTGACGACAGTATTGATAGAACGCGCCACGCGATTTTTTGCTCTTCCGGGAATCGGCAATCGGTGCAGCACCGACCTGCTGATACGCTTCCGCTTTCGTTAATTTGGTCTGATGACGTGCATGTGGACTCGGTTTGCCGATCCAGTCACCAATCAGATCGCCATACCCCCAGAACGGGACCAGGACTGTCGGCCTGGGTTTCGCCCGGTAGCCGGCGACCATCGTCAGACAGCCTCCCGCAGATCCTCCCGAGACGGCGACCTTGCTGGTATCGACATTGAACAGTTCCGGACCCTTTTCATGCAGCCAGGTAAAACCGTCTTCCAGGTCCGCGATGATTTCCGGCAGTTTGGTTTCCGGAGCGAGGCGATAATCAAACGAAACGACTGCGTAGCCGGCGTTCAACATGTCTTTTAATACGCGGCCACTCACGCCGCCTCGATGCCCGACGATCAGCGCACCGCCATGAAACCAGACCATGACGGGCCGCGTTTGATTATCATCAGCCCGGTAGACGTCGGCTTTGATCTCCAGGTCACCCACTGTTTTAAAGGTGAAGGTTTTGACTTTGGGTTTGGCCGCGTTTGCATACGTGAGTTCCGGTAACCACAGTGTGGAAGCCGAAGCAGCACAGATCCCCAGCATCTGACGGCGATTGAAACCTTCTGACATGACTTGTTCTCCTGAAGAAAAAGGCCCGCATAGCTCCCAAGGTATCAGATTGAACCAGCCCGAAGCAAACCGGAAACCATTATCGGGCAGAAAAACAGACCAGCAGTACAACCAGCGTTGCCACGGCCAAAAGCATGAACCAGGCACTCTGTTCAGAAACGCGTTCGGGATGCCGCCACCAGTCCCGAAACGAACCGAGTCGATGCCAGAGCCAGAAACCAGTGGGAACAGTCAACAGCCCAAAGCCCCACATCACCCACACTGGCGTGCCCGTCTGCAGCATCACGCCGCAATCGCCTACGCCGTCCAGGGAACCGCCGGCAATGTAAGCGCCGTTCGCGATCAGACAGAAGCCGGCGAAAAACTGCAATAGGGAGACGGCGGGAGTCCGCAGCAGATGTCCTGTCAGCCAGAACAACAGAGGCAGCAGCACCCCCAACACAGGCCCCGTCCAGACAACCAGCGCCGGCACAGGATTGACGGAAAGATCCGTGCGCGAAATGGAGAGCGGATGCAGAACCACACGCGAAATGGAACCTCCCGTCAAAACGCCTCCCAGAATATGCCCCAGTTCATGCACGCCCATCATCGCCAGCCAACAGCCGAGCAACAGGCAAAAACAGAACAGAGACTGGTAAATTCGTGACATTCCGAGTTCGATTCCTAAAAAATTCTGGTGAATGGTCTTCCAGCCAGTTTAGGATAACAATTGACGATTATCCCCCCTGAAGCTGTACTTACAATAACATTTGACTCACATAGAATCTAAAGATGATGTCCACAGCCACCACAGAAACATTGACTGCAGATCATCCCGCTCACCGATCTCTGTGGAATTCGTCTAACCTGGCGCTGGGGGCACTGATTCTGCTGGTAGTGACAGCGACTCCCCAACTGATCTGTATGCCTGTCACGAATGATGTCTCTTACTATGATCTACAGGCCCGGACGGTCCTGAGAGGAGGCGTTCTCTATCGTGATATGGTAGAACCGAATTTTCCTGGCGTGGTCTGGGTGCACCTGACAGTCCGCTCCCTGTTTGGCTGGAGCACTGCAGCACTGCGGGCCGTCGATCTGTGCCTGTTCAGCCTGACGGTATTGCTGCTGACTCGGTTTGTGTCTGCGGTACGCTTTCAACTCGGCTTTGTTTTGTTCCTGGCTTATTATTCTGTCTCTGAATGGTGTCATGTGCAGCGAGATCTGTGGCTGTTGCTACCGATTGCTTTGGCACTCAATCTGCGTTGGGCCCAGATTCAGCGGAGTGCGCTGGAAACAATTTCCAATCGAACCATATTCCTGTATGGTCTGCTGGAAGGACTGGTCTGGGGCGCGGGGGTCTGGCTCAAACCGCATATCGTAATCCCCGCGCTGGCAGTCTGGCTTTGCTCACTCTCACAACCAGCTCTGCGTCATCGGGCGTTAAAAGATCTGGCTGGGCTGATCACCGGGGGACTGCTGATGGGAGCCCTGGGAATTGGCTGGCTCTACTGGTATGGTGCCTTGCCTTCGTTTCTGGAAATGCAGCTGGACTGGAACCAGGAATATTTGACTGACAAGATGCTGGATCACTATGGATTTGTCATCTTCAACATGGTCGTTCGACTCTTTCCTTACAGCTTTATCCACCTCGCAGCAATCCCGACCGCCCTGGCTTTACTGGTCAGACAGAATCTCCAGAGAGATCCTTCAGACAGGCTGCGCCTGCATCTGCTGTCAGCCCTGTATCTTGCCTGGTGTCTACAGGTGGTACTATTACAACATCCCTTTGATTATGTGCACTTCCCGCCTCTGCTGTTGGGGATCACTCTGCTGACATACTGGATCCATTGCAACCGTAGTTTCCCGCGATTATTGAAAATCACTGCGGGCGGATTTATAGCACTGGCACTGATCTGTTCCCCGGTCACAAAACCAGACTATCTTTGTTTGTGGGACGATTGTCTGCAGCAGGGCAGTACCAGCACGATTCGAAACCAACTGGCACGGATTCCTTACCCGGACTGGGAAGACTTGGAACGGGTTGCCGATTATTTAAGACAGCAACAGACGCAAGATCGCGAAATAACCTGCTACAGCAATGATCTGGTACACCTCTATCTCTATCTGGATCTGGAACCCTCAACACGTTATGTCTACAGCCATCATCAGGCAACTTTTTTTCCTTCGAAAAGGTCTTTGATTTTGAAGGCACTTCGGAACAGTCCCCAGAAATATATACTCACGAATCTGATGACGCCGGGCCTGCTCGTCAATCAGGCAAAAGAGATCGGCCCCGAAGGTCCACACGGTTATCCCCCCGCCTTTCCTGACAACTTGAAATCGGATTACCCCTGGAACCTGCCGATCGCCTTTCGCTCAGGGACATTAGCCGTACATCATTATCCCGGAAAATCGACAAACAGTCAGACCGTCATTCCCACATCGAAATCAATCCAGCCCCGATCAGACGATCTCTCTCACGGTTCACAACAAAATCCTGCGAATGAATGAGAGTTCTATTTACGATTAAACCATTTTATATATGTCACTTATGACGATCGAGTCTGTTTGGTCCTCCGCTTGAAGCCAGCTGTATTACACTTCTCAAAAAAACACACATTTGTCGGGTGACACGGCCTTAATCGGCCTGTTATGATGAAACACCACAATTTTTTAATTTCCTTTAGTTTATCTCACCAAGAAGTGGTCCCCATGCTTAACAGAGTGATTTTGAAGCACGCGCTCTCACTGTTTGTTGTTCTCGGTTTCTGCAGTCTGTCCGTTTTCCCGCTACTCGGTGCAGAAAAGACGGATTCCAAAAAAGCAGCGACTCCTGCAGATCAGCCTCTGATCCTGTTTATGATCGGGGAAGAAGGTTACAAGACGGCCGAAAGCCTGCCTGCTTTTGCCAAAGAACATCTGCAGCCTCTCGGCTTCCGTACCGAGTTTGTGTTCGCCGATAAAGACGATCCGAATTCGTTCTCTGGATTGAAATCCCTCAAAGAGGCAGACCTGCTGTTTCTGAGTGTACGTCGAAAAACATTACCAGCCGCGCAGATGAAACTGCTTCGCGATTACCTCGATTCCGGCAAGCCGCTGGTCGCCATTCGTACTTCCAGCCACGGCTTCTCGCTCAGCAAAGGGGAACCGGCGGAAGGTTATGTCGAGTGGAAAAACTTTGACACCGAAGTACTGGGAGGCGAATACGCGGGCGACTTCGGCAATAAAACTCCGACTGATGTGACCACCCAGCTGCGGGCCGAGCAGGACCCGATCATGGCAACGGTCCGTAATAAACATTTCCGTAGTGAAGGTTCGATGTATAAGAGCACGAACCTCAAAAGCTCCACGAAGACATTATTAATCGGACTGTCCAACGTGGAAGGGCAACCGGTCCATATGCCTGTCGCCTGGACAAACCGCTATCAAAAATCGCTGGTATTCTATACTTCACTCGGACACCCGAGCGATTTCAAAATCAATACCTTTACACATACACTGGTGAATGCCATCTACTGGTGCCTGAAACAGGCTCCCCCCCAGGTGGATGTCGCTGGCAAAATCACCCGCGATCGCTTCAAGAAGGATGTCGCTGCCAACGAGCAGGTCGACAAAGTCATGAAGGCCTTCAAAGGCAAAGGTGAAGTCGGCGATGAATCCGACCCGACTCCCCCCGCAGAGGCGGTCAAACTGTTTCAGGTTCACAAAGACTTCGAAATGGAAAGCATCGCTGCGGAACCCGAAGTCATGCAGCCCCTGTATCTCAGCTTCGACCATCGCGGCCGGATGTGGGTCGTGCAATACCTGCAGTATCCGTTCCCCGCTGGCTTGAAGGTCGTCAAATACGACCAGTACCTGCGTGCTGTCTTCGATAAGGTGCCCCCCGCGCCGCCGAACCACTTCAAAGGGGCTGACAAGATTTCGGTACTCGAAGACACCGATGGCGATGGGACGTTTGATAAAATTAAAGACGTCATTACCGGACTGAATATTGTCTCGGCTGTCACGGTGGGCAAAGGCGGCATCTGGGTCCTGAATCCCCCTTACCTGCTGTTTTATCCCGATGCCGACGGCGATGACATTCCCGACGGCGATCCTGAAGTCCACTTGTCTGGCTTCGGTCTGGAAGACACCCACTCGGTTGCCAACAGCATCAAATGGGGCCCCGATGGCTGGCTGTACGGCGCGAACGGCAGTACGACCACGGGGACCGTCAGTTCGGCCGTCACAAAAAACGTGCACTTTAAAGGTCAGATGATCTGGCGATATCACCCCGAAACAAAAATCTTCGAAATCTACGCAGAAGGGGGCGGAAATACCTTCAGTGTGGAAATCGATTCCAAAGGCCGCGTCTTCTCCGGTACGAATAACGGAAGTACCCGCGGCATGCATTATGCGCAAGGCGGATATGCTCATAAGAACTGGGGCAAACATGGTCCGCTGACGAACTCATACGCGTTCGGTTATTACGAACATATGAGGCACAAAGGATATCAGGAACGGTTCAGCCAGACCTTCTCGATTTATGAAGGGGGCGCTTTCCCTCCTAAATACAACGGTGCCGTCTTCGCAGCGAACTCGTTGCATAACCGCGTGATGGCCAGCAATCTGATTCCGGACACATCCACTTTTCGTACAGAAGATATGCCACCGATCGTGATGACACAGGACCGCTGGTTCCGCCCTGTCGATATCAAGGTCGGCCCCGATGGCAGCGTGTACCTCGCCGACTGGTATGACAGTCGCCTGACGCACGTCGACCCCCGCGACAACTGGCACAAAACCAGCGGCCGCATCTATCGTCTCAAACCAACCGATTACAAGCCCCTCAAACCGTTCGATCTTTCCAAGCAGACCAATGCGGAACTGATCGAAACCATGGGGCACAAAAACAAATGGTTTCGTCAGAAAGCCGTACAGGTGATCGGCGAACGCGGCGACACGTCGATGGTTCCCACATTACTGGCGATTGCCAAAGATGAAAACGATGATCGCTGCCTGGAAGCCCTCTGGGCGTTGAATCAGCTCGGTGCGTTCAACAAAGAACTGGCACTGGAACTGCTGGGACATCGCGATGAACACATGCGTCGCTGGACCATCCGTCTGCTCGGCGATTCCCACACCAGTTCGAAAAAGCTGACTGAGTCACTGGTCGGTCTGGCGAAAACAGAACCTTACGCCGAAGTACGTTCACAACTGGCTTCCACCGCCAAACGTCTCCCCGCGGAATCCGGGCTCGCGATTACCGCCGAACTGCTGCAGCGGGAAGAGGATCTGCAAGACCTGCATATTCCACTGCTGTTATGGTGGGCCATCGAAAGCAAAGCGACTTCTGATCGGGGGTTGGTGTTACAACTGTTCTCGAAACCGGATTTCTGGAAAGTCCAGATGGTGCAGGATTACATTCTTGAACGCATCATGCAGCGATATGCAATGGCGGGCGGCGATGAAAACTACGCCATGTGCGCCGAACTGCTGAAGCTGGCCCCTTCCGATCAGCATAAAGAAAAACTGATGGTGGGCATGCTGGAAGCGTTCCGTGGCCAGAAGATCGACAACCTGCCTGCAGAACTCAGTAAAGAACTGGCAGAATACCAGAAGAACCTGGGAGAATCGGATCTGGCTTTAGCGTTACGACTGGGTGACAAGGAAGCGACACAACGTGCATTGAAAATCATTGCTGATAAAAACGCCGACCGTCCGACTCGCCTGACTTACATTGAAATCCTGGGACAACTCAAAACCAAAGAAGCCGTCGGACCGCTGACGGCGATCCTCTCGTCATCGGGAGCCGACACACACTCGTTAAAACGAGTCGCGCTGCAGGCGCTGATGAATTTTGAAAACCCGAGTATCGGCAACAGTATTCTGGGGCGTTATCACAGCACGCTGCTCGACGAACACGATGTCCGCGGTACGGCCCAGCGTGTATTAGCCAGTCGCAAAGCATGGAGCAAGCAGTTCCTCGCTCAAGTCGACGCGTGGCGAATCAAAGCGAATACCATTCCCCTGGATGTCGTGCAGCAGATGTCACTGCATGATGACCCGGAGATCAAAGCCAGTATTAAAAAGCACTGGGGCAAAATCCGCGGCTCCTCTCCCGCAGAGAAACAGCAGGAAATGAAACGGGTCGCCGAGCTGGTCAAAGCGGGCGGCGGGGAATTCTCAGCCGGGAAAGTCCTGTTTAATAAAACGTGTGCCGTCTGTCATACGCTGTACGGCGAAGGAGGCAAAGCCGGCCCGAAACTGACGGGCTACGAACGAGACAACCTGAACTTCATGCTGCTGGCAGTCGTTGACCCGAGTGCCGCCATTCGTGAAGAGTTCACCAACTTCCTGGTCGTCACAGACGATGGGCGGACAGTGACGGGTCTCATCGATGAGCAGACCACCAAGACACTCACACTGCGTGATGTCAAAGGGCAGACCGTGCTCATCAATAAAGACGAGATCGAAATCCTCAAAGCGCTGGACCTGTCACTGATGCCTGATGGACTGACCAAAACCATGAGCGATCAGGAAGTAAAAGACCTCTTCAACTACATCATGAGCCGCACTCCGAACAGCGGTAAATAACGACCATAAAAATGGAGCGGGCCGCTCCCCTCGGCCTTCTTCATTTTTGTGTGTTGTTATTTTAAAAGCGACTCCCTGTTGAATTCGACTGCGCCGCCTGGGCTTGTCTCAGATTCTGTAGCAGTTTCACAATCGCTTCGTGTGCATGATATGTCTGGCCGATTACCAGTGATTTACTCGGTTCATGTATCGAAATGGTCCCCCCTTTAAACTGGAAGTTATAGACCTGGGCATCCTGGCCGGAGGAACCATAAATGGGGGCCAGCTGGTCAATGCCACTTGGTTTCCACTCTCCGAGGCGCGCGTTGCGAATTACCAGTTCCAGGGCGGCATAGCCATCCGGGCTGGATCCGCATAAATCGCCCACGGGATAGACCCGCGTCTTAAACATTCGCGCCGCTCGTTCCTTTGTAGTTATCAGAACCATTTCCTTGTCGACCACATACGTCAGATCGAGAGGGTCCAGAATATAATCCAGCACATTTTGCAGGGATTGCTCTGTGAATTTGACATCGATGATTTCTTCCCGGGTTACGCCGGCCTCTTCCAGATATTTGTCCTGCAGAAGAATCGGAATATTATGCAACTCCGAAAAATATACCATCGTTTCATACAGAGGGATCTTGGGAAAATTTGCATGGGTATCCCGCTTCAACATGCTGTCGATCAGTTCTTCACGTTTGGTTAACACGGGATAAAAGACGGGCTGGGCTTTCATAGAAACTTTGGGGAGTTCGACTTTCTTTTCCGGCGTCGCTGTTTTTTCTTCTGCCTGAACTGCCAGCGTCAATGCCCCGATTAACAATGCTCCCATACCTACAGACGGTAAACAGGAACGACCATGTTTCTGATTTCTACTCATCAATATGCCCTCTCAGGGATTAATTCGACTCGTAAATTTTCAGCCGATTCTTTGATTGATTATACTATTCATTGTCCTGTTGAGCCTGACGGAGCTGTGTCAGTAATTCGACAATCGCATTGTGGGCGTGATAGGTCTGGCTGATCACCAGCGCGTGCGACTGTTGCACCACAGAGATCGTGCCTCCGGGTTCATCCGCGTAAACAGCCTGTGATCCACCGCCACCAAAACCGCCGCCAAAACCGCCGCCACCGCCCAGGCCACCACCTGATGCGCCTTGAACGCTAAAGAATCCTGAGCCGGCATGTCCTTTCTGTCCCTGCTTGGGATTTGAATTACTCAATGTGGTATTGATGCGAATAGATTTCCAGCTACCCAGATTGGCATTCTGGATGGATGTGCCCAGAACCAGGTAATCTTCATCAATGATGCACAGATCGCCCACCGGATACACTCTGGTTTTAAACGTTTCGGATGCTGACTCTTTTGAGAGGACCTGAATTAACCCCCGATCGACGATAAACGTCAGATCCAGCGGATCCAGGATTTGCAGTAGCGCATCGCTGAGGCTGATTTCTGCAAAAATCGCATCAATGGGTTCATCGGCTGTGATTCCTAGATTATTCTCCAGATCTTTCGCCTGGATCACAATCGGTACTTTATGTCTCTCACTAAAATAGGTAACCACATCTTCCAGGGGTGTTTCCACAAACTCGGCGTCTGTGTTCATCTTCAGCGCCACTTCGAATGTCTGCTCGCGCGCCGTGAGCGCCGGGTAGAAGACCGGCTTTACTCCTTTTGCTTTTTTTTGTTCTGCCGGCGCAATCTTTTTTGAAATGGCATTCACCGTCGGCTTTTTCGCTGAAGTCTCCTGTGGTTTCTGCTTCTGTTGCTCTGGTGCCGCCTCCTGAAATGCGATCATACTCTGGGTGACAGGCTTCTTTACAGCAGAAGTCGCAGCATTTTTTTTCACTTCTGCCATCGCCATCGCGTCGCAGCCCACAGCCACACAAACAAGCATTGCAGCAAAAACATTCTGTTTTCGTAACCTACTCATAACCAGTCCCCTGTTTTGAAAAATGACTTCAGAGATTCACTCCACCTCAGAACTCTGGCCTTTCTGAGCTTTGCTGACCTGCCTGAGCTGACTTAGTAACTCCGTTATTTTGAAATGCACTCGATCCGTTTCATTCACCACCAGTGCCTGACATTGGGGAACGACGGAAATACTGCGACTTGAATATTGTACCTTCGATTTCCTGGTTGATTTCCTGGAGCCACCAATTACCAGATCATCGACCGGATAGGTTTTTTGTCGTGTCGCTGAAGACGGAAGGCAGGTATTGCGGATCACGTTTTCGAGCGCCTGGAATTCCTCGGGCGAATTGCCTAAGTCGGCGACTGGGTAAATCCGTACTTTCAAAATACGATTGGCTTCTTCAATCGTCGTAATCTTCAGCACTTCCTGATCGATGACATAATCCAGGCCGATAGGTCTCAGAATGATGTCGAACGCGGACTTGAGTGAAATCCCGCTCAGCGACACATTCACAGGTTCTTCTACAGTGAGACCATCCTGCTTTAGTGCCAGCGCGTCCAGATAAATGTTAATCCCGTGCTGGTTTTGAAAGAAATCCATCACTTCAGATAAAGGAACATGGGGAAAGTCCGCTTTGGTTTTGGTATTAAGTTCCTTCTGAATTGTCTCCTCACTCCTGGTCAGAGGCGGATAGAAGGGCTGAATGATCTGGATTTCCGAAGCCGTTGTCTGCTTTTGAGCCAGTTGAAGTGGTTGATGTTTCTGCGAACTGACCAGGACATCTTGCCCTACGATATTGTGATCCAACTCACATGAAGTCTCGGGGTTCGCGGCTCTGGTGTTCTGTTCCACTTCCGCGCTGACGGTCATCAAAACCCAGCCCGCCGAGATGCACAGCAACAGGACGAACAAGTGACTTCGTTTCATAAACCATCGCATCATGAGCACTCCTTTTTTGATATATTTTGATTCGTTCTATTGCAGCATGAATCCTGAAAATGCAGGCGAATTAATCAGAAGCAACATCAAAGTACTCGTAACAGATGCCCGTGACTGCCGGAAACCAGCTTCAGCAAAGGATCATTGTTCGGGCATCGAACCTGATTGAGGATAGAAATGAAATCAGACAATAACAACGAGTACGCAATGAATGGATGAATATCTACTGATAGTAAAATCAGAAATCCGAACTGTCAACTTTTTTCTTGACGAAACTGCGGCACACGGACTCTTCACTCAGCCGCCAGCGAAAGATCAATTATTTCCGCTGTGAAACAAATCGCTGCAAAATGAGTAGAAACCCGGGGATCGTCAGTAGATAGCCTGCCAGGAGAAACCCCCAGCCGGCGCCCACCGGTCCGTAGGTTTTTCCCAGATACCAGACCAGCATTCCCGTAATCAGCTGAGTCAACGTGTTCAAAAACAGAAAGGGTTCCTGTTTAAACGGCCGAATATATGCCATCACGCACTGCGAGATATGAATGGGAATGATGGCCAGCGTCAATAAAATCGTCGGGTAGAGTGGCAGAATTCGTTGCTGCAGTTTCTGGATCAGATACCAGACCGGTTCCAGCACGTCCCAGCCCGCGGGTAACTTTGAACCTTGCAGCAGCTGTAGCCCCCAGACGATCAGACAGAACAAAGTGCCTCCCGCCAGCAGCACCATGGTGGAAACCTGTGCCAATCTTCGAAAGACACGGTTCAGTTCAGGAATATTATTCTGCGACACCAGCGAACCAAATAACGGAGCCCGCGCCAGCAACCAGGCAAAGGTGGCCATCTGCAGTGTCATCAAAGCCGTCCAGGTCAGCCCCAGTCGGCCGGCGACTTCGGGTCCCTGGTATTCAAACATCAACGGAATGACAAACGCACTGGTGAAGTAGGTCGCCATCGCCTGCACCGCCAGCTTCCATTGGAGAGGCCAGACTTCTTCCGACCAGCTGACCAGCGTCCCTGTGCGTTGTGGCAGCAGCGATGCAAAAAACCGTCGATAACGAATCCCAATCAGCCACAGTTCCCAGAACAGGCGCACTGCCGAAATCGCGACACAGGTCCAGATCCCGCCTCCGCTGGAAATAACCAGCCAGGCGACCAGCGTGCCCGTAATACTTTGAAAGGCCCGATAGCGGTTGGTGACCGAAACCTGATCGCAGCCATCCAGCAGGGACAGACAGGGAGTGGCAATCAGAGTCAGTGCCGTCAGTCCGGCCACACACAGCCAGGGGAGTTGCCAGTTCACTCCACTGGGGGGTTGAGACGAAAAGAAATAATAGCCGGCCACTCCAATACCGCCGACAAACAGCAGCCCGGCGACGGTGTACCATTTCAAGACCAGCAGCATGAGACTGCGCAAGCGTGAGAGAGCGTCCGGATCACCGGTCAGCGCACCCCGTTCATCGATTTCCAGCTTTGCCCATTCATGACTGGCCAGATAAAGCGTCACGACCTGCATGCCCATTTCGACAAAGGTCTGTAATGCGATCAGGGCACCAAACGTATAATAGTATCCCTGCAGTTCACTGGAGAAAAATGCAATGATCAACAGCATCGTGACCGGTCCGGAGACAAACTGCCAGCCGCGACCGACCAGCGCATAAAACACCGCCCGATTGACTTCCATTCGGTTGAGCAAGCGACGAGGCCAGCTGCGTCGTTGTGGTTGAGGTTCCCGCTGTTCGGTCATACGCCGTGATCAATTCTCTTCTGTGCTTCGTCTACCTCAACAAGTGGTCTCTGCCAATACAGAAACCGCCCGCATCAGATTCTCTTCGGCCCGGTCTAATTCTTCCGTCGTTTCAGAAATCAGTAATCCATTCACCAGTCGTAACGTTTGACCGTTGATCTGGTCCGGTGATGTCGCAATCAAGCGTGTGCTTGATTTCTGCGTGTCGGCAACACATCTTAACCACTTTGAAAAGGGCTGACCATACGACTCTTTCCAGGAGAGATGCAGCCAGCTTGCGACCTGTCCCGGCTCGAGAAACCGCGTAAAGCCTAACGCCATTCGTCCCATAGTATAGCGTGCATTCACATCCTGAATGAGACGCCACTGTAATTGTCCCTGCTCGTCGCGAAACTGCATCGCATCGATGCCAAGGGGTCCAAAGTAACCTGTCTGCTGCACCCGCAATGCGACGCGGTGCCCCACTTCAATCGCGGTCTGCCATGTTTCCCGCGTCTGCTCATCCACGCAGATGCGACTGCCGCGATACTGACCGCGGTCATCACACAATAATAAAGCGAGCCCCAGAAATTCGGGTTCCCCCTGCTCTGGTATCTCAAACTGCAGGCCGGCTTCCGCGCTACGCTGCACCCACGCCTCCAGAAACAGAGGCTGCTGGTATGCGAAGCGTTTTTTCGCCCAGTCCCTGATCTGAGTTGATACCAGCCTTCCCCGTCCCAGCATCCGCTCCCGCGCTGACATACTGAAATCAGCCTTGAGCACCCACGTAGACTCGCTGTCCCTCTGCAAAGGCAACTCTGCGACCGCCGCTTGCAGTTCCTCCATGCATTCGACCTGACAACTGCCCGGCAGTGACAGTCCCCATTCGGTTTCACACTGAAATGAAAAGGACCGGGAGTTGACTGTTTTCACAGCAGACAGATCGGGAGTGGTTACTGTGAACCTCTGCGCGTTTGCCAGTTTTGCAGACGCTTCTGACCAGCCCCAGGGAACGAATTCCCGCGCAGTCGCGTGATCACGGCGGGGCCACTCTGAGATCCACTCCACTTCCGGCAGACCGGCCGCCTGCAAGTCAGTTATAAATTCAGGTGAGACCAAAGCAGGCAGATAGATCTGATCGCCGGCTTCTGCCATGCCCAGCCAGCAGCTTGCCAGTTGCAGATTTAACGCGGGTGCAGCTCCCCCGGGCATTGAATACACTTCACTTGCCAGTTGATGCTCGAAATCAAAATTACCCAGAAAAACGCGAAGCATTGATTAAACCGTGATCGAACAGAAAACGTGAGAACAGCAGGAATCCCGCAGGAAAAGCCAAATTAACATTGGAGCCTCGCTCTCGTTTTCTGTTATACTGTCTCTTTCCAGCCAGAACTATCCTCACACGTATTTTCTCAAGAAAGCCAGCCTGATGTCCCTGTTCAGAAATTACTCTCTTTCGGTTCTCAACCTCTCTGTATTTCTGCTTTCGATACTGATGATGAATGTTGCGATTCAGGCAGCGGGAACGTCACAGGAAAAACCAGTACAGATCGCTACCTTCCAATGTGATATTTCGCCCCCCATTGGCAGCCCGCTTTGCTACGGACATGTTGCGCCGGCGAAGAAAATCGTCGATCCGCTCAGTGCGCGGGGCATTATCTTCCTGAACTCCGGCGAACCGATTGTCCTGCTGGCACTCGACTGGGTGGGCGCGAATAATGGTGCTCAGGATGTCTGGAAAGAACGCCTGGCGTCTGCGCTGGGGACGACCGTTGACCGCTGTGCGATTCATTGCCTGCATCAGCATGACTCGCCGGGAGTCGATATTTCGACGAATGCCCTGCTGGAACAGAATGGCTTGAAAGAAGTCATGTATGATACCGCCTACGTAGAAGATGTCATGTCGCGAACCATTGCGGCAGCGAAACAGAGTCTGTCACATCCACAACCTGTCACACATGTGGGGACAGGCAAAGCGAAAGTCGCGCAGTTTGCCTCGAACCGCCGCATTCTGGGCACCGATGGAAAAGTCAAAATCGTCCGCTTCAGTTCCTCCCGTAATCCCGCTGCGATTGCGGCCCCGGAAGGGACCATCGACCCTTACGTTCGCGTACTCAGTCTGTGGAATAAAGACGAGCCACTGGTCGCCCTCAGTTATTATGCGACGCATCCCCAAAGCTATTACGGAAAGGGAGGCGTCAGTTGTGACACCGTCGGTCTGGCCCGCGCGATTCATGAAAAACAGACGCCGGGGACGTTACACATTCACTTCAACGGCGCTGGCGGAAATATTGGTGCAGGGAAATACAATAACGGCGATCCGAAAAACCGCCCCCTGCTGGCACAACGCCTGGCAGACGGAATGAAACAAGCCTGGGAGTCGACAAAAAAATCACCACTCTCAGCAGAAGACGTGAACTGGAAAGTCAAATCGGTGCTCCTTCCATTGAGAGACTCACTGAATGAAGCCGCTTTAACCGGCATCTTAAAGAACCCGCAAGCGAAGCGCACCGATCGCATCCGGGCTGCCCGCGATCTGAATTATCTGCAGCGCACCAAAGCAGGCAAAACCATTGACATCACCCGGCTGCAATTGGGTTCCGCCCAAATCGTTCATATGCCCGGTGAACTGTTCGTGGAATATCAACTGGCAGCACAGAAGATGGCGCCGGATGATTTTGTCTGCATGGCCGCGTACGGAGATCAGGGGCCCGGTTACATTGGCACGACGATCGCGTATGCACAGGGAGGTTATGAAACCGGTCGCGTTTCACGCACCGCTCCCGAAGTGGAAACGACCCTGATGCAGACGCTGAAGGAGTTAGTCAGCCATCAAGATTAGGTTCCGTGTTTTAATCAGTCTGTGAAGGCCTCGACCATTTGATGCGGGCGGTATAAATCCGGTTGTTACTGCCATATTTTTCGATGCCCACCGGCTGCATCCATTCGGCTACGGTGACCCAGGTTTCGTTCGGACTGACATTCACAACGGCGAAATTTCCCATCCGCGCCCCTTTTTCCGGCACAATGATTCGTTCCGTTTTGCGTTTCACCTGTAAGGTCTGGGGATCCACCTCTGCCATAAACAGCGGGGCTCGGTGCCGAAACACATGGTCGTTGTTCGCGCCCCGTCGGGTATAGACCAGAAACAGACCATCGCTGTGCGTCACCCAGTGCTGCTGCGTGTTATAATTCCCCAGTTCCTGGCCGTCATCAAATTTCCAGACGATCGGCTCAGAATAATTCAACCCGTCATCGCTGACTGAGACATACCCTTTCTCGTCATTCCGCATTGTCAGATAAAACTTATCCTGGTGCTTCGTGATGGAAGGTTCATACAAGCCGCGTTTGACGGGAATCGTATGTTCGCTGCCATGCTTTCTGTAAGTCAGCTTCTCGCCATCAAAGTCGCATAACACCACCGTGGTGCTGTACTGCTTGGCTCCTTTTTTCTTGAAGTAGACGGGCAGAAGAATGCTGCCATCTTCCCGATCAACTCGCTGGGCGGAACCGGCGCCGCAGCTTTCGAACCGGGGTTCGTCCGGCATGCTCATGGTGGTCCAGTCGGACCAGGTATGATCCTGTTCATTGTAGACCGAATAAGCCACGCTCCGCTTGCGGACGTGCATTACCTTATTATTTTCGTAGCGAACCGTATGCCCGGTGCCCAACAGCTTTTTGGTTTTGGCATGCCAGCCCGGCGTGAAATCGCAGACCGCAATCTCCTGTGTATCCGACAGACGCCGTCGTGCTAAAGTCTCATGCTTGATCGGTCCGACCCAGTTCTCCCCATCTGTGGTACGCATCTCATTCAGGGCATAGAACACGTCCGAACCGCTCAACAGCACTTTCTGCATTGTCAGGACCACGGTTGCCGGGAACGGCCCCGGTTGAGGAATCGCACCGGTGCGGGCCTGTACCCAGCAGGTTTTGCCATCAAAGCCTTCCGTGACAACACGTAAATCAACTTCATAGCTGGGTGGTTTCGCCGTTTCCTCAGCGAAGAGATTTGATTTCCCGGCAAGCATCAATACAAGAGTCAGACAAACAGGAATGATCGGTTTCATGGGAGCCCTTCTGTGTTTTGTTTAAGGAAGATCTCTTTACGATACGCAGATTGAAGGAAACTCTCAAGACCTTTGATCAATTTCGCACAGGAAGATGTGGGCAACCGGTATTGCATTCTGAGGAAGTGACGAGCAAAATGAAATCGACAGGTGATTTCTCTAATCATGTTGACTCTTTCCCTTCTCATTCAAGGAACAGTACGATGCGAAAGTGCTCACTAATCGCTGTCCTGATTTTCTGCTGCTCATCAATTCTCCCGGCGGCTGAACTCGACTGGATCCGCATCAGCGCGGATGGGAAATCGTTTGTGAGTTCAAAGACTCAGAAGCCGTTTGTCCCCTGGGGATTTAATTACGACCACAACGGGGAGGGTCAACTGCTGGAAGACTACTGGCAGACGGACTGGAAACAGGTCGAACAGGATTTTGCCGAGATGAAAGAACTGGGTGCGAACGTAGTCCGCATCCATATCCAGTTCGGCAAATTCATGTCCGCCGTGGACAAGCCACGCAATGCGACGCTGCAGAAACTGGGTGAGTTACTGCAGCTGGCCGAACGCACGGGAATCTATATCGATCTGACCGGACTGGGCTGTTATCACAAACAGGATGTTCCCGCCTGGTACGATCAACTGACCGACGAGGAACGCTGGCAGGCGCAGGCCGTTTTCTGGGAAGCGATCGCGAAACAGTGTGCAAAGAGCCCGGCCATTTTCTGCTACGACCTGATGAATGAACCGGTCGTGCACGCTGGTAAAAAACAAGGAACCGACTGGCTTGGACCTGCCTTAGGCAATAAACATTTTGTGCAGCGCATTACCTTAAGCCCTGATAAAAGGTCCCGTCCCGAAATTGCTGCTGCCTGGATCAAGACACTCGTGGAGGCGATTCATAAGCAGGACCAGCGCCACTTAATCACCGTCGGCCTGGTTCCCTGGAGCCTGGATCGGCCCGGCCTGCGGTCCGGCTTCGTACCTGACAAGGTCAGTCAGCATCTCGATTTTATCTGCGTGCACCTTTATCCGGAAACAGGCAAGGTCGAGGAGGCGATGGAAACGCTCAAAGGCTTCGACATTGGCAAACCCCTGGTGATTGAAGAAACATTCCCCCTCAAAAGTTCGCCGCAGGAATTCGAAGAATTTTTACTGAAGTCCCGAAAATACGCGGACGGCTGGATTGGCTTTTACTGGGGTAAGTCGCTGTCTGAATACAAGTCGGAGAAAACCATCGCCGCTGCGTTGATGACGGGCTGGCTGGAGTTCTTCGTCAAGAACGGCCCGAAATTCAAGGGCGAGACAGAATAAATCTGACTGCTGTTCTCGTTCAGGGTTGAAATACAATATCCGTCACGGTTCCGAATTTCGCCGGCAAAGGCATGTTGGCAAATGCGGAATTATCGCCCACCCGGTACTGCCAGCGGCCTGCCAGACGCAGTGCGATTTGACCGCAAATCAACTGCGGTGCCGATCCAAAATCAGTCTCATTGGCCTGACCAGTCACCTGCAACACAATCAGGTTGGCATCATTCCCGTAAACCGATTGACAATCCAACTGAAAACCCGACTCCGCCTGTTTGAGTGGTACGCCATTGAGCCAGGCGTTGACTTTCGTACCGGCAGCGTTTCCCGTTTTGAGCAGCAGCGAATTGCTGATGCGCCAGGTTTCAGGAATACGCACCACACAACGATACCAGCGCCCCTGGTCGGCCTTCGCTGCCGTCCCGTTCCCAGGGACTTCAACTACGGACCAGTGAGGTGCGTCGTTCAACGAGACATTTTGCGAGACTTTGACTTGGGCCGGATTGAGGCCGGCAGCCCAGTAGATTCCATTCGTCAGCAGCCTGACAAATTCGGGCTGTTTGAAATCCCCCGGGTGTCCCAATGATGTATAAAACGATTTACCGCCGTCTTTGCGCTGGAAGGTCCAGGCGACCGGTTCGACTGGTTTGCCGGGAATTTCCGCGGTCATCAACACGGTAGTGCCTTTTGCCAGCGGAGAGACTTCATACAGTGAATAAGCCTGCGGGAATGGTTTATCGGGGATGCCGTCCAGGATCGGATTCTTTCTCTGCGCCGGATTGATGGTCACCATCGATTTAAGATCGTTGGCATGATGGCCTGTATAATTGCCGCCGAACACGTAGGCATCGAATTCAGTCCAGTCTGCGTAACCTGCAGGAGGTTCTTTTCCACGGAGAGAAAAGGCATGACTGGCAGTGCGGATTCCCACAACGGGCTTACCGGCTTTCACGTATTTTTTAATCGCCTGCATCGCCTTTTCAGGCAGAACCCGTCGACGCACGCTGAACAGGACCACGTCGGCAGCGTTGATGGTTTCGATTCCCGGAATCAGATTTCGGTCTTTCTCATCTGCATAGACGAGGCTGACGCGAAAGTGTTTGCCCAGATTTTCCGCGGCAAACTTTGGCAGACTGACGTTCGTATCATATTCAGCTTCCGCCATCACGATTAACAGATGTGGCCGCTTGTCTTCTTTGAAAACAAATGCCTGATCACCCAGCAGTTGATCACTGGTCATCGTCGGGCAGACATATTTTTCGATGTGGGAAATGATCAGGTCATTGCCAGTAAAGTGACTGACGTAAGGCCAGCGCTCGGGATTATACATCGTGTCGGTCAGATCGCGTACGAGGACGACATTCTTGCCGTTCTGTTTCAGCTGTCGTAATCCAAACGGGCGTCCCAGGACGCACATATTGGTATGCACACCAGTCAGAATCACATTTTTAATTCCGCGGCTCTCCAGAATCCGCCAGACTTCATCCCCTTTGTCACTGATGAAATCCTGCTCGCTGTCGACTGTGATCAGGGGGGACTGACTCTTCCAGGGTAACGCGGGATTGCGTCCCAGGTCTTTCAGTTTTTTAGCCCAGGCGGCGTGCTCCTCTGGGTCATCGTCTTCTCCCCCATCGGACTGATCGAGGGGATAGACGGCGCGTTCTTCAGCGGGAATCTTCGAGCACCAGTTTTCAATGCCTGCAGGCACAGGGCCATTAAAGGTGACCTGCATGGCACGCATGCGCGCGGGATGATCCTGATAAGCGGGCATGCAGTCACTGGGCGCATGAATGATGGTCACCCCCTCAGCACGGGCCGTCTGTAGCAACTGATCCAGACGCGGGGCAAACTGTTCGAGTCGCTTAACGGCATTCAGGCAGTGGTGATAATCCCAGACATCACAGACGATGATCGCGGTCTCAGATGGTTTCCAGCTCTCCGAACGCTGCAGCCGATGAAAGCGACCGGAGTCTTTTTCTGTTTCCTGCTGATAACGCAGTTGCAGGTTCAGATCTTTCGCGGACAGTGAAGTAGCTGAGATCAGAATCAGGCTCAGGCAGGCAGCCAGCTTAAATAACGTCTTCACGTGATGTCTCCTGGTGACAGGCAACGGGGTGCCCCCGTGGAATGAATTCAACTGTGGTCAATCACAGTCTGTTCATTTT
The DNA here is from genome assembly GCF_007746795.1 of Gimesia algae. NCBI lineage: Bacteria > Pseudomonadati > Planctomycetota > Planctomycetia > Planctomycetales > Planctomycetaceae > Gimesia > Gimesia algae. The sequence goes on from NZ_CP036343.1 coordinate 3,819,563, forward strand.
AAAGAAGCATGACACCAGAACAAAAGTCTGAGAGCAAAAAACAAAAAAACCAGCCAGAAAAGTCGTCTGCTTTTCTGGCTGGTGTTCTGTTTGTGATCTCTTTTACTAAAATCGAATCAGCGATGCGAATCCGCAGAACGACGATAGCGTCGCAGCTGCTGTTCTACTTCCTGGATTTTGCCCTGACGTTCTTCACGGGAGACTGTTGTTTTGTTGGCGGTCTGAGTGAAGGATGAAGGAGTGCGAAAACCCGTGACTTCGGGTTGCGTTGCATTCCTCTGCACCCGATTGACCCGGGCGGTGCGGGGCAGGCTGCGACTGATACGCTCTTCCTGCAGATTTCGTAATGGTTGATCTGCAGCGCTCAATTTTTCTGCCGGTTGAAAACGGGCCGAAGTCGGCATGGGTTGATTTTCCACTTCACCTGACAGATAAGAGACGAATTTCGAACTGGCTTTGTTGATGATCACAACCCGGCTCGCCGATTGTGGCTTATTCAGAGGACGGATGATGCAGACGACTTCCGCTTCGCCGGCCTGGTCGAGGGCAGCCTGCAGCTGATTCAGATCGGGGTTACCCGTGGTACCTGATGCGACCGGCTGACCGGTGGGCATGGCACGTTCCAGAAATTCATCGAGGATTTCCTGGTTGGGAGCGGGTGCCATTTCACGGGGCGTTTCGCTCATCGCCAGTTTGACTTCGGGTACGGTCTCTGCGACAGCGGGTTCTTTATAGATGGCCGTCAGCTGGGCTTCGTCGAGCAGTTTATGAATCATAGGCAGTCCGACATACAGACCACGTTTCTCATCTTTTTCCACAGCGAAGCAGACACCGACCAGATGACCGGAGCGATCAAACAAACCGCCACCGGAACGTCCCTGCACAGGCATGCCCGTACATTCGATATTGTCGGGACCCAGAAAGCGGTTCAGCTCTGTCACCTGAATTTTTTCCAGTGTGGGAAGTGCACCACCGTTACAGCCGATGCTGGCGACAACATCGCCCGCTTTAACTTCCCGTTCAATACCAGCCACTTTTGCGGCGGAAACCACGCCTGATGTGGGAATGGAAATCAGACCCACGTCGGCTTGCATATTGTAGCGAACCAGCGTTCCCACGTAGGTATCAAACTTCTCTCCCTGGAAGACATCCACTTCGATCACCGAATCACTTTTCAGTTCACTGAAGATGTGGCTGCAGGTCATAATCAATGTGCGACCAATGGCACTGTGGATTACGGTTCCTGATCCCAGGTCCATGCCTTTCTTGTCTTTGACACGAATGCGAACCGTGCTGGCCCGAAAGTTAATAATTTCGCGTTGGGGAGCCGTATCTGCCAGCGGATCATTGGCGGAATCGCCAAACTGAGCACGGATCACTGGTTCTTCCACCGGAACTGACTCTTCTGCTTTAGATTTACCAAAGAAGGGGATATTAAAGCCGCGTGATTTCTTTTCCGGTTTGGTTTCGTTCTGTGTCAGTTGAATGGGGGTCTCTGCAGACTTGCTGAGTCGATTCTCATTGGCAGCGAAAACAACGGGATTTTCACGAGCAGGTTGTTCGGGTTCTGAGCTGGGAATGCGGGCCAGCATTCTTCTCAGGTTGCTCTCGGTCGTTGAGCCCACAGAACGGGCGACCTCTCTGCCTTCCACCACCAGTACAAACGCCGGAATACTCTCAATGTTAAAACGTTTCGCCAGATCCGGTTCCTGATCGACGTCTACTTTTTTAATCGGATAACCTTCACGCTTTAAACGTGAAATTAAGGGACTCATTTTCTGACAGGGCCCGCACCAGGTGGCAGTAAAGTCCAACAGCACACCTTTGGGTGCCGCTGCGTGTGCTGATCCGGAAAGCAATACAACTGTTAGAAAGGCTGTCGTCAAAAACCTCATCTACCAACTCCTCAAAAAGGTTGGTTTCAACGCGTAAGGCGTTTTAAATTCAGATAAAGGGGTATTCTCTCTTAGCTCAACCCAGGCATCAGAACATGATTGTGGCTGAGAGCAGGCAACCTGAAAGGTCGCCGATAGCAGAGAAGCAGCGTGAGTGATAAACTGCGGGAACCCTCTTAAGCTCTGAAGAGATTCGACAGTCTGAATATTCACAGCCTGGTTGAATGTCTCAACAGGCGATGTCTGTGAAAATAGTTTCACTATGCGGCTTCCATGCCTAACGGTTTTAACCAGCAGACTGCTGGCGATATGGGTAGTTTAAAGGGGAATCGAGCCCGGTCTTCCTGACCAACTGCTCTGAATCACTTGAATTGTCGGTTCCGTACCTGTGTACTTATATCATTGAGAAACGGGAGCAGAGTCCCATTTGTGACGGGTCAGTTAAAAGATCACGCATCTGGTGTACCAGAAAGCTAAATTATTTCGCGAAAAATTCGCCGGAATGCGTAAATACATTAAAGAGAATTCCTTGTAAATAGAATTTTCTCTGGAAGCTTTTACAATCGGCTCTCAGAGAAATGATTTTGGTGACTTTTTTGCAAGGCATTGTAATTTTTACTTGAATTTCGCGATTTTTTTGATGTCGTTTCTACAGACCGATTGTGGTGACGGAACTGAGAGAATGCAGAGGTTTTTAGGAGCAGGCCGGAACTGGTTGTGTACTTTTCTGTTCCCGGACAACTATAATAGAGTAGATGTCCGCCCTTGATGCTCCACGCTGATAACGGGGTGGGATGAAGTTGCATAAAGCATAATTATTAAAAGACTTACACCCCTGCAGAAAGATATTCTTTCTTAAACCACCCACCTTGTACATTTTTACAGAATCTCTTTCTGTGACTCTATAAGTATCCGTAACACCATCAGTCAGGCCCTGCTGAATTGATTTCAGGCTGAGGAATCAATTCCCGGTTCAGCCGCCCAGATAAGCAACACAGAGCCACAGCAGAAACGACAGACAAATACCCTCTATTCGATTGAGACACATGAAACAGATATGCCTCGTAACTCTGATCGCGTTCCTGTCCCTGACAGCCGGCTGCCGCAAACAGGAAGAAATCACTTCTTATACCGTTTCCAAGGGTGCCTCTTCACAGAGTTCTGCTCTGCCTGACATGACGGCTGCCCCTGCGAAACCAACGCGTATGCTGGCGGCCATTGTGCCCGGCAGTCCGCAGAACTGGTTTTTCAAAATGACCGGGGAACCGGATCAGGTCAAAGCGGAATTCGATACCTTCATTCAGTTTATGAAATCCGTCACAATCAGTAATGACAAACCAGAATGGAAGCTGCCCGATAACTGGACACAGGAACCAGGCAGTTCCATGCGATTTGCGACTCTGAAAGTCAAAGACACAGACCCTGCTGTGGAGCTGTCCGTGATTCCCCTTCCCGCGGGCAGTGATCAAACAGAGGACTTACTCTCCAACATCAACCGCTGGCGCGGGCAGGTGGGCCTGGATTCAATTTCTGCAGAGGAGATCAAGGCGGCTGCCGACAGGTCACCCGCGCTCGACACGGAATTATTCACGCTGAAGTCAGGGGAGCAGACGATTTCAGTCGTCAGTCTGAATGGAATGATGGCCGGCAATCCCATGAGCCGCGCCCCGTTCGCCTCGGGCATGATGGGCGGACCGGGAGGCCCTGCAGCAGGACCGGCGAATCCTCCGGCTGCTGCCCAAATCAAATACGAAACACCCGCCGGCTGGAAACCGGGTCGCAGTGGCGGCATGAGAAAAGCCGCCTTTAACATCACCAGTGGCGACGAAACCGCTGAAGTCACCATCATCGATCTGACCGGAGAGAGTAATCCGTTACTTTTGAATATCAATCGCTGGCGGAGTCAGGTCAAACTGAAAGACATCACTGAAGCCGAACTTCCCCAACAGTCAGAGCAACTGCAGCTCGGCGATCTGGAAGCCACTTATGTCAAACTGATTGGCCCCAAAGATGCAAAACCACGCATCGCGATATTAGGAGCCATCTTCTACCGGGATAACCTCGCCTGGTTTGTGAAATTCACCGGGCCGGTCAAACTGGCCGAACAGGAACAAGAACGCTTCAAACAGTTCGTACAATCGATCCGGTTTGAATAACAGTTGACGACCACCCTACTCAACGAACATTATACTTGAGTTTTCAATTCAGGATAAAATCATGGCCACCAATACCCTTCCCGATCAATCAAACGAACCTGCCACACTCGGATCCGACTCCGGTTCAGCGAACTTCAACAAGACGTTTCTGAAGTTCCTGACGCCTCTGGCTTCGTTGAGACTGACCGTGGTGCTGTTCGCAATGGCCATCTTTATCATCCTGGCGGGCACCCTGGCGCAGGTGAATAAAGACATCTGGGTTGTGATCGACGAATACTTCCGCACAGGCATTGCCAAAATTGAATTCAAAATCTTTTTCCCTCCCTCCTTTTTTCCGAACCTCGACCAGCAGAATATCCCCGGCTTTATCTACTTCCCCGGTGGCTGGCTGATCGGCTTCATGATGGGCATCAACCTGTTCGCTGCCCACTTCATTCGTTTTAAGGTTCAGGCCAAAGGCAAAGAGCGAACCATCGGCTGGACGATTATCGCCGTGGGATCGCTGATCACCTGGCTGGTGATTGCCAGTGGTGCCAACAAAGATGGTTTCCAGGGATATTCGCTGTTGAGTTGGCTGGCCTTATGGTGGCTGCTGCAAGCGGGAATCGGGATGGCGACAGTCGCAGGCTGCGTCCTCTTTTTTTACATCGATAAACATCGCAGAGCAGAGCGAGGCTTAATCCTGGGATTCACGATTCTGCTGGGTTGTCTATTAGCCTGGTCTATTTCTCAGGGACAGGCGGCGCGGTTCAGTGACGCCTCCATGCGGATTCTGTGGCAGCTGGTCAAAGCGACTTTTGCGGGATGTGTCCTGCTCTCCGGTTGCATTTTCCTGTTCAAGAAACGGGCCGGCGTTGTTTTGCTACATGCGGGTGTCGGCCTGATGATGCTCAGCGAACTGATTGTCGGCACGATGGCCGTTGAAACTCAGATGACGATCTCCGAAGGAGAAACCACCAACTTCGTACATGATATCCGCGAGATTGAACTGGCGATCATTGATGAGACTGACCCCAAAGAAGACAAGGTCACCATCATCCCCAAGTCGATTCTGCTGGCCAAACAGGGAGAAGTTGTCTCTGATCCGAAACTCCCCTTCGACTATGAGCTGGTCAAATACTATCCGAATGCGTCCCTGCGTAAAGTAAGCTCTTTGACTCCCGAAGAGAAGAAACAGACTGAGAATCCTGCCACAGCCGGGATCGGAATGGACTGGATCGCATTACCGATGCGGAGTGCCTCCGGTACTGATATGGGTGGCGGCGTCGACACTCCGGCTGCTTATATCAAAGTGATTGATAAAAAAACGTCTGAGTCTCTGGGGATCTACCTGCTCGACCTGGAAATGGCGCTCCAGGAAATCGGACAGCCAGTGGTCGTAGATGGCACGCCTTATCAGCTCTACCTGCGTTTCAAACGGTATTATAAACCTTATTCCGTCACGCTCAACGATGTCCGCAAAGATGATTACGCGGGCACCAATACGGTAATGAATTATTCCTCCGACATCAAACTGGTGGACCCGACCAACAACGTCGACCGGGAAATCAAAGTCTGGATGAACAACCCGCTGCGTTACAGTGGAGATACATTTTACCAGAGCGGCTATCACGCAGATCCAGCCACCGGGAAGGAAATGACGACTCTGTCCGTCGTCAACAATGTCGGCTGGATGATTCCTTACGTCTCCTGCATGATCGTGGTGGTCGGCATGCTGTATCACTTCATGATTACGCTGCTGCGGTTCCTGAACCGTCGTGAAAAACAGCGAAATGAACCAACTGCCGTCGATGAGTTACTGCCTCCAGGAAAAGAAAATGATCCGGCCTGGCAGGACCGGGCACGTCTGCAGGCTTTCATGGCTCATTACCTGATCCCAATTATGATTGTCGTGGTCTTTGGCGGCTATCTCATGAGCAAAACCCGTGTGCCCAAACCGGAATCCAATGAAATGAACCTTTACGAATTCGGGCAACTGCCGATTTTGTATGAAGGCCGGACCAAGCCTGTAGATACCCTGGCCCGCAACAGTCTGCGAATCATTACCGGCCGACAGGATTTTACGGTTGAATATGATGAAGATGGCAATATTGTCACCACCAAATCAAAAGAGATTGCAGCAGAAGAGCAAACGGAAGCAGCAAAAGAATCCAAAGACAATCCAGAAACTTCCGATTCTAAAGTGACTAAAAAAGAGAAACAAAAGACGACGACGAAAAAATATCCCGCTATCAAATGGTTCCTGGACACCATTGCCAAGCCCAGTGATGCCTTCGAATACGAAGTGGTCCGCATTGAGAATCCTGAGTTATTACACACGCTGGGTCTGAAAAAACGTGCTGGCTTCCGTTATTCGTTTGACGACTTTATCGAAAAAATTCCCGAACTCTCCAAACAGTCTGAACTGGCACGACAGGCGGGTAAAGGAAAAGCGACATTGTATCAGTCTCGCGTACTCGATCTGGAAAAGAAAATCGGCACCGTTGACCTGCTGATCCAATCATTCAAGCCACCGGAAATCCGGGCTGAGTCAGCCCGTGATGACCTGATCGAAGCGATCCGCCGCCATGGGGCGCTGGAACGTCGCAATCCTCCTCGCGCCATTCCTCCGGGAGGTGAAGGCGAGGAAGATAAGGACTGGCAAACCTATTCGTATGCCTGGACCCGCGATCTGGTCAAAGCCAGTTTTGCCAAGGAAAAGGAAAACGAAGCCACACAGGCCTGGACGAAAATCCTCGTCGCCTATGCCAGTGATGATGTCAGTACCTTCAATAAAGAAGTCCGCAATTACCAGATCTGGTTGAACAAGCACAAAGCGGATCTGCCTCACACCAGCCTGTCCAAAATCAATTTCGAAGCGTTCTTCAATCACTTCGAACCCTTTTATTACTGCTCGGTGCTCTACATTTTCGCATTTGTGATGGTCTGTTTCTCGTTCCTGTTCTGGACCAGACCTCTGGGCAACGCGGCGTTCTGGCTGATCTGCCTCACATTCTTTGTCCACACACTCGCGTTGATTGGACGGATTTATATCTCGGGACGACCACCGGTCACCAACCTGTATTCTTCGGCTGTCTTTATTGGCTGGGGTGCCGTGCTGGCGGGAATCGTCATTGAAAAAATGAATCGACTGGGTATCGGCAGTTTACTGGCCTCGGTCGCCGGATTCTCGACACTGCTGATTGCCCACATGCTCGCCGGGGATGGCGACACGTTTGCTGTGCTGCAGGCAGTCTTAGACACACAGTTCTGGCTGGCAACCCACGTGGTCTGTATCACACTGGGATATGCGGCCACTTTTGTCGCCGGGCTGCTGGGTCTGTTCTATATCCTGTGGGGCACCTGTACTCCCCGCATGACAGCGAGCGCAGGCAAAGAGATCATTCGCATGTTGTACGGCGTCCTCTGCTTTGCGATCATCCTGAGTTTCTTTGGCACCGTGCTCGGCGGTCTGTGGGCCGACGATTCCTGGGGCCGCTTCTGGGGCTGGGATCCCAAAGAAAACGGCGCGTTAATCATCGTGCTCTGGAACGCACTCGTCTTACACGCGCGCTGGGGAGGCATGGTCAAAGACCGTGGTCTGGCAATGCTCGCGATCGGCGGGAACATCGTCACCAGCTGGTCCTGGTTTGGTGTGAACGAGCTCGGCGTTGGACTGCATTCGTATGGGTTTACCGAAGGAGTCCTGAAAGCGTTGGGCCTGTTTATGCTCTCGCAACTTGCTGTCATCGCCATCGCGTTGGTTCCACAAAACCACTGGTGGAGTTTCTCAAAAAGCAAAACTCCTGAGTGATATCCATACACAGTGGAGTGAAACATTGAGCGATGATGGCCCGTATCGGGTTGGTGGACACGATCTGTTGACCCGTTCGAGTAATGGCACAATCAGTGATATCCCGTTCGCAGTGGATACAGGCTGGGCAGTACGTTGAAGATTGAAAACCGGCCCAACTGTCTGCAAATAAGACATGATATGTTGCCTTGGATGCTGGGTCTCGGTTCGGTCCAGAATACCACTGACTTGCTGCTTCCCTGAATGTTACACTAGAGCGTCTCACAATCTATTACACTCGGTCCAAATGGCCCTGGAGACGCTACAGCAAAAAACTGGACACAGTCTAAAATGCTGAACATCTAAATCCGTAACAGTATCCTATTTTGACTCACCGAACCTGAACAGAACCTGTTCGAGACTTGTGAACCACTGCAAATAATTGCAGTTCAGCGTGTGGAGCCTTTTAGACGACAGAGTTGATAACAATACACTGTCATTGGAATGGACTCCATGAAACGCATCTATCTTGCTTTATTGATCTCACTTAGTGCGCCGTACTCAATCTCAGCGGACACGCTCGATCCCTTTGTGGAGCCGGCGGGTGTTCCGCAGGAAGAGATCAACGGGGATGTCTCTGAACTCTTCGGCGATTCTGGCTGGTTTGGCCGTTATCGACCTCATTTCGGATACCGCTATGAAGCCGGCGACACCATCGGACGCATCGGCGGTCTTTCCTCCTTTGATGCCTTTTTCCCACTGCTGGAAGGGGAAGACAGCGACTGGCTGACTTTCATTGACGCGCGGCTGCTACTGGGTGACGACAATCATAATCTGGGTTCGAATGTTGGCGTCGGTGCCCGTCAATATATTCCCGATTATCAACGCACGATCGGGGCCTATATTTACTACGACACCCGTGACGCAGGTTATGCCAGCTTCGATCAGGTCTCCGGCGGTATCGAAACCCTGGGCGATATCTGGGATGCGCGGCTCAACTGGTACGTCCCTACCGGCCAGACACGCAATCAGTATGCAACGACACACACCAGTGGTGGGAGCTATAAATTCGTCGGTCATTATCTGACGGGGGGTACTTTTACCCGTTACTATCAGGCCGCGATGAAAGGCCTGGATATGGAAGCAGGTGCCAAATTCTACTCCAACGAATCAATGGACCTTCGCGCCTATGCAGGCTGGTACCATTTCCAGGCCAAAGGCAGTGAACAGGCCTGGGGTTGGAAGTCCCGGATTGAGAGCCGCATCTCTGATATGGTTTCATTGAATCTGGGCGTGCAGAACGATCGGGTTTTCAACACCACCGTCAACTTTGCAGTCGGCATCCAGTGGCCCAGTATCACTGGCCTGCGAGGAGGCCCCCGTTCTGACCTGAAAGCCTGGGATCGACTGGGTGAAAGCCCCGAACGACTCCGCAGCATTGTCGTTGCCAATCAGGAAATTCAGGACTCGGATGGCGGCCTTGTCATCGATCCGACCACGGGACTGCCTTTTTACTTCATGCATGTCGCCACCGGCGGAAACAGCGATGGTTCTTATGAAGACCCCTATGCCACGCTCGCAGCCGCCTTTGCTGATCCGCGCACACAACAGGGTAATGTGGTTGTCTACGATCACCGCAACGGTATGGAAACAGGCGACTTTACTCTCGCAAACAACACGCAGGTCCTTTCAGCAGGACCGACGCAGTTCATCACTTCCACCATCGGCCAGATCCAGTTACCTGACTCCGGCACTGGCATCAATCCCGATATCACGGGTAGCTTCACTCTGAATAACCGTAGCGTGCTGTCCGGGTTTGATATCACTACCACTGGTGCTGGTTCTTCGATTATTGCCAATGGCGTGGGGAACCTGATGGTCTCGAACAATACGATCAATCATAACGGAGCTGGTACGGCTATCAGCCTGACAAATTTAACAGGCCCCGCCACATTCGACCAAACCCCCCTTACGAAAACAGATGGTCTGGGCGTGTCAATTACGGGCAGCCAAAACGCGGCTGATGTGACCTTTACCAACAGCTCCATTACGAATACCAACGGTAATGCGGTTGTGATTGCGAATTCTGGCGGAACCATTGAGTTCGGTCAAATCACAACCACCAATGGATCGACGGCCGTTGATATCGACGACAGCTCCGCGAATATCACTATTGCCGAGTTGAACACCAGCAACACCACTCTGGCGCCACTCGATATCAAAAATGTCACAGGGAGCGTCACACTCAACGGCGGAACACTCGATAACAGTGGATTCTCTGCCGTCCAAATTGCTGACTCGAAGAATGTCACCATCAAAAACACTACCATCAACTCACCAACGACATATGGTATCATCGGATTGAATGTTGAGAACTTCAATTTCTCTAACAATACGATCAACAATGCCGACTCTGATGCCATTTCGGTGCGTGGTATTGGAAACGGCACCATCAGTGATAACACGATCAGAAGTATTGTGACCGCTTTCTCCACAGGTATCGATGTCACCCTCAATGGAAATGCGAATGTTGACATCGACAACAATACCATTACCAGTGTGATTGCGCTTGCCGGTTCGGGAATTGAAGTCACAGCCAGTTCCGGGGATGTGACGACACGCATCAGAGGCAACCAGATTACCAGTTTCGTGGACGCCTTCGGAAATGGGATTGATTTTACCAGTAACTCAACCGGTGCCGTAAATACCACGATTACCGGTAACACCATCACCAACACGGTGGGCGCATTTGGCGATGCCATCACATTCCACGGTACCGCGAATGGGGTGATGACCACCAACATTTCCAACAACACAATCAACAATACCGCGGGGGCCTTTGGAAATGCGATCAACGTGATTTACGATGATGGTTCTGCCACGACGATGATCTCGCAGAATACGATTGACTCCGACGATCTGGTGAACCTGTTTGGAACCAGCATTTATCTTAATTTGAATACAACAGGGACAACCACATCATATATCACCCAGAACACCATTTCAGACGACAACAATGCCGCCCTGTTTACAGACGGGATTGCCCTGGACGTGGATCGGGGCGTGAATCACAGTGCCTTCATCAACAATAACCAGATCGCACAATCGGGTGGCGTCTTTGACGATGGAATTGAGATCCTGATGAATAACGTCTCAGGCGCCTCGGCAACGGTGCAGGTGCAAAACAACCTGTTGAATGGCAGTGCTGGCATCGGCGGTCGCGGCCTGGATGTCGCTGTCTTCTCACCCGATACGATCTTTATGGATGTCACGGGGAATACAACGGACACTGCACTGGACTTCTTCGCCGGTGTGGGCGGTACAATCAACATCGACGATCTGCCGAACCTCCAGCCAAACAACAATGGTGCCACCATCAATCTGCTGGGACCGGGAACCATCCAGAACACTCCCTGATCTTTGTTGAATCAATGATCTGACAGCTTGTTGTGAGCCGAAGACTTCACTACACATCCTGTTTTAACTAACCGGAACAGGCCGCTTGTTCACACATGTTTTTTCTGAACTTTTCTTCAGCCCTCTCAATTCTGCGTCGAAGAATTTTCATAGGCTTTAAAAATAATGTGCTGCATCAAGTGGAATGGACTCCATGAAACTTTTCTCTCTCGGGCTGCTGATTTTGAGCTGCGCCCCCTGCTCGCTCCTGGCTGACTCTTCTGAAATTCTGCCCGCCCCGGAAACACAAAACGTGACCGGTGATGTGTCAGAACTCTTTGGCGACTCTGCCTGGTTCAGACGTTACCGTCCCCATTTCGGCTATCGCTATCAGGCCGGTGATACCATTGGTCGGATCGGGGGACTCTCTTCGCTGGATGGTTTTCTGCCTTTACTTGAAGCGGAAGATGGCAACTGGCTCACCTTTCTCGATGCGCGACTGTTACTGGATGATCAGAACCAAAACCTGGGGTCCAATGTGGGCTTGGGTGCCCGCCAGTACCTGCCGGAATGGGGACGCACGATCGGCGGATATGTGTACTACGACACCCGAGACACCGGCGCCACCAATTTCAGCCAGGTCTCAGGCGGCATTGAAACTCTGGGCGACCTGTGGGACGCGCGTTTGAACTGGTATGTGCCCACAGGCAACAGACGCGCGCTGGTCGGTACGACTCACACTCTCGGCGGACCCAGCCAGTTTGTCGGGCATTATCTCTATGGAGGGATTCTGACCCGCTACTATCAAGCCGCCATGACCGGCGTGGATATGGAAGCCGGCCGAAAAATATTAACAAGTCACTCCATGGATGTGCGGGCGTTTGCCGGCTGGTATCATTTTCAGGCACCCGGCAGCCAGCAGGCGTGGGGCTGGAAAACCCGCGTGGAGAATCGCATTTCTGATCTGATTGCTTTGAACCTGGGTGTGCAGAACGATCGCGTTTTCAATACGACTGTCAATTTTTCTGTCTCGATTACATGGCCGAGTATCACCGGGCGACGCGACGGCCTCAAAGCCGACATCCCGGCACGCGATCGCCTGGGGGAATCGCCGGAACGACTCCGCAGCATTGTGGTCGACAACCAGGCCATTCAGGATCCGAATGGCGGCTTATTGATTAATCCTTCCACAGGCAATCCGTATTACTTTATGCATGTCGCCAGTGGAGGCAACAGCGATGGCTCTTACGAAGATCCGTATGCCACGTTAGCAGCCGCCTTTGCCGATCCACGGACGCAGGCAGGTGATGTCGTCGTTTATGATCACCGCGGTGATTCTGAAACCGGCACATTCACCCTCTCCAGTCAGACCCAGGTCCTCTCGTCCGGCCCGACCCAGTTTTTGAATACGCAAATCGGTCAAGTGGCTCTGCCAGACTCAAACACCGGACTGACTCCCCGGATCACCGGAAATTTTGTCCTGGGAAGTGGCAGTGTGCTGTCCGGATTTAATATCACCAGTGGAGGCGCAGACCCGGCAGTCATGGCGGACGGCGTGCAGAATATCACCATTGCCAACAATACAATTACGAACGGTTCGACTTCGGGTATTGCCGTTGCTAATTCACAGGGCATTACCATTACAAATAACACCCTGCAGGATGTCAGCGATGACGCCATCGGTATCGAAAACAGTTCCGGAAACATCACTGTCAGTCATAACACGATCAAAAGTGTCGCCACGGCATTTGATAACGCGATCGATATTGAACTCAACGGCGATGCTGATGTGACCGTCGACAACAATCTCATTTCCAGTCTCGTGCAGACTTCTGACAACGGGATTAACGTCTCCACGACCGCCGGTGATATCACCACCCGCATTCGCAATAACCAGATCTCCGGCGTCGACTTCTCGCTGGTCGGCGGAGTCAGATACACGGGCAATTCAAGTGGGTTTGCACAGACGACGATCGCTGACAATATCATCCTGAACGATGACGATAGTATTGTTGGATCGGCCATTTTCAATGGAATCTATGTCAGTTATCTGAATGGGTCGGCCAATACAAATATCACGAATAACCAGATCGCCACCAATGATCATGCCACGAATGGCAGAGGAATCTGGCTGAACTACCAGACCAGCGGCACCACGACGACCACCGTCAATGACAATCTCATCTCAGACGATACCGACTCTAACGTCTTTTATTACGGCCTGATCGCCGAAATAAGCCAAGGCACGAACCATGACTTTTTCATCACCAACAACAAGATCGGACCCAACTATTATAATGTGCGTGTCGATGTCACAAATGGTGCAGCGGCAAATATGCGGGTCACTCAGAATATCTTCGCAGACAATGTCAGCACCAGTGGAGACCTGCTGATCTATTCAGAAAACGCCGGCTCTGATTTGACCATGCAGATCTTTGGCAACACGGCTCACAAACCATTCGACTTCACGACGAATGCAGGAGGCATCATCAGAATCCAGGACCTTTCTGATCTCTCAGCCAACAATAACGGAATCACCGTCAATACTACGGGTAACGTTGTGAATGCACCGTAGGTAAGATTGTAACAGAATTCATCACGCCCCGAGTGACTCGAACGCTGCGATCAGGGTTTTGGATCCACCACCGGGCGATGTCGTTCGATCTGAGATTTAAAATCTCCCAGGCTCTGCCAGTACAGTGGGTGATTCAGGTCTACCTCGGTGACCGCGACCGTGCCCCATTCCTTCGCCTGTGCCAGCGGTTTACCATCCTGTCCGTAAATCGCGGAGATCATCCAGTTGGAAGAAGTGTCCGTGTATGTGCTGCTGATGACGTACACATGATTTTCACACGCACGCGCTGCACCGAGCAGGGGATTGCAGCCCCAGACCGGCCAGGCGATGACCTCGGCTCCGTTCTTGCTCAGTTCGCGAGCGACTTCCGGAAAGAAGCCGTCGTAGCAGACCATCATGCCCACTTTTCCAAAACGGGTTTCAAACACCGGATATTCGTGACCGGGTGTGACTCCTCCTTCAATCTCGCCACGGGGAAGTGTGACTTTGCGATACTTTCCAACCACTTTTCCATCAGGGCCAATCAGCACCGCCACATTATAAACCAGATGCGCTGCCCGTTCGTAAAGACCAACGACAATATACAGGTCATGCTTTTTAGCCAGCTCGCCAAAGTACTTTGTGGAAGCCCCGGGAATTGGCTCCGCGGTTTCGGCATAAGACAAACCAGTGCCGTAAACCGTAATCGATTCCGGCAGCACAACCAGATCTGCTTTCTGTTCTGCAGCCTGCTCAATCAACTTCGCGAACTGGGCTGGCTTATCGGTCGGTTTTTTCCCTTCACGGGGTCGATGATGAATTGTCGCCAGACGTACGATGCGGGGCTGCAAATCTTTGGTCTGTTTTAAACTCATATCGCTCCACAGAATCTGTGAATGGGGTGGTCCCCAGCGAAAATGTAATTCGACTTGAACCTGCGTCGCTATTGCAGGAGCACGGTAGACCCCGGCAACCTTCGTCCAGCCCGAGTTTGTTTCCTGATCTCCTGGAAATTCGGGTTCTGCCCGCGGATGTTCTCCCGGTCGATAGGACGCGAAAGAAGGTTCGTCCCGCGTGACACGTTTTCCGTTTTGATCGAGCCAGATCAGGCGGGCTGTACCGGCACGGCGGATCAGGTCAATGCCTGCGGTTTTTCGCAGCGCTGTGAATTCATACGTCTTTCCCCCTTCGACAGGGAACAATTTCTGGATGTGTCCCATCAAGCCTTCGCGACCGTCAGCCTGGATCAGAAAGGCACCCCGCTGATCGGGTCCCGCATCCGCGTTCCAGGAAATGTCGGGACGCAGTTCTTCGCGAGGCGTCTTCGCCTGCCAGCCATCGTGCAATCCCGGTTCGCCTGCACGCCCAGACTGGTGAGAAAGCAGCAACACAAGTAAGCACAAAACGCCTGATGCGAGTTTCATGGGGACTTCTCCGGGAACTGATAATTGGTTCTGAAGCTGGTTACAGGAAGCAGGGACGACGCACCCACTTCCAATATCGTAACACAAGCGTCTTCACAACACAGCAAAAAACGCTGTTTTCGCCTTTGTGCAATGCAATTGGACCGCGAGCCGGGAATTTCCTAAATCTCAGAGTCGCCGTTTTTAAATGTCGTAGTACATGGCGAATTCGTAAGGATGTGGTCGCTCACGCAACGCAGCGACTTCCTGATTGGTTTTGTACCAGATCCAGGTATCGATGACATCTTCGGTAAAGACATCGCCGGTCAGCAGGAACTTGTGGTCGTCACGTAATGCCTGCAGCGCGTGTTCCAGTGAATCGGGTACGCTGGGAAGCTCGGCCAGTTCGTCCGGTTTCAGATCGTAGATATCTTTTTCGAGCGGATGTCCGGGATCGATCTTGTTCTGAATTCCGTCGAGCATCGCCATCAATACGGCTGACATCGCCAGGTAAGGGTTGGAAGAGGAATCGGGACAGCGGAATTCGAAGCGTTTGTTTTCGGGATGTGGACTGTGCACAGGAATGCGGATCGCCGCTGATCGATTGCGGTAACTGTAAGTCAAATTAATGGGAGCTTCAAAACCGGCAATCAGACGTTTGTAGCTGTTGGTGGTCGGGCAGCAGAAGGCAAAGAGCGCCGGCGCATGTTTCAGGATCCCGCCCATGGCGTACATGCCCATCTCGCTGAGTCCGCCATAACGCGAGCCGGCAAATAACGGCTTGCCATCTTTCCAGAGGGACATGTGCAGATGCAGGCCGGAACCGTTATCATTCCATAACGGCTTAGGCATGAAGGTAGCGGTTTTGCCATGTCGGACAGCGACATTCTTGACGATGTATTTGTATCGCAGCAGATTGTCAGCCGTCTTTAACAACGGCGCGTATTTCATATCGATTTCGCACTGACCGCCGGTCGCCACTTCATGGTGCTGGGCCTCGACGTCGACGCCGCACTCCATCAGCGCCAGCATCATCTCGGTACGGGCTTCCTGCAGGGTGTCCGCAGGAGGTACGGGGAAGTAACCTTCCTTATGGCGAATTTTATAGCCGGCGTTCTGGGTGCTGCCTGCCTTGCCACGATTCCACTGGCCTTCGATACTATCCACATGGTAATAGCATTCGTGCTCGTTCTGATCAAAACGCACGTCATCGAAGATAAAGAACTCGGCTTCGGGCCCAAAATTGGCGACATCGGCAATTTTTGTCGACCGCATGTAGCTTTCTGCTTTTCGGGCAACATTGCGCGGATCTTTGGCATAGTCTTCCCGGGTAATCGGGTCCTGAATATTACAGGTCATCACCAGAGTATTGGACATAAAGGGATCAACGAATGCGGTATCTGGTTGGGGCACAACCAGCATGTCGCTTTCATTAATCGCTTTCCAGCCACGCATTGAGGAGCCATCGAAACCGAAACCATCTTCGAAACTCTTCTCTGCCAATATCTTAGCAGGAATTGTGAAATGTTTTTGGGTTCCAGGGAAATCCATAAACCGTAAATCAACGGCCTGAATTTCCCGTTCACGACAGAGGGCGAGCACTTCCCGAGGAGTCATCTTGTTTTCCTGATCTGAGTAAGTCATTCCTTGAAGATTCTATGGTATTACAGAATATCTTAATAATGCAAAACATATACCATTCCTGAAATTTGCACAATTATCAGGCAATATGTATCGTTCGTACATGTTCTTTCTGATCTGACGGAGCTCTGTTTTCCTCATAATGACTGCTTCTACCCTGTTCCAGAGACAGCTCAGCAACACTATACATAAGAACCACAGGAGGGGATTTTCGTTACGCATCAAGCGTCGAATATTTTACGAAGCTGCTATCTCTGAAACTTAACCGAGGCTTCACACCACGCGCTTTACAAACAGTGACTGACTGTGACTATAATGATGCCACTCCTGCCGGTTTTCATCAACAACGATTTTGCTTTCATCTACCCAGAGGCTTTCATGAATTTTGCTGTTTCTTCCCGCCTGTTGATTCTGATCCTGTTGTTCAATCTGACTCCTGCCCAGGCGGAACAACCGACTGAAGATCACATTCGAAAGATCCAGACTGCAGCGATTAAGCATAAGAAGAGCCCGGTCGCCCACTGGGGCTTTGATCCGAATGACTATACCCAATGGTCCACTCATTCCCTGCGGCTGATTCCGGTCTACACCTTCGGCACCAAGAACGGTGTACCCGGTTATAATCTGAAGTCGTACAAAGGGAAAAACAGCCCTTATCGCGACAAAAAAAAACTCGAAGCCATTTATGGATTTCTGCCTGAGAATACGCTGAACCCGAAAGCTAAATATCTGGACCAGACCAACCTCTATGATATCCAGGAGGCAGCGCTCAAAGCGGGCAAAAAGAATATCATCCTGTTTGTATTTGATGGCATGGACTGGCAGACCACCCGCGCCGCAGCCCTGTATTACAACGCGGCTGACAAGTACAACAGCGGTCGGGGAACCGGTTTCCATTTTCAGGATTACTCGGCTGATGGCACCTCGCAGTTTGGTTACATGGTGACGGCGCCTCACAACGATGGCTCCAACGTGGATGTGAATGGCCAACGTGTTCTCAACGCAGGTGGAAAAATGCGTGGGGGATATAATGCAAAAAAAGGGGGCTCCAATCCCTGGACGGCAGGCAGCGATAAAAAATATCTGATTGGCAGCCCCGGTAACAAGTATGGCGAGCACGCTTACCCTGATTCGGCCAACACCGCCACTTCCATGACCGCCGGTATCAAGTCCTACAATAACGCGATCAACGTAGATCCCAATGGTGCCCCTGTTGCAACCATTGCACACGAAGCACAGGAGAAAGGTTATTCCGTTGGCGTTGTTACCAGTGTTCCCATTACTCATGCCACACCTGCTGCCACTTATGCACACAATGTCAGCCGTAACGACTATCAGGACCTGGCCCGCGACCTCTTGGGACAAACTTCAATTTCCCATCCGGAGCAGGCGATGCCTGGCCTGGATGTCGTGCTGGGGGGAGGCTTTGGCACGATGGAAAAACCGACCGGCGGCAAATCGCATGGCAAGAACTTCGTGCCCGGCTGGAAATACATTTCGGAAGAAACCATCAACAAGGCAGACGTCAAACAAGGTGGAAAATACACGGTCGCTTTAAGAACTCCCCAGGTCAAAGGGAAAGATGGCCTGAAACAGGCAACCGACGCCGCCATCAAAAATAAAACACGACTGCTGGGCGTGTATGGCGTCGAGAAATACGCGGCCCATCTCCCCTACCAGACAGCCAACGGCGATTACCAGCCCGCTCCGGGATTAAAGAACAGTTCTGAAGTTTACTCTGAATCAGATATCGCTGAAAACCCGACACTGGCTGATATGACTGAGTCGGCACTCGCCGTCCTCAGCCAGAACAAACAGGGTTTCTGGCTGCTGGTGGAAGCCGGAGATGTCGACTGGGCCAACCACGATAACAATCTGGATAACTCCATCGGCGCTGTCAAAAGCGGCGATGACGCGTTTAAGGTGATTACCGACTGGGTGGAGAAGAACAGCAACTGGGATGAAACCATCGTGATTCTCACCGCCGATCATGGACACTATCTGAATATTGATCAGCCGGAAGCGTTGATCCCGCAGAAAAAAGAAGCGAAGTAAAATCGATTGAATTCAGTTTGCCTGCAGTTTGCCTGCCGTGGATTGAAGTAATCCGGTATCGAGCATCGCCCGCACCAGTTTCTGTGCGACCGGTCCCGCGACACGGCTGCCGGAACCGCCATGTTCAATCACAACGGCAAACGCATATTTGGGTCGGGTGGCTGGTACAAAACCGGCAAACCAGGCGTGATCATTTTTGCCTCCGCCGGTCTCCGCGGTCCCCGTTTTTCCGGCGATGGAAATTTCTTTCATCCGTACCGTTTTGTAGCCGGTTCCGTGAGGATTCGCTACGACATCGATCAAGCCTTCCCGCACGCGTTCCAGGGTATCCGGATGAATGCCACTCACATAGCGCTGGGGATGAGAGATAATCTGTCTGGTGGTCGTCGTCGATTCTGCCGAGGGAACAATGCTGTAAGCCAGATGGGGGACGACCAGTTCGCCATTATTGGCAATCACCGCCATGAGCCGCGCGATCTGTAAAGGCGTGACTGTCAACCGGGATTGACCAATGGCAATGCCCAGTGTATCGCCGGGATACCAGGGAGACTTGCCTTTTTTCCTGTCGGATGAAGGGTCGGGCAGATGACCGCCGCGTTCGCCGGAAATATCAATGCCGGTCGGCTTGCCGAACCCCAGTTGATCGGCCCAGTGGCAGATCGTCTCCGGTCCCATCGTGCGGGCTGCCTGAAAAAAGTAGACGTTACAGGACTGGCATAACGCCTGTGTGAGATTAATGTCGTTGTGACCGACTCCATAGTGCCGGTAAATATAGTCGCGATGCCGATCAGGTCGGTCCAGGTAACCGCGGCAGGGATACATCTCATCCGGATCGATCTTGCCACTTTCCAGTAATGCGATCGAAGTCAGTGCTTTAAAGGTCGAGCCGGGGGGCAGCATCATCTGAGTGGCCCGGGGAAACAAAGGACGCCGTGGATCATCCAGCACCGCCTGCCATTCTTCCGGAGATGGATTCAGCAGTAGATTGAGGTCGTACCGCGGTGCAGATGCGGTCGCGACGATCGCGCCACTCCGTACATCAAGGACCACGATGCAGCCCCCTGTGGAAGGCTCAATCAGGGGTGAATCGTTTTCATCCTTCTGCTGCGCCAATTCGTCCAACGACTGATCCAGCAGATTCTGAACGTCTCCCTGCAGCCGTGTATTCAAAGTCAACACGACATCGTCACCCGATTTGGGTTCGCGAACGACTTCGCTGCGGATGATTTCGCCCTGCCTGTTTTTCACGACACGTTTTAAGCCACGCAACCCACGCAGGAATCGATCGTACGAGCGTTCGATCCCCATTTTGCCGATGCGGTCGCCTTCCTTGTAATCCAGCGGATCTCCGTCGGGATACTGTTCGCGTCTGGCAGCCAGCGTTTTTTCATCGATGCGATGTCGAATCCCCAGTTCGTGCGGGGCGATCGTTTTCTGCGGATACTCGCGGAGCGTTGCCACCTGGATATTCACGCCGGGAAAGTGCTCCGGATGGGCGGAAATCGCCAGTGCAATCTCACGGGGAATTTCTGACTTCACAGTATGGTAATCCAGCTCTTCACGGACGACAATCCGTTCCCGCTGTGGTCTTCGGGGTGGACGGGTTAATGTTTCTTTCAACAGTTTCCAGAACGCCTGCGGATAATCAGTCGGCGTTGTTTCAGCTTTTTTGACAGCCACTTCGACCGACTGCGTCTCCGCGCGCTTTTGTTCGGCTCTCTCATTCACGCTTTCAATAATATTTTCTACGCGTTTCTGAATCTCATTACCGGAAGCCAGCAAGTCCTGTTGAGGAACTTGCATCACCAATGCCAGTTCTTCCCACAACTGCTGACGACGCGCGAGCACTTTTTCGCGGGCCGCCTCGACTTTTTCTTTTTGACGACGCTCGACCGGTTTTAACAGTGTCAGCGCCTGCTGTTGTAACCAGCGTTCATTGGGCGGCTCTTCCAGCCAGCGGTAATGCACCTGCAGGTCGAAGCGTTCGACATCCATTGCCAGCACGCGTCCATCGATGGAGACAATACGTCCGTCTCGGCTGGGAATCGTCTCGAAGGATTCGGTCGTCTTGCCAAACTGCGAGTAAAAATGCTCGGCATTCATCATCTGAATGAACGCCAGCCGCCCACCAACCGCCAGCAGCGGTGCCAGCAGAAACAGACCCAGCAGACAGACCCGCAGACCAGGCAGACCATCCACCTGAAACGGATTACCGCTCGCTTCGCTTTCTGAATCCAGATGATTACTGCCGGGACGATTACGCATTGAGATTTATTTACTGATAGTATTGAGGGGAATAGGAGTCAGAACCGCTCCTGACAGTCGAAAGGTCAAAGGGCAACGGTTTGATTAGAATCAGTAAGAGCAGTCCCACCACAGCGGTCGCCAGACTGTTGCCTGCTGACTGTTGCAGGATGCTTGAGAGTTCAGAGATCAGTTCTGCTCCCGCTTCCAGATGATTCAAAATCTGAAACAGACCGTCGAATAAAAATGACAGCAACGCCAGCATCACAAATCGGCTGAAGAGTGAGCGAAGTTGAAAATGGATCTGTACGCGATAAGCAAGCCAGATCAGAATTGTCAGCAGCAATACTCCCGTACCGGGAATTGCGGAGTCAAAGGCTTCACAGACCAGTCCCGCCAGCAGTGCGCCGAGTATGACACGTGCATCGCGGAGCCAGAACAGAGCCAGGCCTGTTACCAACACGATCAGGTTGGGACGATATCCGTCGGGACTCAGTTCGGGAACCACACTGATCTGAGTAATCAGACAGACATATCCCAGCATAAGCAGGCTGAATAATTTCATCACTTGCGGTCCCCTTCAGTTAGCCAGCATCCGTCGCGGATTGATGATCTGTCGCAGCACACTGACCTGTTTGATATCAGACAGCGTGACGGCTGGCTCTACAATTATTTTCCAGTAAGGTGCCCCACGAGGCAGTTCTGCTTCCATCACGCGACCGTAATACATGGGCTGCCCCAGCGTGGACTGCATACTTAGCGGAAGCGCGCGATCGACTTCCCCCGTATAAACGTCCTGCCCGACCTGGATTGATTCGGTGGGTGGAATCTGCAGCAGTTCACATTTGCCTTCTCCCAGACCCACCAGAATTCCATCAGTGCCCAGCTGTAAGCCCTGCTCTGTCCGGCGGGCAATGCGTGCCGAGCCACGGTACTTGACCGACGTGATGGGAATCAGACTGCTGGTCCAGCTGCCGACTTCGTCAATTTTTCCGATGACTGCTTGCCCTGCATATAAGGCATACCCGGGTTTGATGCCTTGCGCGGTCCCCTGATCTATCAGAGGGTAATCGGATTCCAATACGAACGATGATTCGAACACTCCCTGCTCACGTCCCTGATTGAGCAACTGTCCTTCCCGTAACAGTGAGATCGCCGACTCGCCCAGAATCTGCGCTTCGAGCAGATCCGGAACCAGCAGACGGTCGCTGGACTGTGTCTGATAGTTGGGAACGCCTGTCTGTTTCAAGCGCTGTAACTCTTCGGAGAACTGCAGCGACTGCAACTCCAGCCTGCGGTTTGCCTGTTTACTGTCGGTCAACTGTCGTTCCAGCTGCGTCACACGCGGATCGGTCGCGTCCGCTTTTGCCACAGTCGCTTCCCAGGCTTTCATCTGCTGCACGAGTATCAAGCCGGGCCGGGCTGTATCGCGAATCAGATTATACAGCCGACTCGAATACTCTGCCGGCATCGCATACAGGCTGCCTGAAACCAGGAATGCCAGCAGGACCAGTTTGATTTCCGAAAACCGCGTTTCGCGTTTCATAGATTACAGCCCCGTCCCTTTAAAAATCGCCATCGCCATTATCAAAGGCATGTCGCCACTGACTGAGATGTTCGAGGCAGATCGCGGTGCCTCGCGCGACGGTCCGGAGCGGATCCTCATCAACGCGTACGGGAATTCCCAGTTGTTCGCTCATGTAATAAGCCAGGCCGCGAAGCAGCGCACCGCCGCCCGTGAGTACCAGGCCATTGTCGGCCAGATCCGCCACCAGTTCCGGCTTACACTGTTCGATGGTCTGCTTGCAGCAGTTCAGGATGGATTCCAGCGGTCCATGTAATGCATCCCGCAGTTCTTCACTGGTCACGATTGCTTTGCGGGGAATGCTGCTGATAATATCCAGGCCTTTGACTTCGCCCGTCAACTCCTGCTCCAGGGGATAGGCGCTGCCCAGTTCCAGCTTCAAGTCTTCTGCGGTCTGCACGCCAATCCGTAGCGAATAATGCTGCTTCATGTATTCGACAATCGCATCGTCACAACGATCGCCGCCAATGCGAACCGAATTACTGACGACGGTATCGCCCATACTCATGATGGCGACTTCCGTCGTGCCCCCACCAATGTCACATACCATGCTCGCCATCGGCTCTGAAATCGGCAGGCCGGCACCGATGCCCGCTGCTTTCGATTCTTCAATTAAATAGACACGACCGGCACCCGCGCGCTCGGCACTGTTGAACACGGCCCGTTTCTCGACCGGTGTAATACTACCAGGAACTGCGATCACAACCCGAGGTCGCAAGCCGCGCGAATGATGGCGGGCTTTGTGTATGAAATAACGGAGCATCGCCTCGCACAGTTCGAAGTCGGTGATCACACCTTCTTTAAGCGGACGGACAGCGATGATACTGTCAGGCGTGCGGCCCAGCATCTGTTTGGCCAGTTTGCCGACGGCGGTTCCTTTGCCCAGAATCTTGCGGCTGCCTTTATGCAATGCAACCACCGAGGGTTCGTCCAGCGCAATGCCCTCGCCCTGGATCGCGACGATCGTATTCGCCGTTCCCAGATCGATCGCCAAGTCAGGACAGAGCCATTGACGTAAACGGTGCAGCATCCTTGCACTACCGCTTCTTTTAAAAAGAATAAGTGGGCTGAACAGAATCAAGTACGAAACTCAACAAAGCATTATTGAGTCGCCTGCTATTCACAAAACTTCCTGTTAAGATTGGGAAAATGTATTCGAGATGGTGAGTTTCTGCAAGATGCAGTTTCGAAACAGCCTTAACACTGTAAAAACAGGTAAACCTGGCTGTCTTGCGAATTCACCAGAATTTGGATTTGGGACGAGCAGTGCTATAATCCCAGTACAAACCTGAAACAGAGAGAGTGAACGAATAATCCATGGCAGATTGGGATGAAGAAGAAGATTTTGAAGAAACGACTGCGCCAGAACAGCAATCTTTCATCCTGGGTGGCTCTCTGATTTCAATCGGCATCATTGTGATTGCCTTCGGAGTCGGCTGGGGATTGGGTGTCAGTCCGCTTGCCAACCTCAACTGGAACTGGATGGATCTGCTGATTGGCGCACTGGCTGCGCTGCCTTTGTATCTGTTTTTTTTCTGGACAGCAAAATTGCCTATCAAGAGTTTTCAACAGATCCAGCAGTTCCTGCTTGAAGAACTCGGGCCCCGCGTGGAGCACGGTAAAGTCTGGGAGTTATTCATCCTCTGTATCTTTATCGGCCTGGGTGAAGAGATGCTGTTTCGCGGCGTACTGCAGTCCTGGGCGACACAATACGGAGTCGTTGCTGCCATCATCTTCACCAACATTCTGTTTGGCGTTTTACATTCCATCACGCGGCTGTACGTCATCGTGGCAACACTGATGGGCGTTTACATGAGCCTGCTGCTGATTCTCTTTACGCCCCAGAATCTGCTGATTCCGGTCACTACACATACCGTCTACGACTTCATGTGCTTTATGTATGTCATGCGCGTGTATCGCCAGCAGAAAGAGGCTGGGCAGCCATACGAATCAGAGTAACAAATTTCTTTTTCTACCAAAATGTAACAGTCGACCCTGTCAGTTGATCACTTTGCTTCGATCAACTGTTTCAGTTTGTCGCGGTCTGCTTTTTCCCACAGATTCAATTTCCCGACAACATTTCCCTGGCGGTCGATCACAATAGAACTCGGGAAGCTGTTGATCCCGTATTCAACGTTCATTTTTGCGTTCGCAATTGGTTCTCCTTCGGGAGAGAACGGCAATTTTCGAAAATGGGTGAGGGCCACTGGAAAGTTAATCGTTTTTCCCTTCCAGATATTCTTTCGGATTTTGATCAGCTTCCCATCCAGTTCTTTGACCGAAGTCACTTCGTCATCTTCACCATACGGCGTGTGTATGCCAATGATTGCGAGTTCGTCCTGTGAATATTCTTCCCGCAGCTTAAAGAGTTCCGGAATGCCGGAATATACGCAAGGACCACACCACCAGCCCCAGAATTCCAAAACAACCACTTTTCCTCTGAGCTGTGATAGTTTGACCGGTGGGCCGTTTTTCCATTCTCGAACATCAGTAATTTCAGGAGCAGGTTGCCCTTCAAGTAAAATCCACTGCTTGGCACGGGCGTCCGACATCCCCGCATCAAATTCTTTCTTTCCCGCTTTGATGACGATTGTTTTTTCAACCGGATTAATATGATTTGAGTGGCCCACAATAGAAAACGTTCCCGGCGGGAGAAAAAAATGGAGCGTCGAACCTGTGTCCTGACACCACTGGCAAATCATGTTTTCCGAAGCGCTTAAACCACGAACTTTACCGGTTTCTTTCCCGATCTGATTTAACTGACTGCTTTTGATTTTCCAGGTGACATGACATTCGGGATACATGGTCAGCACCAGTGGCGACTGTTTGTCTTCAATCAAATCCGTCCGTTTCACGGCGACCAGGCCGCGCCCGGCGTGACGCGCATAGACCATGCCGCGATATTTATCCGGATCGCGAAACTGGATGAGCCCTTCCGAGTCTGACGTGAGTTCAAAGTGACCGAAAGTCCAACTCGCTCCCTGCTCACGATCAAAACCGTTGACGATAGCCACCATCCCGGTCTGCGCTCCTTCGACCGGTTTACCTGTTTCATCGAGGAGCTTCACGGTGAGAAACGGTTTAGCTTCCTCAGCCCCTGCCTGCTGCTGCTCTGCAGCAACAACCTGAGAAACGCAGAGGATGGTAAGCATTGTCATACAATTCAGCCAGAAGCGCATGTTCTTCTCCGCTAACAGACCCATTGTTGAGTTCACACTTCTTGAAGATAGAACTGAGTCTCGACTTTGTCTAACAGAAAGTGAGATTTCACAGATTATCTGGAATAGATGACCCCGGATAAAATCCGAGGTTGTCAACGACAACAGGAAACTGGCAGAGCAGTCATACGAATGGACAGTCAACTCACCCACCTCACCCCATGACGCCTCAAAGAGCAAACCGTTGGCTCACTTTCAGGAACGTCAAACAGTCAGTTTCCTGCTCGCTACGCTCGGCCCGGATTGCATCCGGGCCACCCATTCTGTTTAACTTTCGTGCGGTTTCGTGTTTTTCGTGGTAGAAAGTATTAACCTGAACCGCAGCGGGTGAAACTATGATTGTATAAAAAAAGCAGGACGGGCTCTCCTTAACCCGTCCTGCTTCCAATTGGCATCCGTTCCATTTTTATTTTGCTTTTGGAATCCGGGGATCACGTTTCAGAGGCAGTGATACCTGTTTTCCAGTCCAGGAAGACTGATAGATCGCCAGAATGATTTCCACACTCTTGCGGCCATCGTTGCCATCGACAAACGGCTTCTTGCCGGTTTTGATCGACTTGATGAAGTCTTTGAGCTGTTCCATGTGACCGGCATAGGAGATCGCAGACGGATCACTGGCACCGCCGGTGTTGCCGCTCTTCTTTGCCAGTTCGGTGCGGATCTTTTCATCGCGGGCGTTCTCTTTTTCGAACTCCCAGTGCAGTACATCGTCCTGTTCGATGATCACGGTCCCTTTGGTACCAGAGATTTCGGTTTTCTTGAGCAGGCCGGGGAAGACGCTGGTGGTCGCTTCGATCACACCCAGGGCACCGTTTTTGAAGCGAATGGTAGCGACGCCGGTATCTTCGACTTCGATTCGCTTATGAGCCAGGGTACCGGTCATGCCGTTCACGTCGGCGACTTCACCCATGAACCAGAACAGCAGGTCGACGTTATGAATCGCCTGGTTCATGTAGGCGCCGCCGCCATCCATTTCCCAGGTACCACGCCATCCGCCGGAATCGTAGTACTCTTGTGTCCGCCACCATTTGACATAAGTATCGCCTAAGGTCAGTTTACCGAAGCGGCCTTTATCGATCGCTTTTTTCAGTTCCTGATTGGCGGCACCAAAGCGGGAAGGCATGATGGTTGCCAGCTGTACTTTATTCTTTTTGCAGGCGTCAATAATCGCATCACAGCGTTTGAGTGTGATTTCGAGTGGCTTTTCGACCACGACATGTTTGCCTGCTTTGGCAGCGGCGACCGCGGGATCCATGTGTGCCCCGCTGGGGGTGCAGATGGTGACAACATCCACTTCGGGATCTGCCAGCATTTCATCCAAATCATGATAGGCCGTGCAACCATTCGCTTCTGCAAATTTATCTGCTGATGCTGCAAATCGATCAAAGCAGGCGACCAGCTTAGCACCGCGAATTTCTTCCAGTGCCTTTGCATGAAAATTCGAAATCATGCCACAGCCGACAATTCCAAAACCTGTTGCCATTACTGTTGCTTTCTGTATTTCATTTTAAAACCAGGAGTCTCCGTTCACATCTTTGCTGTGAACGTGAGATCGTGAATCTTGAAATTCACCTTATAAAATATCGTTTTACGAAGTATTTCTTATGAATGCAATCCGCGCGGAATCATTTCCCCTGATTGCCCGCAAAAGGCGGCGGATTTTAATCAGATCACAAGTCAATCCAGCAGTTCCACCTGGCAGAACCGTTTCTTGCCAACCCAGAGTAACATGCCTGATTCCACGGCAATCGCCTGATCATGGGCTTCGATCTTCACTTTGTCTTCCCCTATTTTAGCACCCCCCTGTTGAATCGAACGCCGGGCATCACTGGTAGAAGCACACAGGCCCAGTTGCTTGAGCAGATTCGCAGCAGGCAACGTTCCATCCTCATTTAATTCGGATCGGGAAATCTTTGCGACGGGAATATCGTCTGGCAGACCACCAGATCCAATTTCCCGCTGCCAGCGGTCGGCAGAATCCTCAGCAGCCGTGGCATCGTGGTACTCTGTGATAATCGTTTTGGCCAGTTTGACTTTGGCTTCTTTGGGGTGACCGGCCAGAATGGTTTGCACTTCATCCAGAGGGAAATCGGTCAGCAGTTCAAAAAACATCTGCATACTGTCATCAGAGAGTTGCATGAATTTTTTCATCATGTCATAAGGCGATTCGCTGATGCCGATGTAGTTACCCAGACTTTTGCCCATGCGGCGCACGCCATCCGTACCCACCAGAATAGGTGACATGACGCTTACCTGCTGTCGCAGTCCTTGACCTTTCTGCAGGTCGCGGGCCAGCATGAAGGAGTAAAGCTGTTCGGTGCCTCCCAGTTCGATGTCGGCTTTGATCTCGACAGAATCCCAGGCCTGCATGATCGGGTACAGGCACTCGTGCAGATAAATGGCGGCTTCTTCACGGTATCGCTTCGAGAAATCATCGCGGGTCAGTAATTGAGCGACGGTGACTTTGCTGCAGAGTTCGAGAATCTCCGCAAAGTTCATTTTGCTGAACCAGTCGCCGTTACGCACAACTTCTGCATTTTCCAGATCGATGACTTTTCCAACCTGATTCAGGTAGTCGACCGCATTGGCTTCGACCTGTTCTGCTGTCAGTCGGGCGCGGGTTTCATCGCGACCACTGGGGTCGCCGACCAGCGCGGTGTAATTGCCGATGATGATCACCGCCTGATGCCCCAACTCCTGAAACTGGCGCATCTTTCGCATGGGAACCGTATGCCCCAGATGGAGGTCAATCCCTGTCGGATCGATTCCATATTTCACGCGCAGGGGTGTTCCCGTTTCCCGGCTCCATTTTAATTTTTCGGCCAGTTCCTGTTCGGGAACGATCTTTTCCACACCACGTCGGAGGACAGCCAACTGCTCTTCTACAGGCAAAAATTGCATTAAACTTACCAGTACTCTCTCAAACAATGTTATTCTGACATATCAGGGTTTCGCCCATTTTGTCGACTCGGTCTGCCAGCGTCAATCTAATGAGCAGACTGGAAGTCGTTTATTTCAAACCGATTTGACCGGGCATCACTGAGTATGATAAGATCCGGCCCGGTCAGGTTCTGTCCCGTTGTGTTTTTTACAAAGAACAAAGCTTTTGCTGATTCTGTAAATAAATGGCATTGATACTCGGGCCGGTATTCAGGTACAAATAATTCTTGACGCTGCCCGCCTTCTAAATCGTATACCCTCCTGCAAACACCACCCAATCACTCCAGTACCAAGCTTGTCTTTGATGGACATTTCACAAATATTCCAGTTTAAACAGGA
This sequence comes from Gimesia algae, assembly GCF_007746795.1. NCBI lineage: Bacteria > Pseudomonadati > Planctomycetota > Planctomycetia > Planctomycetales > Planctomycetaceae > Gimesia > Gimesia algae. The sequence continues at coordinate 3,848,761 of NZ_CP036343.1, forward strand.
TCAGGAATTTTCAAAACTCCTGCTGCATGACAAACAGATCGACCTGACGATTGCCGCGCTGGAACTGGCACGCGATGACCAGCCCGATCTGCAGTTTGAACAGGTGCAACTCTGGATCCGACAAAGAGCCTGCGAACTCTCCGGGAAAGTGGCGCTTGCCAATGACGATGCCACTTTGATCAGATACTTCGTCGACTGCCTGGCCAAGCAGCATGGGCTGGCGGGTAATACGGTCTGTTACCATCAGCCGGAAGGCAGCTATCTGAATCATGTGATCGAAACAAAACAGGGTCTGCCTATTGCGCTCTCTCTGATTTATATGGCGGTTGGCAATGAACTGGGAATTGAGATTCAGGGTGTGGCCGCCCCCATGCAGTTCCTGGTACGCTATGAATCACAATCGGGTCCGTTATTCATTGATCCCTACTCCCGTGGAACAATTTATAACGAAAAAGAATGTATCATCCATCTGGCCGAATTAGGCGACTTTTCCCGCGATGTCCTGCTGCGACTGTTAAAGCCCGCCACGCATCGGGAAATTATTTCGCGCATGCTGCTGAATCTCAAACGGATTCACGAAGAACGCGAAGATTTCCAGAGAGCCTGGAACGTACAGCGTAGACTATGTGCTTTGAATCCGCTTTCCAACGCGCACCGCAAAGATCTGGCGGCTCTCAGTTTTAAAACTAAAAAGCTGGGCCTGGCAGCCGACCTGCTGACAGGATGTCTGAAAAGCTGTCCCGAATCCGAGCAGCTGGATATCAAGCTGATGCTGCAGAAAGTGCACGCCGAACTGGCGCAGTGGAACTGATGTCTGCCTGCAGACAGTCGCTCAATCTGCATTGATGCTGATCTGGTACAGAAACTGACCGCCACTCTGAAACGTCTTTTCCTCCGAGAAACGACTCCAGGCCAGACGCACGATCAGAAAATCCTTCTCAGGTTTATCCAGGTCAAAGGTCACCGCGACTTCCCGGGAATAAATGTGGGTCGCATGAGTGAACGAGATCCCTCGAACCGAAATATTGCGACCGGTGACGATCTGCAGATCTGATTCCAGCTCTCTGGTTTGAGGATTGAAAACAGCCAGGCCGAGCGGACGTTGACAGGGAATGCGATGCCATTCACGACTGCTGATGGATGAGGGCTCGAGATACCAGCTGGCGACTACGGAATCGATCAGCTTGTTCAATTCCGGAATTCGCCTCAGGCAGGGAGTATTCGTTGTCTCCCGCAGAAACGCGTCCCGCTTCTGCTGATAGAAATCTGAGTGTTCGTCTTTGTCAATCGCTGTCGGAAACACATCACCCGGGTAGGCTCTCACGGATTGTCGCATGGATCTGCTCTTTTATAGACGTAATGAAACAGACGTCAGACTCAGATAGTCTGCCGATAATCAAATGAATTTTCGATGGGAGATAAGCATTCTTTGCAGAGATGCTGACGGGGTTAAGACTGTGTCCAGTTTTACTAAAGCGTCTCCAGTGACATTTGGATCGAGTATAAAAGTACGAGAAACGCTATGGGAAAATGTGATACATTCTAGAAAGGGAGAGAGATACTCTAATTTAGCCTGTAATAAAAAGCGGGTCAAATTCTGACGGCGGGGCTCCTGGAGAACGGGACCGGAATAATCAATCGAACTGAAATCATCGTCTCTACCGTCAACAGGCAGCTTGAAGATGCATCCTCTTTCTGAATTTGAGTTTAGCGGTGTTCATCGCAACTCCCGTTCAGTGAAATGAGGAATACCCCTCTATTTTGAATTCTCAATAGATTCGGCGTTAGTTCGAGTGCAGCATCCGCTCCAGTTCGGACTGTACCACCTGAATCACAGGTTCCCAGTTCCCCAGCTCTGACTGACGAAACAACCGCGCCGTCGGATACCAGGGGCTGTCACTACGTTCCAGCAGCCAGCGCCACTCGGGAAGACGCGAAACCAGAATCCAGACGGGAACGCCCAGTGAACCTGCCAGATGGGCTACCGCGGTATCAACGGTAATGACCAGATCCAGATTTTGAATCAAGGCGGCGGTCTCAGAAAAATCGCCTGTGTCTGCCTGATATTCAGCCCCCGGTTGCCAGAGATTCCATGCGTTCTGCAGTGGCGCGATCTGTTCCAGCCCGTTGACCTGCTGCAGGCTGATCAGTTGAATGCCCTCCTGTTCTCCCAGAGGCAGGAGTGAGTTTAACGGAATCGAACGCAGCTCATTTTTCGGAAAGCTCTTGTTACCACACCAGTTCAGTCCGACTTTGCTTCCCGGGAGTTCCGAAAGCACGTTGGCCCAATACTGCTGTCTCTCTGAGGATGGCTTGAGAATCGGAACCGCTGCGGGAATCGTCTCCAGGCTGGTTTCCAGATACAGGGGCACGCTCAACAGGGCACACTGATAATCACATTCCGGTTGGGGGTCCCCTGCGATCAGGATCTGATCGATTTCCGGAATTGATTTCAGCAACTCTGCCAGTTCTGTCTGACATAGAACCATTACCTGTGCGGCTCCCCGTTTTTTCAGTTCGATCGCGAATCGAATAAACAGCAGCGTGTCACCAAACCCCTGTTCGCACCACAGGTAGATGGATTTCCCCGATAACGATTCCCCCTGCCACTGCTGCCCGGGATATTGCTGCTGCGGATTGGCAGCGATATCCGCGCGGCGTTCGTAACCACGCCAGCCGGCTTGCAGATTTCCCTGCAGTAGACGGGTTGTCGCCAGATTGAATTCTGCCACCGCGAAATCGGGACGCAGGCTGATCGCTTTTCTGAAATTCTCGCTGGCTCCCTCCAGATCGTGCTGCAGCTTCAAGGCATTCCCCAGGTTGTTATATCCCTCCGGTTGCGTCGGGGCGACCTGAATCGAACGTTTTGCGGCTTCAACCGCGGCTTCAATGTTTCCGATCGCTTCATACACATAACTCAAACTGACCAGAATCTGGTAGTGATCGGGGCTGCTTTTCAACATGGACTCATACAGCATGATCGCTTCCTGATACTGACGCTGCAGCACCAGCACATAGGCCAGCTTCATTGACAGATCAAAGTCACCCGGGCTTGCCACCAGCAGTTCCCGATAGATGGTTTCCGCCCGCGACCATTCGCCGGCTGACTTCAGCGCGTCTGCCAGTTTCTGATGTGTTTCCAGATTGCCGGGATTTAAATCATGCGCCTTCTGATAACACTTCACCGCTTCACTGAACACAGCCCGGCTCTCGAATAACGATCCCAGATTAAAGTACGCACGTTCATAGTGGGGATTCAGGCGGATGGCCTGCTCAAAAGACTGGCCGGCCTCCTGCCACTTACCTGCGGCGTGATAAGCAACGCCCAGATTGTTATGCACGTCCGGCAGTTCCGGCTGCAGCTGAACCACCTGGAGAAAAGTGCGGATACTCTGATCCAGGTCGCCGCGCTGCAATTGCAATGTTCCCAGATAATAGCGGGCCTCCCATTGGCGTTCATTCACTTTGAGGATATGCTCGTAAATGGTCGCAGCCTGATTCAGTTCCCCTGCCTGATGATGGGCTAATGCTGCTTTCAGTTGTGCCTGAATCTCATCCATGTGAGAACCTCTACCCTGTTTCTGCCGGGGTGGGAAAACGCTTTGATCTGAAGACTTTAACCAGATCGCTTTGAATTTGACGCTGGCTCAAAGTAACATTCTATTAGCAGTACTGCAATAACGGTTCGCCGATCCTTAATACAGAAAGTGGAATGCATGGCCGCTCTCGTTTCCTGCCTGACAAACTCTTACGGTCGCTTTGGACCCATCGCCGCGATGGAACACATCCGCGACGCCGGTCTCTCGCATCTCGAACTGAACATAAAAAATCACGGCGTCCCTTCCTTCTTTAAGGAAACGCCTTTGCTGACGAACGCGTCGACTGCATACGACATTCAGCGCGTGCAGGATCTCCTGGCTCAGCATGAGGTACAACTTTCCAGCTGCAACATCACCAGCGGCAACCCTCTCGACCCGGAAATTGTTTCCATCACGAAACAGAAACTCGATCTCGCTTCGCAACTGGGTGTCAGCCTGGTGGTCGGCGGTGCAGGCGAACTGGAAGAAGAATCGCAGCGGGAAACGTTGTACCAGCATCTGCGCGAGATTGGTGATTATGCGGCGGAGATAGGCATCACCTATTGTTTTGAAACACACCCCGGTATCTGCGTGAACGCCGCCGGCATGTTGCGCACAATGCAGGATTTGGATCACTCGCATTTAAAGCTCAACTTTGATACGGGCAATATTAATTACTACAATAAACATGAGAACGTGCTGGAATCGCTACATGAGGTCGTCGAGCACGTCCGACACGTGCACCTCAAAGACTCGTTCTGTAAATACAAAGACTGGAATTTCACAACGCTCGGCGAAGCGGGGGGCATCGACTTCCTGCAGGTCCGCTTTATCCTGGAAGATCACAACTTCGAAGGCCCCTACAGTCTGGAAATCGAAGGCATCGCAGGCGAGCCGGACCCGAGCCTTGAAGAACACCACAACCGGGTCAAACAGAGCGTCATATATTTACAGGAATGCGGGTTCTTTGACTGATGTTGCAATAATTGTTTCGAAACAGTCAATATAAAACTGGTATCCGTAGAGAATCTCACTCGATTTGGGAGGGTTGATCTGAAAATGAATCCCGACGTTGATGAATATTTGAGTCAAGCCAGACAGTGGCAGGAAGAACTGGTGACACTGAGCGCCATCGTGCGCGACACGCCACTGACTGAGGAATGGAAGTGGCGTGCGCCCTGTTACACGTTTCAGAAAAAAAACGTCGCTTTAATCGGTGCCTTCAAAGACAACTGCGTGCTGAGCTTTTTCAAAGGCAGCCTGTTAAAAGATGACCTTGGTATTCTTACGAAGCCGGGGGAGAATACACAGGCGGCACGCGTGGTACGGTTCACCAGTCTGCAGGAAATCATTGAGCTGGAACCGGTTCTCAAAGCTTACATTGAGGAAGCCATTGAAGTCGAAAAAGCCGGGTTGAAAGTTGCTGTCAAAAAAGAGGAGGAACCAATACCCGCCGAATTTCAAACGAAACTGGATGAAAGCCCTGCCCTGCAAACCGCGTTTGCAGCCTTAACACCCGGACGACAACGCGGCTACCTGATGCATTTTTCCGCCGCGAAACAATCCAAGACACGGCAAACCAGGGTTGAGAAATACATCCCGCAGATTCTCGATGGTAAAGGCATCCATGACTGCACTTGCGGCCTTTCTCAAAAGCTGCCCGCCTGCGACGGATCGCATAAGTCGATTCGCTGAGGGACAGACAGGTAACAGTCTCCTGCTCATCTATTAAGAGTGGGCGAAACCAGAGCTCTGGCATCTCGCAGTGATTGGCCTGATCAGGGCGATTTGAAGAGACCGAGATCGTAAAACAATTCATAGCGTACCGGGTCATCAGGCAGAATCCAGTGAAAGCCTTCCTGGCAGAAGACACTGAGTACATTGGCGATCATGACTGCTCCCAATACGCCAAGCACAGTCTTCGAAATCCAGTTGAATTCAATCGGGTGATCTGTTACCAGTTCGGGGACAAACATCAGATTCAGCCCGCTGTCGATCAGCACCACGAGAAAGACCACCAAAGCCCACGTGTATAAATGCAAGCCCAGCACAGGATCACCATAGCCGGGATCGGGGGGAACAATGTGAATCAGGATCTGACGTGTCGAAATGCATGCGCCACAGACGGCTGCCAGAATACTCATGCCATAACCTGCAGCAAAGTCAGACACAGTCAAAGCACCCGACCGGGCCTGCAGGATGATATAAGCCGACCCGAGGGCGCACAGCAGCATGGCCATTCGCTGCAGCATGCAGAGCGGACAGGGAACTTCCTGTTCTCCCAACTGAACACCAAAAGCGCCCAGCAGGACCATACACACGGCAAGAATATTAAAATGAGCAATCCAGAAACCAAGGCGCTTGTTCATGCGAGTATCTCTCCTTCAATCATCCTTAAAACAGGCGTCTCAAATGGCTCTGAGACGTTACAGCAACCAGCATACAGGCGAAGACTGATTCAGAAGTTGAGGTTCAACGCATCCGATGCGTGACTCAAAAACAAGAGAAAAGTCGCCACAAGCGAGACAAAGAAGGGCAGATAGACGGGCCAGCGCCTGCGTCCCCTCATTGCGATAAACGTGAATAGGATGAGCAGGAGAATCAGAGTATCCAAGACGATTCCTTCACCATAGAGAGGGAGTTCGTGAGCATTTTTCCGCATTGAAAAAGGCAACCCTGCTGAGGGGCGATGCCTGTCGGCCAGGATCTTAGCATACTCTGGGGTGACGTCAAAGTCTTATCCTCATTTTGGAAATGGCACGACCGACTCGACTTGAAATCAACGACATGCTGTTGCCACCCACCGTCACGGGAGACTCTGGATCTTTGCGTTCTCGTCGAACGTTTTCTCTTGTCTGTTTTGGACTATAAAATTGCTTTATTCCCTGCGGTTCACCTGCTATAAGGGATGTACTTCCCCGTAACGGTCACTGCGTGATTTCGTCGTTCAACGTATATTCAGAGACGACGATCGGCGGGAGTGCTGTCTTCTTTTGCCTGATGGGAACCTGCATGGGCATCTATGTAGAAATACGAATTCAAGGTTCGCTGGAAGAGTTGTGGGAGAAAACCCAGAACCCGGAATTGCATGAACGCTGGGACGCGCGGTTCACTTCGATCACGTATCTTCCCCGCGCCGAGGAATCAGAACCGCAGCGCTTCGAATATGCAACGCGACTGGGCTTTGGCCTTGGTATTAAAGGGGCAGGCGAGACAGTCGGCAGTCGCGACGAAACCACAGGCCGACGCACCTCGTCACTGCGTTTCTGGTCAGACGATGCCAAGTCCCTGATTCGGGAAGGAGCCGGTTACTGGCAGTACACCCCGCTGGAGGACGGCGTACGCTTTGTCACAGGCTACGATTACCAGACGCGGTTCGGCTGGTTAGGCAAAACCTTCGATCGTTTCGTCTTTCGTCCGCTGATGAGTTGGGCGACCGCCTGGAGTTTCGACCGACTGCGTTTATGGATCGAGAAAGGCATTGACCCGGCGGTATCAATGCAGCGAACCCTCATTCACGGCCTGGCGCGATTCACGGTGGCATTCGTCTGGCTCTACCAGGGCCTCGTCCCCAAACTGATCGCGCGACATGCAGACGAACTGGCGATGCTGGCGGACGCGGGAATCACCGCATCCGTTGCCCCCGCGCTACTGCTCATCGCGGGGATCGCGGAAGTAGTACTGGGAGCGGCTGTGCTGATCTGCTTTCATCGACGCTGGCCACTGCTGTTGACCGCGCTGCTGATGCTGCTGGCCACAATCGGGGTGGCAATCCATTCGCCTCAATACCTGTCAGCGGCATTTAATCCGGTCAGTCTGAACCTGCTGCTGGCGGTCGTCGCATTGCTGGGACTGATCGTCATGCATGATCTACCCTCCGCACGGCATTGTCTCAGAAAAAAACCGGAGGCTGGCTGATGTCATCGATCTACCAGCGGGTACTCGGCTCAGATTTTAAGAAATTACACCCGAAGATCCAGGAGCGATTTGGCTTCAGCAGTCAAGACGGGATCGCCTCGATCGGCACCGGAATTATGGATGAACTGTGGCGCGGCCGATTCTACACGGTCCCTTTCCTGTATGTGGGAACGTGGCGACGCATCATGTTCCCCGAACATGGCAATAACATTCCGTTCACCATCGAAAACTATGCCTACCAGGACCAGTTCGGGCGTGAAACGGTCACCTGGGTGCGGACCTTCGAAGGTCGCAAACAGCGGCGTTTCGATGCCTATATGATTTTTAGCGAACAGCGAAACCGCATAGTCGATTACCTGGGATCCCATCAGCATCTCGCCGTCGACTTGGACATGTCGGTGGATGAACGGGGCGGCATGCGGATCCGGTCAGGGGCACAGCGATTCTATGAAGGACCACTTGGCTTCTCGTTTCCCTTATTTTTCTCGGGGATTGCCGATGTCTGCGAGTGGTATGACGACGACGACGAAAAGTATCGCATCCAGGTCGAAGTCACGAACCGCACCTGGGGCCGCCTGTTTGGCTATCGGGGCTCATTTGATGTTGTCTGGAGAAAGACCGAGGAAACAGGCATTCCGTATTACATCAAACCGCTACGGGAAGAACGGCGCGAATAGTTCCTGCAAAGGGGCTCGCATCGTCAGGATTGAGAATCACGTTTAATATAGCACATTTAATATAGAAAGTAGCCATAGCTGCAGAAGCCAGCAAGACAGTTGACGAAAACAGAGCGGTTCGAGCTGCTTCTTGCCCTGACTTTTCCTGCACACGACAAAACGTTATCTTACTGTATCAAAGTGCCGCGTGTGAAATCGGCGACGGAAGATGAGACATACAATGCTACAGGAGCTGAGATGAGCGATTTACCGAACTGCCCGGAATGTGATTCGGAATTTACCTATGAAGACCGGGATTTACTGGTTTGCCCCACATGTGGACACGAATGGAATCCCCAAGACACTGCTGCGGGTGCAGCGACCGGTCCCGTCGTCAGAGACGCCAATGGCAACGAACTGACCAATGGCGATACGATCACAGTGATCAAAGACCTGAAAGTGAAAGGCTCCTCTACCGTCGTGAAGGTCGGCACAAAAGTCAAAAACATCCGCCTGGTAGAAGGCGATCACGACATCGACTGTAAAATCCCCGGCATCGGCGCCATGCAGTTGAAATCAGAATTTGTCAAAAAAGCATGAACCGCGTCAAAAAGTAAACGATGAGTGTAGACACCTTACAATATCTGCTGGGGATGGCGGGAACAGTCGCTTTTGCAGTGACGGGTGTGCTGGCGGTGACGCCACGGGGTATCGACTTTTTTGGGGCCTGTGTGCTGGGTCTGATCACCGCCATTGGTGGCGGCACGATCCGCGACTTAATTTTAGGAGTACCGGTCTTCTGGGCAGCGGACCTGAACTATATCTGGGTCGCTTTGGGTGCCAGTTTCGTCGCCTTTCTTACCGAGCGTTTACTGACCCGCAGGGAAATTCATCGGACCATGCTCTACCTTGATGCACTGGGCGTCTCCATGTTTGCGATCCAGGCGGCACAGAAAGTGATGTGGCTCGACTTCGGCATGCCCATTGCGCCGATCCTGCTGGGAGTGTTGACTGCGATTGGTGGTGGACTGCTGCGCGATGTACTCGCGGGACAACCGACGCTCCTCAAACGCCGTGAACTCTATGCGATTCCCGTGACCTGTGGCTGTATTCTGTATGTCACCCTGCTGACCTGGTTCCCGGCATACGCGGTCCTGACTGGTGTGGTCTGCTCCCTGCTGATACTCTGTCTGCGCAGTTCAGCCATCTACTGGGACCTGCACGTCCCCCTCTGGTTAACCACCCAGTCCAGGCACACTGATTCGACGCAATCGAAAAAGTAACGCTCGCTGTTTCTGCATCAGGAAATGATTGGGAAGATCTGCCGGAATCTGGTATCATATCAAGTGTCAATGCACAAAAAGCACCGAGGTGCGCGGATGAAGACATTCTTCCTCAAGCTCAAACAGGCTCGATTCAGATCTGCGCTGGCAGGACTGGCCGGGGTTCTGGTTCTTCTGCTGACATTTTTTCTCACCACGGACAACCAGCCCCCCTTGTCCCCGGCCGAGCGACTGCTGGTGGGCGAATGGTATCATGCCCCCGCCGAATCGACGCGTATTTTCCACGCGGATCGGACTTTCGAAACATCTGGCAGACAGTTCGCTGGGACCTGGAATATTAAGGAAGGACGCTTGTCGATAACGTACTGGCAACCCTATGAACTGCCCCGCTCTCTCAGCCTGACCAGTCTCGGTCTGTCTCTCAAATCGGTGCAGCGGTCACGCGAAAAATACACATACGGCTGGGAGATCTCGTTTTCTGACAAGGGTCAGCGACTCAGCCTGAGTCATCCAATAGACGAACATCATCCTGATGGAAAATGGTGGTGGAATCGGAAAACCGCCCCGTAAGTTCAGCAGAAAGGCGCGTTGCTTACTCTTCCAGTTTTTTAATCCACGAGACCTGTGTAATCAGGTGATTGATCGAAGCAAAGGAAATGTGCGCGTTGGTGGCGTAACGCGGACTGGAGTTGGCCGGGAACGTGGCGAGTGTCGCATCCCCCACCAGGAAGACGTTGAAATCTTGGGAGAGATTCTCATAACCGGCGGTTGTTTTGCAGAAACACATATCGGTGGCATAACCGGTCAGCAGAATGTGCCGAATGTTGTGTTTGTTGAGGAACTTCTTCAACGGCGCATAACCTTCCTGATCGAAAATCAGCACGTCATCTTTATGCACGGTCACATCCGCGGTCACCGGAACAGGTACGTTCCAGAAGTCGGCACCGTTATACTGGTCACCCGACATCAGGCCCGGAAACTGGCGAAAGTAATCGATCACAGGTCGATCACTGGAAAGCGTCAGTGTCTCGATCAGAGGCTGGCCTTTGTAAGGCAGGCTGTCGAGCCGGTCCGCCAACTGTTTCTTTGCTTCCGCCCGTTCTTCATCGGTCGGCCGATAGTCAAACGTGCGATACATTTTTTTGCGAATGGGATCAACGGGAGCGATCAGACTATACATCACCAGCGAGACCTGCGGACGCATCTGCTTGAGAAACGGATCAATCACGGTGCGGGTATGCTGTGCGGCGAGATGATTTTTGGTCGGCGTGCAAAAATCACAGACGCCCGCCGGTTCAGGGGTGCGCCAACCCTGACCATCGTCAATTCCCCAGGGATGCACCATGATGATCGCCGTCTTATCAGCACGCAACCGGTTCGGCATTTCAATGATGCCACGCGCGTTGTAAGAGAATCGCCATGCACGCACACTCAGGTCGGCACCTGCATCGTTGACCAGAATCGGTGCTGCATACCGGCGGACTTCTTCAATCGGCTGCACGAATGTCGGATGGTCTGCCAGCAGTGGTTCCGGATTTTTGAGCAGTTTCAACTGGTTCTGATACACCCGCGCCGGTTCATCGGCAGTCACAGACTGAAACGCGGAAAATAATATGACCGCGAGGCAGAAGAATGAAACGTTCCATTTTCGAAGCTGTGTCATCACTTTTCTTCCTGTGTTCTCGTAAGAGCGGACGATGAGCTGTCTGTAATCAAAGCCTGTTTCTGTTGATGTTACTCTATTTCTTTGTTTGTAAATACTGAAACAGATCACGCACCTGCTGCGGCGTCAGTTTTTTCAGCAGGTCTTCCGGCATCAGCGAAACGGGAGACGCTTTGAGTTCCTCAATATCCGCTCTGCTGACCGTGGTGCGTTCATTTTTGGCATTGAGCAGCGTGACACTGGCGGGGCTTTCCTCTACCAGCAGGCCGGTCAACACGCGTCCGTTAATGGTGACCAGAATGTAGTTCAAATATTCTTTGCGGATCTGCGTGTTCGGATCAACAATGCTGACCAGCAGGAAACTCTGATCCTGCCGATTCGCTTTGGTGAGATCCGGCCCGATCTCCTTGCCGTCATCATTTAGCTTATGGCAGGTCGCACACTGTTTCTCGAACAGCAGTTTGCCCTGCGCCAGATTGCCCGAACCGGCGCGCAGGTCGTTCGAGATGCGCCGGATCTCGGCCAGTTTTTCTTCCGGCGTTCCCGCGCGAATATTTCCCCAGTGCTTTCGTACCAGTTCATTCAGCCGGGGATCATTGTGTAAGGCCACCCGTCGTAACTGATCGGCGGAAACTTCTGTCAGGGGATAAGTGCCGTCATCGATTACTTTTAAAAAGACGAGTGCAGAATCTGCGCGGCCCAGCAGGACATCGCGGGTATGAGATCGCAGAGTTGCATCCATCTTTTCATACTGAGCCAGCAGACGCTCGGTAATCCGTTCATCAGAGAAGCGGCTCAACAGATTGAGTGCCGCCCGTTGAATGGAGGGCGTTTCCGAACCATCCACCAGCTTTAACACCCTGTCCCGACATTCCTGGGATTCCCCCAGTTCCTGCAGGATCGCCAGCATGTCTAAACGTGTTTTTTCTGTGCGTGTTTTATCTGTCGCCAGGTTCAGGGCACGATCATAAGCGGCCTTGCTACCCAGCCGCATGGCGACGCGAATGAGGAGCGGGTCGGTTGTGTTGTCATTCCAGATTGTCGCGAGCTGGTCGGCCAATTCCGGGGGAAGAGTTTTGAGCCGCGTGACCTGATTCGATTGTTCCACGCGGCTGATAGCAGCGATATTTCCGTATTTTGGTCCCAGGGGAAGTCCGGGCAGACGTTCGCGGCCCAGCATTTTCAACCCGGCATCCAATTCGGTCAGCATACGTCTGCGTTCGCCTTCCTCCGGTGCCGTTGCCAGCAGTCGGGCACAGGCAGCCAGACTTGCGTTGCTGCCTTCGCCGGCATAACGCCGCATCAAACGTCCGAGGATCACTTCCCGTAGAAAGGGATTCTGCCAGTCGTCCGGACGAGAAAAAACCTGCAGGACTTCGTCGGTATGGGAAACCGCATTCCGTTCCAACGCCCACCAGAGTAACAGGGGAATATGAGGGTCGTTCCGGAATTCACTTCGATCCAGGATCTGGCGAACCAGAGCGATACATTGTGTTGCAGGGAGCCGCTTGGCAGAACTGGCCAGCTGACTGATGACGGTCGGACTGGTATCAGTTTTGGCAATCGATAACAGTTTCTGCCAGTTTTCGTCAGAGACCTGTTTTGTGTCACCAATGAGCCGAATGGTCCAGGCCCTGATGTGGGGATCCTGATGTGTCAGCAGACTGCCTTCCTGTACCTGGTCAAACGCCCCCATCGCGTTTAAGGTCCAGAGCGCCTGCAATGCGAGTTTCTGATCATCTGAATTCTGTGACAATGTTCGGAGAGTATCGATGGCCTGTGCATCGCGGCGTTCGGAGAGCATGCGGCGTGCCCGTCTGACTTGCCATTCGTTACTGCTGCTTAACAGGTCGACCAGTTGGGAGCTGGAGAGGGAATGAGGGTCCACGTGTCGAACCGGTTTTGCAGATCGACTGCTGATCCGAAATACCCGCCCGTTGCTGCGATCCCAGGTCGCATCCGGATCAGGGTGCGCGGTTCGCTGGTCGTGCCAGTCGGCGATGTAGACTGCGCCGTCCGGGCCTTGTGTCGCATCGCTGGGGGCAAACCACGTATCGTTGGCCTGTAACAGGACGCCCCCATTTTCACTGCGGAACGTGGACTGGTCCGGTTGAGTGTGATGCCAGCGGACGGCATGGGCGAGTGTATCCACGGCGATATATTTATTGCGATAGAGCGAGGGGAACTGATCGCTTTGATACAAAAAGCCGCCGACCGTGACGTGGCCTCCCTGGAAGTTTTTGTGAGGCACATGCTGAAAATAACCCAGCGCAAACGGATTGTGCAGCTCTCCATGTTTGGCAAATGATTTTGCGTAGTAGGCTCCCTGCACACAATGTATCATCAGATAGCCGCCGTAGTTCGTTCCCGCGAGGAGATTGCCATACTGGTCGAAATCCAGCCCCCACATGTTGCCGCCCCCTTCCATGAACAGTTCGAATTTCCTGCTCACCGGATGATAGCGCCAGATGCCCTGCTCGAATTCAATCCCCCGGATGTGGGCGGTAATGTTGGTTCCCTGCGTGCCATACAGCCAGCCATCGGGTCCCCAGACCAGCGAATTGGCGACCGAACTGGTGTCTTCCATGCCAAAGCCTTTCAGCAGCACTTCCGGATCGCCGTCGGGAATATCATCCCGGTTGCGGTCCGGGTAGAAGAGCAGGTACGGCGTCTGCAGCACAAATACGCCGCCATGCCCAAAGGCAAAGCCGGACGCGATATTCAGATCGCTGATAAAATCTCTGGCTCTGTCGAACTGTCCGTCTCCGTTCGTATCTTCCAGAATCGTCAAACGATCCGCGCCTTTCGGTCCCGCCGGAGGAGGCTCGGGAATCCGATCATAGGTGGTACGCGAAAAGCGATCGACCTTAACCCGTTTCAATCCGGCGGGATTGGGATACTGCAGATATTGCAGCACCCAGAGCCGACCGCGATCATCAATGTCAATCGCCACCGGCTGACGGACTAAGGGCTCGGAAGCAACCAGCTCGACTTTGAAGCCCTCGGCAACCGTCATGCGCTGGACCGCTTCTTCGGGAGGAAAGCCCTGTGCAAGACAGTCAGCCTGCAGAGTCAAACAGACGAATAGCGTGATCACCGTCACTCTCGCCAGAAAGACAGTAGTCCTGTCCGTTACCGCTTCTACTCGCATCGTCTCTCCTTTTATCGGAGAACTGTGAAATCACAGGGAGTCTGTTACCCCGTACTATTGTCCAAATCTAGCGAGTGCTGTCAGGTGAAACTATCACATATTTCGTAAACGTCTTCACATTTTCCGTCACTTGCGAACCGCGCGGCGATAGCTGCCTGGAGTCTGTTTAAACTTGCGTTTGAATAAGGCAGCCAGGTAGTGCGGGTGATCGAAGCCGGTTTTGTAAGCAATTTCCGCGAGCGATAATTCCGTCTCTGCCAGTAACTGCTGCACACGTTCCAGTTGCACACGCAGGATCTCTTCTTTGGGGGTGCGGCCGATAAACTTTTTCATCCGCCGTTCCAGGCTGCTGCGGGAGATGGGAACTTCCGTCAGAATGTCTTCCACGGTAATTCTTTGATCCGCCCGATCGCGAATGAATCGCAGGGCCGTTGCCAGGTCCTGATCTTCCACCGCAACGATGTCGGTGGACTGGCGTTGTACCAACCGGGCCGGAGGAAACAGCTGGACTGGTTCAGGCTGCTCTCCCTGTTTCATCATCTGTTCCAGCAGGGAAGCCGCTTCGTAGCCGATGCGCTCAAAGCCGGCATCGATGCTGGTGAGCGGGGGTGAGGAGAGTTTGCAGATCAGATCATCATTATCCGAGCCGATGACAGCGACCTCATCGGGAACTTTCAGTCCGGCGATCTGACAAGCCTCGAGAACATGTTGCCCGCGGTCATCATAACAGGCCATGACTCCTGCGGGTTTAGGCAACGTCAACAACCATTCGGCGATCCCCTGTTGATCGTTTTCCCAGTGGCTGGCGTCCCAACGGTCATTTTTTTCTGGAAAGAGACTGCAAGAGCAGCCGGCTTGAGCGAGAAATTGTACAAACAGGTCACAGCGTTCATCCATGCGGGAATTCAAACCACGGGGCCAGCCACAAAACCCGAAATGGCGAATGCCCCGGTCGAGTAAATGTTCCGCCGCCAGTTGCGCAATTTTCTGATTGTCGGTAAACAGGCAGGGGAAGCCGAAACCTTCCCGGGTATAAGGCATGTCGATGACAGGCAGCCTGCGTTTGCGGAGGATGTCAGCCATCGGCTTGTGCGGAATGCGTGCGAGAACTCCATCGATGTGCGCTTTTTTCAGCCAGGCAGGCGCGGGCTGATCGGGCTTGTGCGAGCGGAAGATGACCGACCAGGAACCGATTTCGCGCTGGAAACGAATCATCCCATTGAGCAGTCCCCGCCCGTGCCCCGATGAGGTATCGATCAGTATGGCGACTCTCGACTGTTCCTGCATGATGTCTCCCCCCCGGCATGACACCAGTGCGCTATATCGTGTGTGGAATCTCTCTCCCTGTTGTACTTAAAATCGTACATGCATGCCAGCAAAGGGGCTGATAAAACAGGGGAGCGAAGTGTGTGAACTGTGGAATGTTCATCTGCGAGTGGTCGAGGCATTCGGGTAGAATCGGATGTGCATCGTGTGGTTCACAAGGTGCGCAGATTTTGCGTTCAGCCATATGGAATTGTCCCCCACCGGGGAATGATTAATTGAAAGGATTTTCCATGTTATCTCTGATTTCAAAATTTTCGATAATGGCGCGGGGAGGTCAAGAGGGATGAACAATAGAATGTGGCGATATGTTTTGATACGAGACCGATGCTGGTGTGAGCAGTGGCGGTGCCGGGACGAAGCTTTCCGAAGTGCGGCGACCCGCAGGCATACATCAGGAACGGGTGCTGATTTGAGAACTGCTTATCTGGAAAAAACAGGCTGTTTTACAGTGAGGATCAGGAACAAGTGGCTCGTGTTTCAGTGCACTGTAAACTGGTCACGCGCGCGACTCAGAACAGCGTTTATCGTCGTCGGCGCGCAGGCGTCAAGGGGAGTTTATTCAGTTTTTTCCGACAGGTGGCTGAAGTCGATGCGAAAGGAGCTGACAAACGGTCAAACTGGCTTTCGCGGTGAAAACCAGTTTGACCGTGGTGCAATCAGTCCGCTTTGGGGCCCAGATTTAATTCCAGATCTTTGAAGCGAACTTCCATGGGTCCGCCGGAATGAATCTGAAAGGCGATGATGCCGGTCTTGGCGCCCTGGGGATCGTTGAGGTCGGTACAGAGATTTCCGTTGAGGAAGGTGCGAATCTGTGAACCAACGGCGACGATACGGTACTCGTTCCATTCCCCTTCACGAACATAGGCTTCCCCCGAATCTTTAAACAGGAGACCACGACCATGTTCTTCATAAAGCTTCCCCCACCAGCCTTTCCCCGCGTCGGCCTGGTAACCTTTGACATGGCCGCCCGGCTCAAGACTGCTGCGGAATTGGATGCCGCTGTTGCCGGCGTTGGGGGTGAGTTTAACCTTGAGCTTCAACTCAAAATCGTTGACCTGCAGATCGCTGACCAGGAATTCATTCTGTTTAATGCCCGGCGAACGACCGACGATTTCGCCATTTTCAACCGACCAGAGCTGACTGTTTCCGGTCCAGCCAGACAGGTCCTGTCCGTTGAAAAAGAGTTTCAGATTATCGGGGGTGGCTTGCATCGGAACCTGTTGTGAACCAGCTAAGTACGCGACCAGCGAACGGACTTCCAGACGGCTCAACTGCTTCCAGAGATTGTCCGGCATCATTGATTTATCACTCAGGCTCATCTCATCGATTTCATCACGGGGGATGATGACCGTCTCATTCGCGGTCGCTACGGTGACCGCGTTCTTATCTTCCTGCTTGATGATGCCGGTCACAATTCGTCCCGACTCGGTGACAATGACCACGGGTTGATAGTCTTTCGCCATCACGGCACTTGGGTCGATCACATTGGAGAGCAGATAATCGAGGTTGGCCCGATTGGAACCGGTTAACTCAGGCCCGATCGCTTGCCCCGTGCCAAACAGTTTGTGACACTGCTGACAGGTCTTCGCAAAGACAGCGCGCCCCAGATTCAGATCGGGTGTCGGATGCGGTCGTTCGATCATGTTCTTGAAGCTGGCGATCTGTTTTTTCTTATCGGCGGCGGACTCGCGCACGATGCCCCAGACTTTGCCAATCTTTGCATTCAGACTTTGATCCTTGAGATTTCCCAGCTGACGAATGATTTCCGCGGAGAGATCTTTGGCAGCGATCTCTTTCGCTTCCACAGCCGCCACCAGCTGATGTGCATACTCACGCCGACTGGCCAGTGTATTGAGGGCATCCCGTTTTTCATTCAGATCGAACTGCGGATAGCGTTTGAGAATCTCAGACGCAGTATCGGCAGCAGAGTAACCCGCCAGCCCGCGTAAGGCTTCCCTTCGCATGGCCTGCTCATCCAGTAATGGAATCAGAATTGGCTGCAGCTCTTTATCTTTTGCTCCCAGTAAAGAAGTCAGTGCCGACCTGCGACCTTTCAGATCGTTCTTCTGAGCAGCCACGATTTCCCGTAACTGCTGCATTGCCGCCGGATCTCCGAAGGTCACTGCCAGCGCCAGAGACTCTGATTTCACGACCGGGTCTTTGCTGACAATCAGCTTTTCACCGACGGCCTTCCAGGGCTCCGGCATGGGGAATTGACGCCGTCCCCGTAGCGCACTGTTGATGGAATCGAGGAAGACCTTCTGTCGCGTTGCTGTTTCTGACAGCCCCAGTTGTTCCACCAGGAAAGCAACCGCCTCGGCTGTTCCGATATCGGCAATCCGACGCAGGGTATAGGATTTGATCAAAGGAATCTCTGAAGCATCAGTTAACTGAAACGCACGTTGTATATTATGAGGTGCTAACGGCTCGATTGCATACCAGTATAACAAAGGTAGATTGTGATCGCCCTGATCTTCCGGATGACTGACCAGACCCGCCAGGATGTCCCAGCGCTGATCCAGAGGCAGTCGATTGACGGCGGAACCCAGATACAACCGCACGACGGGAGAAGGATCGTCCTGCGCGAGTTCAGTCATTTTCGCGAGCAACGTATCAGATGGCGTTCCCGTTTCCAGAGCCAGCTGGATCACCCAGCCCCGCATGAATTCACTCGGGTCTTTCAAAGCCTGCATGACTTTGACTTCCGACAGACCGCCGGTCACATGCAGAGCCCATAGCGCGCGTAGCCGTCGTGTGACATCGTCATGCTGGAAAGCGATTTCTGCTAACTGGGCGTGGACTTCCGGATCGGGTCCCCGTTCCTGCAGAATGCGCCGAGACTGGCGGACGTACCAGTCGTTATCATGTAACTGCAACTTGACGAGTTCGGCTTTGGTCAGTTTCTGCAGATCGACTTTGACCGGCTTGGCATTGTTGTAAGCGACCCTGAAAATACGACCGTTCGAGCGATCATGTTTCTGAAACTCACGATGATGACACTGATTCGTATCGTACCAGTCGATAAAATAAACCTGCCCGTCCGGTCCGTATCGCAAGTAAAGAATCTGTGAGGAACGATCGTTGGCGAACAGGAAATCGGGAGCGAAATTCCCTTCATAGCCCGAGCCTTTTCGCGCCAGTTGATCCTGATTCAAACGGGCGCCGTGAATGTTATTCATGAACAACTGATTGCGATACTTTTCAGGCCAGCTTCCTCCCAGATAAATCATCGCGCCGGCATGCGCGTGGCCGCCTCCGACCAGATCGGAAGCCACCCGGTCCGACTGGTTCCATTGACCGCCGGTCCAGTGCCTGTGCTTCGCGATGGTCTTGATGTCATCGTAGGTATAAGGATTAAAGTGCTGTCCCGCCTGTCGACGATAGCGGGCGTTCTGAACGATATGAAACAAATGAGGAATCACGCAGCAGGTCAGGAAGCACTGCCCCTGATCGTTGAAGTCCACGCCCCAGGGATTACTGGTTCCATGAGCGAAGACTTCGAATTCGTGGCGGGTAGGATGATACCGCCAGATTCCGGCGTTGATGGGCTGCCGCTTTTCATCAGGTGTGCCGGGCTTCCCGACTCGGGAATGAGTAAACACGCCATGACATCCGTAGAGCCAGCCGTCGGGGCCCCAGATGAATGAGTTCAGCGTTTCGTGCGTGTCTTCATAATGCCAGCCATCCAGCAGAATCTGCGGTTCGGAATCGGGTTTGTCATCGCCATTCTTATCAGAAATGAAGAGCAGATACGGGGCCTGCCCCACCCAGACGCCACCAAAGCCGACTTCCAGGCCGCTGACCAGATTGAGTTTGTCCTGAAATATTTTGCGGGTCTCGAATTTGCCGTCGGCGTCTTTGTCTTCGAAGATCAGAATCCGGTCCTTTCCCTGCCCTTCCGGCTGTTTGCTGGGATAGGCGTACGATTCGGCGACCCAGAGACGCCCGCGATCGTCAATCGTCATGGCGATCGGCTGCTGCACATCGGGTTCGGCAGCGATGAGAGATACAGAAAACCCTTCAGGGACTGTCATCACTTCAGCCGCTTTAGCGCCCTGCAGACCATCGTATTTCTGCGTATGATCCTGTTTGGGAGCATCACTGTTGGCTACATCCAGTGACGCGGGTTTCTGATCGTGAAAGCGAAAATGATCGAAGTTAATGTGCCCCCAGCCGCCCCGATGCTGATCGACCAGTCGGATGAAGATTTCCTTGCCCTGGTACTTGGAAAGATCGACCAGCGTCTGATGCATGGCTTCGTTGTTGCGACCACTGGCTTTGGCTATCACTTTGCCGGTGGCATGGTCTACGATTTCCACTCGCGTGGAATCATGCTTCCCACCACCGACATAGAAGGTGGCATAAGGATGATCGACTTTTATCGTCGCTGAGGTCAACGTTCCCACCGGCTTGTCTTGCAGAAATTCGAATGTCCCGATCCAGAACTGTCCCTGATGATTGCTGCGCATGTCCGTACGACGGGCCTGTACCATATCGTCTTTCGCTGGCTGGGACTGAAACGCTGCGCCGTCAGAAATCCAGTCATTCAGGTTTCCCAGTTCGAAGTCAACGTTCAGTCGTTTTCCTTCGGGGTTGGTAGCATAAAACTCACCCGATTTGAGCTCGTTTTTCACAGAGACTTTCTGAGGCACAAATTTTTTCGGTTGTGCTTTTTTCCAGGTAGCTTCGTCTACTTTTTCTATTTTGTGAAGCAGGACATACGCGCCAGATTTATTCCCGACCACCAGATCAGGCAGCTTGTCGCCATTGAGATCGCCGGCAACAACCTGCGTACCAACACCAGACTTATCATTGATCTGGAAAGGGAGGAAATCAACGCCCGACTTGGTGCGCACCGTTTTGAACCAGTAATTCACGGGTGGTTGTTTGGCTCCCGGATCGTGCCCCTGGTGCGCCCAGAATCGTTTGCCGGTGACGATGTCTTTGATTCCATCGCCGTCCATATCCACCAGATCGACGGCGTGTAGCTGGGAGAATACCACGCCATATTCGTTCTCTTCCGGTTTGCTGCCCATGATGCGATGTTCGACGAATGTGATATCGTCGCCATCCTTTACATTTTCGAACCACGCGAGCCCGTAGGCGTGGGCCGCTTTGCTGGTAATGACATCCTGATCCCCATCGCCGTCAACATCGTAGGCATACATCTGGGAGCCGCCGGCTCCTGTAAACTTGAAGGGGTGCCGCGTCCAGAAACCGGGTTTGCTGATTTGCGACGGCTGTTCCCACCAGCCATTCTTCTCAAGGATATCCGCGCGGCCATCGCCGTTAACATCACCGACTCCCAGTCCGTGAGTGAAACGACCATATTTGAGATTGGGAGAAATCGCATGAAACTCCCAGGGCGCGGTCGGATCTTTCCCCGGGCCGGCGTACCCGAGTTGGCCTCCGGTATGAAAGACCAGCTCTGGTTCCCCATCCCCGGTCAAGTCGGTATAGGTGGGCGATTCATTATCGACGACGGGATGTGCCAGATGCTTTTTCCAGTGCCCCTGTTTGTTCTGCGGGTTCGCGTACCAGAATGCTTCTTTTCCGGGGAAACCAATGATCACAATATCGGGCCACTTATCTTTGTTGATATCGTGAGTGAACGCGAAAAAGTTATCGGAATAGCCGTTGATACTCCATTCCTTGACCGGATAGTATTCATGCCGTTTCTGAAATCCGGGCCCCTCGTACCAGTAGGGTCCCGAGATGACATCTGCTTTTCCATCCTGATTGAGATCGGCGAACGTCGCTCCTTCTGCATAGAATTTGTCCCCCAGTTGCTTGCGTTCAAACTGATGGACAATGAACTGTTCGGCGGCAGAGAGCGGCGCTGCAGATAAGAGCAGGCACAACAGAAACAGGGAGTAACGAGCCATAACGATTCCCCTCGGAAAGATAAATCAGATAAAAATGGATTCATGAAGCATTTTAATAAAACGCAAAATTCAGAGCATTGTCTATTCCAGCGTGAATGCAGGCAGCGGCTTGAGCTCACCTCCCGCGACCGCCGACTCATGTGCCAGAATTCCGACACAAGTCCAGTTGGCGGACAATGGTGCGTTCGGCCAGGGATCAGAACCTTCGACCAGCGAGTTCAAAAACGCATTTACCAGATGTGGGTGTGAGCCACCATGCCCGGCGCCCTGCAGAAACGAGAGATGCTCGGCGTCGTGAATCGCCCGGGTAAACTTCTGAATCTCAGGCGGCAGCAGGTGCGCATAATCGGGAATTTCGACCCGCTCGGGGATTTCCGGTTCTGGTTTCTTCGCTGTATGCAGCACCGGGTTCTCCCCTTCGATTAAAGGCCACTCGAATGATTTCTTCGTGCCATAAACGTCAACGGATTCGCGATACTGTCTGGCGGTATCAAACAGGAACCGCCAGATGTGGGCTGCGATGTCGGAATCTTTAATCTTGATGTGGCAGGTCTCGACGGCGAATCGGTTCCCTGATTTCTCAGCGATCTCATCGTTCACCGTGCCGGAACCGAAGCAGCTGATATATTCAGCACGGCCATTCACCATTCCTAAGACCGGGCTGACGACATGTGTCGCGTAATGCATGGGAATCATTCGTTCCCAGTAATCCGGCCAGCCTTCCATGTCCTGCGGGTGACTGGCTTGCATGTATTGAATTTTTCCCAGTTCTCCTGTGTCGTACATTTCCTTGATGAATAAAAACTCGCGGCTGTAGACCACGGTTTCCATCATCATATATTTCAGACCGGTCTCTTTGACCGTCTTGACAATTTCTTCACACTCGGCCACCGTCGTCGCCATCGGAACCGTGCAGGCAACATGCTTACCGGCTTTTAACGCTTTGATGGACTGCGGTGCGTGATCGGGGATCGGCGTATTAATATGGACGGCATCCACGTTGGGATCCGCCAGCAGTTCGTCAAACGATGTGAACCGCTTCTCGATTCCGAATGTATCGCCGATATGATTCAGATGCGTTTCGGACCGCTGACAGATCGCATACATATTGGCATGTGGATGTGCCTGATAGATGGGAATGAATTCGGCTCCGAAGCCGAGACCGACAATCGCAACATTCATCTGTTTCTCACTCATGACAATCCTTCAACGCTGCAGGAGACGTTTCTGTCCGGACGGATCCTGTTCACAACGGAGCCGTACCCATTTTCTTTATTGTAAAACAGGACCGACCAGTTACCATGTAAACTTGCGCAGAATAAATTGAGATATTTTACCGTATTGAAATCAGCCTGATTCCACATTTACAGGCACTGTTTTTCATTTCTTAAATCGGCACACAGGATTTCCTTAAGAATATTACGTTCAGCAGAATAGTCGTTTCCTTACAATGCAGATTCCCGAATTCATGAAATCACGCCCTTCGATTGCCCTGTTGATTGAATCGTCTAACTCTTACGCCCGGGGGCTGTTGCGGGGAATCATGTCTTATATTCATGAGCATCATTCCTGGTCGATCTATCTGCCCGAACATGGTAGAGGTAACGTTCCGGTCAACTGGCTCAACAACTGGCACGGGGACGGAATTATCGCCCGGATTGAGAACACAAAGATCGCGGAAGCGGTTGTGAATTCGGGAGTCCCAGCCGTAGATGTGAGCGCCGCCCGTCTGGCACCTTCACTTCCCTGGGTGGAGACCGATGATCGCGCGATTGCTTCGCTGGCGGCACAACATCTGATCGATCGCGGATTTCAGCACTATGCATTTTGTGGCGATCATCGTTTCAACTGGTCCCGCTGGCGGGAAGCACATTTTCAGGAATGCATTCAGACAGCAAGTTTACACTGTCACACGTATCCTCAGACGAGGGGCAGAAAACAGTCACCTCCCTGGGAAGCCGAACAGAAACGACTGGCAGACTGGATTCGTGCGCTTCCCAAACCGGTGGGGGGTGATGGCCTGTTACGATATTAAAGCGCAGCAACTGCTCGACGTCTGCCGCACGATCAATGTGGCTGTGCCCGAAGAAGTCGCCATCATCGGCGTGGACAATGATGAAATCCTCTGCAATCTTTCCGAGCCCCCGCTCTCCAGTGTGATCCCCAATACACGGCTGACCGGCTACGAAGCGGCTGCCCTGTTAGATCGGATGATTGCGGGAGAGTCGGTTTCCTCGGAAGCGCAGTTAATAAAACCGCTGGGCATCGCCACGCGTCAATCTACAGATATTCAGGCCATCGATGATAAACTGATTTCCGATGCCGTCCGTTTCATCCGCCAGCAGGCCTGCGACGGCATTAATGTCCAGGACGTTTTGAAATCGGTACCTCTCTCCCGGCGCGTGCTGGAAAGCCGCTTCCAAAAAATCATCGGCCGCTCTCCTCACGAAGAGATCATGCGCATCCGCCTGGATCGCGTGAAACAGTTGCTGGAAGAAACCGAACTCTCGTTAATTGAAATCGCAGCGCGCACCGGGTTCCGCCACGCCGAATACTTGAATGTCGCCTTCAAGAAGCAGACTGGCTCAACCCCGGGCATCTTCCGTCGCGATCAGAAATGGACGCGCTGAAAATCGGAGTAGGACTTGCTTACTATTTTTTCAGTCATAGTCTGAGAACATCGCCTGCTACTTCACTCGAATTTAAAGGTACCATATTTTAATTTATCTGTCAGATCGTATAGACTGTGTTCAGTTTTACCATAGCGTCTCCAGAGCCATTTGGAACGAGTATGATAGATTGAGAAACGCTATGGTTAAATGTGATACGATCTAGTAGAGACTAACACCAATTCCCGTTGCTTTTTCCAGAAGCTCTTTGAAATAGACGGAACAGCATGACAGACACCACGACTTCTACGACGGCAGAGAAATTCAACAAACGTATCGTCTCCCTGGACCAGTTTCGCGGTTACACGGTGGCGGGCATGTTCCTGGTCAATTACATGGGTTTTTTCGTGGTCTGCCCGATCGTACTCAAACATCACAATACGTACTGCAGTTACGCTGACACGATCATGCCACACTTCCTGTTCGCGGTTGGCTTTGCTTATCGGCTGACGTTCGGCAGACGCGTTCAGACAGACGGTGCTGTTTCTGCCTACGCGCGCGTTGTGAGACGACTACTGGGCCTGGTGCTGGTTTCACTGATAATGTACCGCGTCGATCCCATTGCCAATACCTGGGAGGAACTGCAATCACTGGGAATCTGGGGCGCCATTGCCGACCCACTCAAACGTAACTGGTTTCAGACGCTGATGCACATCGCGGTAACGTCCCTCTGGATTACACCCGTCATCCGCGCGCGGGCTTCGGTACGGGTTGGCTTTATGATCTTCTCCGCAGTCGCTCATGTGATTCTCTCGTACTACTTCTACTTCACCTGGGTGAATACTTCACCGAACGGCATTGATGGCGGTCCGCTCGGTTTCCTGACCTGGACGATTCCTGCGATCATCGGCACGCTGGCCTGCGACTGGGTCGTAGAAGCAGAGGGTTTGCCACGAGTGAAGCCGATTCTCTTCTGGTCTTTTACCCTGATGCTGTTGGGCTGGGCCATCTCCTGCGGCACACGATTCTATGATGTCCCGATTTCAGAGCAACTTGCGACAGAGAAACTTGCCACTCATCCTGTCATTCCGGATGAAAGACAATGGGAAGCCAAACAGGGAGAACCGCTGTCGGCGTATCTGGCGGAGCCCCCGTTCGTCAAACCGCCGGAACAGGACCAGCGGCAGTGGAATTACTGGATGATGAGTCAGCGGGCGGGAACTCTTTCCTACCTGGTCTTTTCAGCGGGCCTTTCCCTGTTTGTCTACCTGCTGTTTCACCTGGCCTGTGATCGAGGCAACCTGCAGATCCCGCTGTTCCGCACGCTGGGTACGAATGCACTGATAGCTTATATTCTACAGGAACTGGTCGGAGAAGCCGTCAAACCGTTTACCACCAAAGATGCTGCCAACTGGTATGCCTGGGGGAGTTTTGTGCTCTTTTTCTGGGTCACATGGTTGATCGTGCGTCACTTGGAAAAGAATAAAATCCACTTACGACTCTGATCAAATTTGAGTCTGTTCTGAACACAATGTCTCAGACAAGCGTGACCTGCTTTTCGCCTTGAGCAACTTTACCCAGGATATGAGTAGGGCAATGGCTGGCGTGCAGTTTTTCCCGAACTGCTTTCGCCTGATCTGCCCTGACAATGGCGACCATACCGATTCCCATATTGAAGACGCGGAACATTTCCTCTTCATCGATATTTCCCAGTGACTGCAGCCAGCTGAATGCAGGTGGGACTTCCCAGGTCGATTTCTTGATTTCAATGCGGCGGTTGGCGGGCAGAATTCGCTCGATATTTTCAACCAGCCCGCCTCCAGTGATATGTGCCATTCCGCTGATCACAATCTGATCGGGATAGCTGCGAACGACGGAACTGATGGCAGCAGCATAAATCCGGGTGGGTTCCAGCAGGACACTGGCGACGGTTCGCTGATTCAACTCTTCGATGGGATCGTTAATCCTCAGTCCCGCCATTTCAAAGACGACCTTGCGGATCAGGCTATAGCCGTTGGAGTGAAATCCACTCGATTCCAGCCCCAGCACAACATCACCTGCCTGGATCGCATGCCCATCCAGAACCTGGTTGCGTTCAACAACGCCGACGGAGAAACCGGCCATATCAAAGTCACCATCGCCGTACAGGTCGGGCATGATCGCCGTTTCCCCACCCAGTAGAGCTGATTTCGAGAGGACACAACCTTTGCTGACCCCTTCCATAAGTTCCACCAGTCGTTCGGGATCATCCTTGCCTAACGCGATGTAATCAAGAAAGAACAAGGGTTCTGCGCCCAGGCAGAGACAGTCGTTCACGCACATGGCGACCAGATCAATGCCGATCGTATTATAAGTTTCTGCCTCGATTGCCACTTTGATTTTTGTTCCGACACCATCGGTCCCGGAAACCAGAACCGGGTCTTCATATTTTCGACCTGCGGGCCCAGGTTCGGGATTATTCAAGCGGAAGAGACCGGCAAAACCACCGGGTAGATCCATCACGCGTGCTTTTTGCGCCAGATGGGTTTTTCCCAGCAGTGGATGAATGGAAGACATTGCTTTCTGATAGAGATCCAGGTCAACACCGGCATCTTTATAGGTTGCTTTTGTCATAGTATCATCCGAATTAATAAGAGCTGAAACAGAAATTTTGTATCAGAGTTTCTGCTGATCACCAGAGAAAACTCACAGCTGACAGCATAACATTCCACCGTCGAGAAGAAAATCTTACGTATCAGTTATTTGAAACCCACAACAGGAAAAGCAGTAACAGACCTGTATCTCGATGAAACAGAAAGCTATGATCCTGACGTTCACTACCCCACCTGAAGCAGCGGCATAAGATTCCAGCGAATCTGAAACGACCTGCAACCTGCTTCCTGAAGTCCCAGAAAAACAATCCAAGGAGATGACTAGCATGAAGTTAGCGACAATCCAGACAGAGAATGGCATTCAAGTTGCCTCTGTGATTGACCAGGATAACAAGCTGACATTTTTTGATCTGTCAGCTTTTGATGAAAGCCTGCCACGATCACTAAAAGGAATTCTGGCGGTGGAAGGAGGCCTGGAGCGCGCAAAGGCAGCTGCAGAGCAGGCGCAACAGGCAGATCGACAGATTACAGGTACCTTGCTGGCACCGATTCCCTCACCAGGAAAAGTGCTCTGTATCGGTTTAAATTACCGTGACCATGCAGAGGAAACGGGCATGCCCTTCCCCGATGAACCTGTTTGCTTCAGCAAGTTCAGCAGTTCCGTGACAGGCTCAGGACAGCCAATACGGATTCCTTCTGTCGCCCGCGAAGTTGATTATGAAGCCGAACTCGTGGCGGTAATCGGAAAAACATGTCGTAACGTGACCCAGGCAGACGCACTAAACTACATCGCCGGCTACATGAACGGCCACGATGTCTCAGCGCGCGACTGGCAGATAGGACGTCCGGGCGGACAGTGGCTGCTGGGAAAAACAGCGGACACATTTGCCCCGACTGGCCCTTACCTGGTAACGGCAGATGAGATCAAAGATGCAAACAGCCTCTCCATTAAATTGACACTTAATGGAGAGGTTTTGCAGAATTCCAATACCGATAAATTTATCTTTACCATAGAACAGGTAATCGCGTTCGTGTCTCAGATATTGACACTCGAACCCGGCGATATCATCTTTACCGGTACGCCCCCCGGAGTTGGTATGGCCCGTAAACCCCCCGTATACCTTCAGCCTGAAGACCAGGCCTGCATCGAGATACAGGGGCTCGGAATGTTACACAATACCGTTGAAGCGTGGGATTGAAATGTTTGGTCTAGATTCTACTCGGAAGTAGTAACTCGAACTGCACGCAGGCCTCGATCACTCTTTTCAGTTTCAAACTCTACAGTTTGACCTTCAACCAGTTGATCGAATGTGATGCCATCCAGTGATGAGAGATGAAAAAAGATATCCTGTTGGCCATCGTTAATGAAGCCAAACCCTTTTTCAGTAATTTTTTTGATTGTTCCAGTGGCCATAAAGCCCATCCTCTAACTTAAAAGTCTCTCGACAATAAAACGGAGTTTATTGTCACTCTGTAACTGATCACCACTTTTAGCAAATTCGCTTATAAAATAGTGACACACTGAAAAAATACGCACAGCGTATTATAACGCAAAAATAATGAAATAATCAGGTTGCCCATGAATTGGACACTTATATAAATGAGATTGAAAACCACTTCAGCGTCATTCAACCTGAGATAAGTGTGACAAACCCTGAACGAATTAGCAAACTGTTATATCAAAGTTTCTTATAAAATTTTTGAGAATTCTAAAAAACTAAAACCCTAAGATTCTGCCTGAAAATGAAGGTTTGTCTGAATTTAATCTTGACCTTTTTCCCTGTTTTTGGCACCCCAATCGGCCTGTTTTTTATTAACTGCAGGATCCTGCCAATCCCTTTGCTCCCGCCAGCTTCCACTTTTAATCCAGTAGGAATAGTCAACTGAACTGAAAAAAAGCTGCCTTTCCCTGATTTCAAACTGAAATATGAGTTTAAAAGATGATTGTCGCTTGAATTCTGTAGTGTCTCATTTTTTAATGCTTTTAGACAATGTCTTTTATAGACAGTGGCCAAGTGACTCATTTTCTACAACAACTATTCGGAAAGGACAATAAAATGTCTTTCACAAAACTGAGCCGACTGTTCGTCGTGCTGGCGACTATCAGTATTTCAGCATGGGCCGTCGGATGCGGCAAACCCGCAGCTGATGCTCCTGCCCCTGCAGGCGATGCTCCTGCAACTGATGCTCCCGCAGCTGACGCTCCCGCTGAAGCTGGTTCCACAACCGGTGGTGCTGGCGCTGAAGTTCCAGAAGGCGGAGAAGAGCCTAAAAAAGAAGAATCCGGCAGCTAAGCTCGCCGAGACCAGTTCTCTGGTAACTCTTTGATTTGAAACGCCCGTTAATTCATAACGGGCGTTTTTTTGTTGATAGAGTTCACTACCCGCTACGCCTTCACTGTGACTCATTGAAATCTGTAAAGTTCGTTCGCAATAACGTGTCATTTGCCGTTTGGCAGTTTATAATCGATGAACGGTCTGCCGAGTAATCTGAATGATTCACCTGACTTACTGACCCCATTCCCAGGACTCATGGTCAACGGATCGTCTGTTGTCCTGCCTGTATTGCACGCGCCGTGATTAAGGAACACTTTCGTGAAATCTGCTTCATCCCTGATGCTCTGCTTGAGCCTGTTTTTCTGTCTCTGCCTTGGTTCCATCGTTTCTGCAGCAGAAACCAGCCCGGAAAAAAAATGGATTTCATTGTTCAATGGTAAAGACCTGGATGACTGGACGATAAAAATCCGAGGTTACGATGTGAATGAGAACTTTGGCAATACATTCCACGTTGAAGATGGCTTGCTGAAAGTTGGCTATGATCAGTACGGTGAATTTGAAAAAAAATTCGG
Organism: Gimesia algae; assembly: GCF_007746795.1. Lineage (NCBI taxonomy): Bacteria > Pseudomonadati > Planctomycetota > Planctomycetia > Planctomycetales > Planctomycetaceae > Gimesia > Gimesia algae. The sequence continues at coordinate 3,878,269 of NZ_CP036343.1, forward strand.
ACACCTGTTCTACAAAACTCCGTTTTCACATTACATCATTCGGGTCGAATATCGATTCACCGGAGAGCAGTCAACAGGCGGACCAGACTGGGCCTTTCGCAACAGTGGAATCATGGTCCATGGTCAGACCCCGGAAAGCATGTCGAAAGACCAGGAGTTCCCGGTTTCCATTGAAGTGCAGTTACTGGGTGGAAAGGGGACGGGAACCCGCACAACTGCCAACCTGTGTACCCCGGGCACTCACGTTGTCATGGATGATAAGCTGTTTAAACCGCACTGCGTCAACTCACATTCCAAAACCTACCATGGAGATCAATGGATCACCGTGGAAGTCGAGGTCCGCGGCAACAAAATCATCAAACACATTATCGATGGAGAAACAGTGCTCTCTTACACGAAGCCTCAACTGGACCCGGAGGATGCCAATGCCCAAAAACTGATTGAACAGGGGGCTCCTCTCATGCTCGAGAAGGGTACCATTTCGCTGCAGTCCGAAAGCCACCCGATTGAGTTTCGTAAAGTCGAACTCCTCAATCTGGAGCCATAAAGCAGGTCTGTATTGAGAATCTGTTTCAAAATATTCTGCTGTCAGCCCGCGATGGGAGAGATCTCGTTTCAATACGTAAAAATAGAGAATTTTAGACAGCATCAGTCTGGAACATGTCCTTCAATTCACGAATACTACATCCAGCGTGTCTCCAGGTTGAAGGCAGCATTACCAGAAAACAAAAAGAGAAAGCAAGACCAATGAAGGGTAGTCAGAAAATAATCGACGCATTAAACGAGGGACTCACAATCGAGTTGACAGCCATCAACCTGTATTTTATCTCATCGAAGATGTGTAAAGACTGGGGTTTTGCTAAGTTGGCCAAGCACTTTTATGATGAATCCATTGAAGAAATGAAACACGCTGACCAGGTCATCGACCGGATCCTGTACCTGGAAGGAGTGCCTGAAATTGCCCGCTACGATGTCATTCGTGTAGGCAAAACGGTAGAGGAACAGATCCAGAACAGCCTCGAACTGGAGATGAAAGGCGTGTCTACCTACAACTCGGCAATTGAACTGTGTCACGAAGAAAAAGATGCTGGCAGCCGCGAATTGATGGATCAGATGGTCGTTGAATCTGAAGAAAGCATCGACTGGTGCGAATCGCAGATGGAACTGATCAAACAGGTCGGAATCCAGAACTACCTGGCAGGACAGATCCACGAATAACAGAGCAATCCGGCGGTTTACGGACTGTTAATCAAAGGGGCTTTGGTGGTAAAGAGCAGACTAAGCTGGCTGCGCCGCACACAGGCAACGCCGTTTGGACTGGCCACAGTCATCGCATGCACCTGCCAGCAGGTCTTTAATCCGACAATGGCAGGCCGTGCAACCTTTTCCTGCACCACACCCACGGGTCACTTCATGGACCGTCTCAGCATTGCTGACTGTAATGCACTGCTGGACTTCTTCTGGTGTCACTTTCAGGCAGTGGCAGAGAAATTTTCGACGTGTGGCAACCCCAGGAACGGGGACTGCCGTTGATCGTTCAAACTGGCTCTCGGTAACGGTAGACATTTCGCGTTATACCCTGGCATCAGTCGCATCCTTTGTGACTGATGCTTTTTTTATTGAAAGCTGGTTGCGTGGTGATTACGGGATTCAATCAGGTAGGAACGGTCTTTAAAACCCCGTTTTCAGGTTTGGCCTCACTGCAAGTAGAGTATGAGACTCAGTCTCAACTAAGAATAGTATATCGGCCTTTTGAGTACTGTCAACTACTCTCAAAAAAGATTTATTGCTTATTCAGAGAGACACCCCACAACAGGCATTCGCATGTACACATAATGGCGACAAGTAACTGAAAAAAGCCACCTTTCCTCTTCTTTATAGATACAAAAAAAGGCCTGCTTTTAACGGCAGACCTGTCTTGGCGAAATATGCTTGAGGTTTTACGTTGTTTGTTTTTTGAAGGCGGTATCAGGATCCCGAAAGCGGTAACCAACACCGCGCACCGTCTCAATTAACTCTGAATGCTTATCCAGCTTCTGACGTAATGCCCGGATATGCACATCGATGGTTCGCTCCAGGACCAGAGCGTCGTCTCCCAGAGCAGCATCAATCAGTTCTGCACGAGAGAAAACACGACCAGGTTGACGAACCAGAGCTTCCAGCAGTTCAAATTCACTCCGAGTTAAAGAAATGGGGATATCATCAATCATTACACGATGCCGCCGGCGGTCGATCATCACACCTTGACTGACAATCGTATCTGATGCTTCGCCGTTACTTTCACGGCGTCTGAGCAGAGCTTTGATCCGTTCCAGCAGAATCTTGACACTGAACGGTTTGGTGACGTAATCGTCGGCTCCTAACGTGAAACCAACCACCTGGTCCGTTTCTTCGGACTTGGCCGTCAGCATCAGGATTAGAATATTACTGGTTACCGGATCCGATCGGAGCCGACGACAGACTTCCAGCCCGTCCATCTGGGGAAGCATCAGGTCCAGAATGATCAGGTCCGGTGTTTTGAGTTGCGCCTGTCGCAGACCGTCCATTCCATCAAGGGCAACCACAGCATCGTATTTCTCCTGCCGCAAATTGTATGCGAGAACTTCAGAGAGAGAACGATCATCTTCTATCACAAGAATGCGTTTCTTTGACATATCTTTTTCTTACACCACCTAAATAAAATGGAATCAGGTAGAAAATGTTTCCTTATGCCGATGGCGAACAATCTCACCCTCAGTCAGGTAGATAACATCTTCAGCAATATTAGTTGTATGGTCGGCAATACGTTCTATGTGGCGAGCTGAAGAAAAGAAATGTAATGCCGGTTTAATCAAATTGGGATCCGTCTGCATCAACTGATAAATTTCATTGATAATCTCCCGGTTGTAACCATCAACAATGTCATCACGCTTACAGACGCTGCGTGCTTTTTCTGTATCAAAATCAATGAAGGCATCAATGGCATCACGCAGCATGGAGACAGTGACTTTCGTCATCGGTTCCAGAGAAGCGGGAATTCGAAAGTTGGGATAGTGTGACAACCCAATGGTCCGTTCCGCGATATTCACAGCCAGGTCGGCAATCCGTTCCAGATCATTATTGATTTTCAACACGGTCGCCGTCTCACGTAAATCCACGGCGACCGGTTGATGTAACGCCAGAATTTTCAGACAATCTTCTTCAATCTTGACTTCACTTTCGTTGATGGCGTGTTCTTTCTCCATGACTTCATTCGCCAGATCAACCTGAACTTCGAAAAGGGCACGACTGGCCTTGGAGATCATCTCTTCAACCAGCGAAGATTGTGTGATGATCTCTCTCTCAAGTGACTCCATGTCCCGCTGTAGGTGTTTTGTCATTGGCTTATCCGAATCTGCCTGTAATATAATCTTCGGTCTGTTGTTTCTTGGGATTCGTAAACAACTCTTCAGTCGCCCCCGATTCTATCAGCAACCCCTGATAGAAAAACGCGGCCTGGTCAGAAACACGCGCGGCCTGCTGCATATTATGCGTCACAATGACGATCGTATACTGTTCTTTCAGCTCAAAAATCAAATCTTCAATCCGCGCTGTTGATGCCGGATCCAGTGCGGAAGCCGGCTCATCCATCAGCAGAATATCCGGATCATTTGCCAGAGCCCGTGCTATACACAGCCGCTGCTGCTGCCCCCCTGAAAGATTGAGGGCCGATTCACTTAAACGATCCTTCACTTCATCCCAGAGTGCAGAACGCTGCAGTGATCGTTCTACAATCTCGAATAAATCTTTTTTCTTGCGGATGCCGGCGATCTTGGGACCAAAAGAAACATTGTCAAAAATGGACTTGGGAAAGGGAGTCGACTTCTGGAATACCATTCCAATCCGTTTACGCAAAGTGACAATGTCAGTTCGAGACGAATAGATATCCTGCCCTTCCAGCAGAATCTTTCCTTCTACCCGAGTCCCTTCAATCATGTCATTCATTCGATTGAGACATCGTAAAAATGTTGATTTGCCACAACCAGATGGACCAATAAAGGCAGTCACACAGCGTTCTGGTATGGAAAGCGAAATATCGGTTAAAGCACGATTCTCCGAATAATAAAACGACAAATCACTCACACTGATTTTTTCAGTGGCCTGTGCCAATTCGTCGGCCGTCCGCATATTCTTTCCTTCCGGAATGGAAGGACGGACGATCGGGCCTTTAGAGTGATCTGAAGTCGTCTTGTCGGATGGTTGCATATTATTTTTAACCGAAGGTGTTGAAGCCATGGATTGAAAATCCTTGCTGAGACCCATTATAGATAATTTTGATCAAAACTGTGTCGATGTTTTTCTCTGTTTTTGAGGTAGCACAAAATCCATCCATATTACCAGCGAATCTTTTTCCCATATTTATGACGTACAAAAATGGCAATCGCATTCATGCTGACCAGAACCACCAGCAGAACCAGGATCCCTGCAGCAGCCAGATGATGAAATTCCTCCTGAGGCCGGGAAGTCCAGATGAAAATCTGGATGGGTAGCGCGGTAAACTCATCAGATAATTTTTCTGGAACAAAGGGCACATAAGCCAGTGCACCCACTGCAATTAAAGGTGCTGCCTCACCTAATGCACGGGACAGGGACAAGATCACTCCCGTCATGATTCCAGGCAGGGATGCTGGTAATACCTGATACCAGACAGTCTGCCAGCGAGTCGCGCCCAGGGCATATGCTGAACGTCGGATGGAATCGGGAACCGACCTTAAAGCTTCCTGCGAAGCCAGAATAATGATGGGCAATACCACCAGGGTCAGTGTCAGTGCACCGGAAAGTACGCTTCCCTTCAACTGCAGTGCCCGCACAAACAGACCGAGCCCCAGAATGCCATACACGATGGAAGGCACACCAGCCAGATTGGCAATATTCAATTGAATCAATTTGCGCCAACGACTGCGAGGTGCATACTCTTCAAGATAGAGTGCAGCCCCGACTCCCAAAGGAACAGAGAACAATGCTGTCAGACTGATTAACCAGATACTGCCCCACAAGGCAGATTTAATACCCGCTTTATGGGCAAAACGGGATGGTAGATGGTCAATGAAATCCCAGCTCAGCCAGTCTTTTCCCTGCACAATAATATTCCAGATCAACACCACCAGCATCAATACACAGGTAATCGTCGCCAGGAAACAGACAGACGTGAACAGCATATTTGTGATTCGGCCGCGCCGCTTAGTCGTATAGATATCAAGTTTTGAGCTCATTCGTAATTCTCTCCTACTCGAGAGAGAATATATTGAGCAATCACATTCATGATCATCGTGGTTATGAACAAGGACAGTCCTACTGCAAAAATCGTTCGATATTCGACAGTACCTGTCGGTGTGTCTCCCTGACTCACCTGCACGATATAGGCGGTCATCGTCTGAATACTTTCCAGGGGATTCAACGTCAGCTTGGGGGTTGCACCGGCTGCCAGAGTCACTGCCATCGTCTCTCCAATGGCACGGGAAATCGCTAATAGAAAACTGGCAATAATCCCTGACAATGCTGCTGGTAAGATCACACGTACGGTCACCTCAAATTTATTAGCTCCCAGTGCAAAAGCGGCAGCTCTCAAAGATAGCGGAACTGACTGCAGGATATCTTCGCTCAGAGAAATGATCATCGGCAGAATCATGATCCCGACCACGATACAGGCACTGGCCGCGTTAAAGACGCCGGCACTGGGAAAGATGTAACGAATAATCGGAGATACAAATACGATCGCCAGATATCCATATACGACTGAAGGAATCCCTGCCAGAATTTCCAGCATCGGTTTCACAATATCACGAAAACGGGGAGACGCGTATTCACTCAGGTAAATGGCAGTCCCCAGGCCTATGGGAACAGCGACCACTGCAGAACCGGCGGCCACCAGCATGGTCCCACACAACAGCGGTAATATGCCAAAATGCTGTGGCTTTAGCAGCGGACTCCACCTGGTACCGGTTAAGAACTCAATAATAGAAACGTCGTAAAAAAACTGCACTGATTCATATAGCAGGACCACCACAATGCCTACGGTAACCAGTATGGAAATACTGGCACAGACAAACAGTGTAAAGTGAATACAACCCTCATAGAATGGCCGCAGACTATACCACAACCCTCCAGGCTTTTCTAAAGACGAAGAGTGAGACAACTGCAGAACAGCTGCCTCACTACCTTCCATCTTAAGCGATTGTTCCGGATTCGAACCATCTACCATTACTTGGATGTCGCTCCATTAAAAGCTTTCATGTTCGCTTCCTGGACTTCATCGGAAACAGGTACATAACCCACGTCTTTCGACAAGGCAGCTGCGTTTTCCAGGTAGAACTTCACAAAGGCAACGACCTCAGGTCGCTCCAGAGAAGATTTCCGCACGTAGATGAACAGAGGGCGGGATAACGGTGCATAAGAATTATCGCGAACCGTTTCCAGGGAAGGCTTCTTACAACCTTTTCCACCATCAACACCTAACAGCTTCAACTTGCTTTTATTCTCGTCATAATAGGCATACCCGAAGTATCCCAGAGAGTTTTTGTCTTCGGAAACCCCTGTCACCAGCACATTATCATCTTCACTGGCTGTGTAATCTGCACGACTGGCTTTGGACTCGCCTACAATTGCTTCTGTGAAATAATCAAATGTCCCTGAGTCAGTTCCCGGACCGTACAGCTTGATATCTTCTGCAGGCCATTTAGGATCGAGGTCTTTCCACTGTTTGACACCGCTTTCAGGTCGCCACAGTTCTTTCAACTGACCTACTGTCAGGCAGTCGCACCAGTCGTTCTTGGGATTCACGATCACAGCCAGACCATCAAACGAGACGGACAGCTCGATGAATTCGATTCCCTGTTCTTTGCAGGCAGCAGCTTCCTTTTCTTTCATCGCTCGAGAGGCGTCGCAGATATCTACTTCGCCGGCGATAAACTTCTTCATTCCGCCACCAGTACCAGATACACCAACGGTCACGCGGACCTTGGGTTGAACCGCACGAAACTCCTCTGCCACAGCTTCACTCACCGGGTAAACGGTACTCGACCCGTCAATCTTGACGTCTCCAGCCAGGTTCCCTGCTTCTGAATCTTCTGGTTCAGAACCTTTTGATTGAGCACCTGGTTCAGCACTGTTGTTGCCGCCTCCTGAGCATCCAACACCAATCAGGGAAATCCCAATGGCCAGACTCAACACAGCCAATACTTTCCCGATGTTCGTTGTGATCATTTCGTCTGTCTCTCCCAATTGCGATATACTGGTAAACAAGTTTGATATTTGTTTTAAACTCCACGCCAGACACTTCGGACAAGAAGCGTAACGACGTGAACGGTCTCTCTCAGACGCGTGTTACCATAACCGCAATTTGTTAAGATCATATTAAGAAACCGTGAAGTACTTAATCTTTCCAGAACATCAAAATGCCTGGCTCATTCACCTTAACTCTTATGATATATTACATTTACGGCGTTTTACATTGTGAAGACTACCCCCGAGGCAACCGCACCGAAAACGTGCTACCTTCCCCGACCTTGCTGCTCACGCCGATGGTTCCATTAAAAGACTGAACCAGATGTTTCACGATGGAGAGCCCCAGACCAGTCCCCCCCAGCTCCCGCGAACGGGCTTTATCAACACGGAAAAATCGCTCAAACAGGCGTGCCTGATATTTTTCCGCAATCCCGATTCCAGTGTCCTGCACCTGCAGCAACACCATATTTCCCTCTTCGCATTGCCAGCGAATGGTGATGCGCCCCTGGTCGGGCGTGTATTTAATCGCATTGTTAATCAGGTTCCCCAGGATTTGATGCAGACCTTCTTCGTCGGCCTTCACTTTGATCCCGGGCTCCTTTTCTTCAATTAACAGTTCGATCTGTTTTGACTCGGCCACTTTCTGCTGATCCACCAGGCAGGACTCCACAAACGGCCTCAGCTCTATGCTGATAATATCGAATACCTGGTTACCGGATTCAATACTGGCCAGACTGATCAGATCCAGAATGAGCTGATGTAACCGGTCGGCCTGCTCTTCAATTCGCAGCAAAAATGTCTTATTGATATCGGGATCATCCATCGCGCCCCGAATGAGTGTTTCTGTGTATGCCTTGATGGAACTGAGTGGCGTTTTCAATTCATGCGATACATTGGCAACGAATTCCTGCCGCAGCGACTCCAGGCGGCGTAATTCCGTCATATCAAACAGTACGATCACCAGACCCGGACAGGGTGTCCCCGGTAAGGGAGTCGTCGTGACTCCCAGAATGCGATCACTCGTGCTTTCCAGTTCGACTTCCATCCGCTGCGGTTCCAGGGTCTTCAGCACTTCCGTAACAGATTTCTGCAGTTGATGATTTCGCACCGATTCAAAGAGCGCCTTACCCTCCGCATCTTCTGGTGAGAAAAACAACAGTCTGCCTGCAGATTCATTCGCAAACAGGACATGCTGCCGTTCATTGATCGCAATCACGCCTTCGACCATCCCTTCCAGAACGGTACTCAAACGGTCGCCACTGGCCTGCAACTGACGTACACGTTCTGCCATTTCTTTACTCATATGATTAAATGACTGCGCCAGGATTCCCAACTCGTCATGCTGCGGGAAATAGAGCTTCTGATCATAATCCCCATTCGCTATGGATTCGGCGGCGTGAGTCAGAATCGTCAAGGGACGGATCATCCGCGCCACAACCCAATAAGTCAGCAACATGACAGTAAAACTGACCAGTAAGGCGATACTCCAGATCAGCTTTTCGATCGACGAAATCTCTTTCTGAATTTTCGCCATCGTAATGGCAACCCGCACGACGCCCTTGGGTTCGCCATCATGCTCATACAAAACGGCATAGTACAGCATCGGTTCGCTTAAAGTGGGGCTAGTGCGTTCGGAACTCCCGTTACCAGAAGAAATCGCCTGGATGACTTCGACGCGATTCTTGTGATTTTCCATCTCGCGAACCAGCTCTAAAGTATCCTGGTCCGACTCTGCCAGAACGGCTCCCTCCATATCAATCAGGGTCAAACGTGTTCCGGTTTCCTCTCCCAGTTTCCTGACTCTTTTCTGTAATGGTTCGGAAATACCATCCTGGAACACACCTTCCAGACTGCTCCGCATGATCACAGCAGAATCATGCAGTCGCTGTTGTACCTGCTCAACGACCTGGGTCTGTTGTCGTCCGGACACGATGAGACCAAAGACAATCGCTGACACAATATTTAAACCGGCATAGACCAGAAACAGCTTCCAGAACAGACGCGAAGACCACATCGAAACATCCACCTTGATGACTACCAGAGCAGCGAACGAGATCCCAACCGATCATGCTCAATCACGATCGGAAAAGGCAGGCTCTGAAAATGCTGTAAAATACCCGAACTCAGGCTGAATTGAATTCGCCTATTGTGAACGCGAAACCCGCCTGTTCGCAAGGGCTGCTTCACAGATTCATCAAGAGTTCAACAGATCAGAAGTTAAAATTCAAAGTTTGCCCTCCATGTTTCGTTAAATTCATCCCCTGCGCGAGGGTTCACACGAGGCATGAGAAACAACCCGCTCAGACAATCTCTTTCGTAATTATCCCGGATCCGACCAGATGTGAACTCACCAGCAGTCAGCACTGTTCACTCCTGAAGTCTCTGAATCACATCATATTGAACCATGACAGCGATCATTTTTTATACTCAACTCCATTGCCCCTGGAGACGCGACAGTAAAACGGGACACCGTCGACTCGTCTCATTTGATCACTCCTACTGAAAAAACTCCCCTTGACCCCGCCGCGCCAACAGCGATAAGCGCTGCTTTGAGTCGCGCGCGTGCCCAGTTTACAGTGCACCGAAACACGCGCCACTTGTTCGCAGTGTGCACCCGATTCAGGCCCTTTTTTTCCAGATAATCAGTTCCCACATCAGCATCAGTTCCCGATGTATGCCTGCGGGTCGCCGCACTTCGCAGCCTTTCACTCCGGCACCACCCGAATATCGCACCAGATCGGCCCCCTATCAACCCATATCGCCACCCGATTCGATTCGTCCCCCCTTGACACCCCCACGCCTCTGCATAAGATTTCCCTTCGAACAATGAAAACAAACTGATCCTGGAATCAGTTCTCTCACAAGACTCATCAATGAATAATTTATCGAAACAGTCAACCACTCTACATCGTTCCTCAGTTCGTAAGGTCACATGAAACGTTCGTGTCTTTTCGTACTTTTCGTGGTAGAAAAACAGGCCTCTGAAAAACTCACCCAACAAAGAAAACCGTCCGCGTGCCACTGTCGACTCGTCCGACAGTGATTCCAATCAAGGCTTTCCGACGTACTTCACCACAAATTATAAAGATCGGCTTCCATGCCCCGCAGATGAAAATCCCGACCCACTAAACACAGAACGCAGACGATGGTTCAGCAAAAAAGAAATGGGTGAGCCCGGATGCAATCCGGGCCGAGCGCAGCGAGCAGGAGGTCGCAGCAAGCCAACAGTGGCACGCGTCCGCGTGCTCTGATTGGGAAAACCGTCTCGACTCCAACGTCAACTCCACAGAAATATAACCACACCATCACGCCCCGGAATCAGCCTGACGTTTCCCGTTGCGGAGTTCTAGACTCCCACTTCCAGCAGCGAGAACTGCTTAATCTGCTATGAGATTTAAATGCTGCTCCACCGTTTTCTCAAGCTGGTCGCCGGGAATCTCAATTGCCAGAAATTTGTGTTCTTTGTCCAGCAGAATATAAACGGGTGTCTTGCCAGCTTTGATATCGTTTCCCCAGAGGCGGTCTGGTTCGTTTGCCCCCTGTTGGCTGTGATCAGAATCGATGAATTTCAGTTTCCACCAGTCGCGGCTGCCGTAAAATGCAGACCCGCGGCGATTCATCTCCGCCTGATATTCGGGCCAGTCTTCCCTCCAGAAACTGATGATTTTGAAATCGGGACGTGTGCCGTGTTTTTTGAAGATTCGTTCTACTCTGCGCAGATCCTGTTCGTAATGCTTGTCCTTCAGCGACCAATAGGCGAGTAGCGTAAAACTGCCTTGATTCGTTTTCAGATTGCTCACATTGCCATCGCTGGCAAAACCTTCAATGAGGGGCGCAGGTTGACCGACGTGAAACCGTTTCAGCCCCTGCTTTGTGCTGGCAGGCTTCGCTGCCACGGCGGGCTGTTGTTGGGAACCCGTTTGCGACGGCTTCTCTTCCGACTTGGAGGTTGTGGGATAAAAGAGAATGGTACAAACGAAAAAATATCCAGTGATGCTTACTTTTGAAGTCATTGACTGTTCCCCTGAAAGCGAAAAGGTGTCAGGAATCAAAGGCACTTTTTTTCTTTTCGAAACAATAAAGAGGGCTAAACCTAATTCAAAAATCCCTACCCTCTTTTTCTAAACACTTCTCTACTAAATTAGCTGCGGCTTTGTTTGTTTGGTGTTAGTCTTCCGGGGACTTTGGTATCAGTGTTTCAGCGACCGTGTGTCCTTTCAATTTTTCTTCAAGCTCTTTCGGTGATAAAGTAGAGACGCTTCCATATCTAAATAGGGTTGCATGCTTTCCTTTAGAGTTTGGTTTCGTCAAGTAAGCCAGGATTTCCGGACCTTTGAGAAGCACTGTTTCTTCCCTGAAGGTGACTGTCACTTCTCCCCCATTTTGATTTCCTGTTAAATCAATGAGGTCAATAAATAAGACCTTTAGTTCGTTTATCTGGACGAGGTCATGTGCAAACGCTGCAGCCTCACTTCTCTCTTTTTCAAATTCCCAGTAACCAAAACCAAGAACCAAAAGCAAGATCAAAAACCCGATCACTTTGTTCCGCCGACTTCGCTTTTCCCATTGTTCTAGACGTATGTCCCAAGGCTCTTTTTGTGGAAGATCGATATCATCACTCATCACTTACACCTATTTAGGGGAACAATAAAGGGGTCTGTACGAATGGCACTGCCGCTGTTTTTTTGATTTGTATTTGGACAACGATTCTTTCGTGACGCCGTCACGTTTTTAATTTTCTTATTTTTTGCCAGTTCGCTGGAAATTGTGTTTGGCAAAACGTCTCCTGGCATTATGCTGCGTTCTGGCAGGGCCGTTCTTGGGTGGTGTGTGAAGACATTTGACCAAGGAAGGTCCT